>JAEUIP010000381.1 GCA_016795075.1 Planctomycetaceae bacterium | reverse complement strand
GCATTGGCGTTCCTGGCTGTTGCAATAAAGAACACGTTCATTAATCCGACCCTCCCCGTCGACGATCCTTCGGGGCTCGGGGTTAGCCGTTTGGTTGGGTCGTTTTTGCCAGCGATCTTGTTGGGTGCCGCTGCTGCCAAACTACTACAATCCCCCAAACGATAGATTCCTCAACTTGATTACCAGCCGCAACCGTTGCATGATCAAGGACTCGCAACTCTTTCAGCGAACCCTGGGAATCGATGTCAATGAATGCGCATTTTGGTAATAGTCTGGTTTGGCTTCTTCTTTTGGTCCTTTCGGCCGTGGCTACTGGTCAGGAAGCGGAACGACCGCGACTACGCGATTTGGGAATCCGCGTAGGCGATCTTGATTGTGGGCCATTCAATGCCATCACGGATGTTGCAGGTGTTCGAGTTGGGCACACCACGATTGTCGACGGGGAAGGAATACGAACCGGAGTGACGGCGATCCTGCCGCATCCCGGCAACCTGTTTCAACAAAAAGTCCGCGCCGGTGTTTGTGTGGCCAATGCCTTTGGAAAAGCCGCTGGGCTGTTGCAAGTCCAGGAATTAGGCACGATAGAAACGCCCATTGTACTGACCAACACACTAAATGTTGGTACCGCGATGGAAGCGGTCGTCAATTGGACGCTTCATCAACCGGGCAACGAAACCGTTCGATCCGTCAACGCCGTCGTGGGCGAAACCAACGACGGATTTCTCAACGACATTCGCGGCCAACATGTCACGGAACAACAGGTCCTGGCCGCGATCCAGAACGCTCAAGAGGGCGTGGTCGCGGAAGGATCGGTTGGGGCAGGCACCGGGACGATGGCGTTGGGCTTCAAGGGGGGCATTGGTACGGCATCTCGCCGGCTGGGCGACAAGCTCGGTGGATACACGGTGGGAGCACTGGTGCAAACCAACTTCGGCGGCAACCTGATGATTGCAGGAGTTCCCGTCGGCCAGCGGCTCAAAGAACGTCGCGCCGGGGAACCAGCTTCTCTGCCAAACGATCCGACCCAAGAGTTTGGGTCGATCATGATCATCCTGGCAACGGACGCACCACTATCGGACCGCAACTTGAATCGCTTGGCATTTCGCGCTGTGGGTGGATTGGCGCGGACCGGTGCCAACTTGAGCAATGGCTCCGGGGACTTTGTCATTGCCTTTTCGACCGCCAATCTGGTTGCCGATGCGCCCAAGGATTCGGTCACGCAGTTGACCGAGCTGCCCAACGAGCGAATGAGCCCCCTGTTTCAAGCAGCGATGGAGTCGGTTGAAGAGGCCATCCTAAACTCCTTGCTAAAAGCGACCACAGTCCAAGGCAACAACGGCCACATCGGCCGCGCCATCTCCACCGAACACTTGCGGGAGGTTATCACCAAGGTGCAACCGGAGCTGATCGAGAAATAGTCACAACCATTGACCGAGCAGCCGAAATGAACCTCGCCCCATTTCGTTCCACTTTGCATTGCCGAGGCTAAAGTTACTCAAGGACCAGCGAATTTTAACGCATAAAAAAGGCGGCCGGAAAAGGCGGCTAACCAAGGGAAAAATGGCACGGTTCAATACTTCACGCCGAGCGTCTTGATCCAATCGATCGACCCGGTGATGAAACCCGCCCCAAGTACGTAGCGCGAATTCACGGTCGATAATCCAGCTTGTGGAACGACCCGCTTTTTGGTTTCTACCTCCCAATGGCAAATCCGGTAAATACAATTGCCCAGGCACCTGGCCTTCTTCTTGCTTGAACTTTGGCTCGCCACCAGTTATCCTTACCGCCAGTTCTTCCGACTCATTGACGGGCACGATGCAAATGACGGATTTTAGCGAACGGGATATTTGTTCCAAGTTTGTTTCGCCAGCGACCTTGTCGCGAGGTTGGGAGCAGGGTTCCGTGCGCGAGGAAGTGCGGTTGACCGATGGCCACATCATCGTCCGTGGCAAAGTCGCTCGTCGTATTCTAGGCCCCAAGTCACTCAATGGACCCCGGCGAGCCGACTACGTGCTCTACGCCTACCCCCGCGTCGCGCTGGCCGTGGTCGAAGCCAAGCGAGATATCTTTTCGCTAGGGCATGGCATGCAGCAAGCCCTAGTCAATGCCGAAATGCGGGATGCCCCCTTCGCCATCTCCTCCAACGACACCGGCTTCCTGCTCCACGATCGCACCGGCCTCACCACCCCTACCGAACGTGAACTAGCGCTGGACCAATTCCCTACCTACGACGAACTGCTGGCCATCGACAAACAATGGAAAGGCATTCAGACCTCCGCCCAAGAAACCATCCTGACCCAACCGTACTACTCGGACGGCACCGACAAACAACCTCACTATTACCAAGAAGTCGCCATCAACCGAACCCTCAATGAAATCGCCAAAGGGCAACAGCGCCTGATGCTGGTCATGGCCACCGGCACCGGCAAAACCTACACCGCCTTCCAAATCATCTGGCGATTGTGGAAGGCCAAGCAGGAGTCAAAACGAACTACTTGTTGGAGGAATGCACATATCCTACCATGACTACGAAACCAGCGGTAATTCCTGTAAAGTCAACAATACTTCCGACGATTTCCTCATTAAGCTAAATCCATGACGGCCGAACAACAGAACCAATTCCTACGCGACCTCGACCGCAAGCTTTGGACCGCGGCGGATCGTCTGCGCTCCGACTTGGATGCGGCTGTTTACAAGCACGCAGTTCTGGGACTTATCTTCCTCAAATACGTTTCAGATTCATTCGAGATTCGCCAACGAGAGGTTGAAGCTCAACTACGCAACAAAAAACACGATTACTACCTAGATCGTGACGACTACGACTCCGAAGAAGAGTACGCGGAAGCCATTCACAATGAGCTGGAAATCCGCGACTACTACCTCGAACGAAACGTGTTCTGGGTGCCGGCACTAGCGCGGTGGAAGACGATTCAGGAAAGCGCCCCACTGCCGCAAGGTACCGAGATCGAGGTCAAGAACGGAAAGAAGATCACCTACAAGATCAGCTCCACCGGCAAGCTGATCGATGACGCTTTGGCAGAAATCGAAAAGGAAAACCCAAAGCTCAAGAATGTCCTCAACAAGGGCTATACGGGGCTTCAGCTTTCGCAAAGCAGCCTTGTCGGCTTGATCAATTTAATTGCCGAGATCCCGTTTCAGCATGAGGAGCTGGATGCCAAAGACATTCTGGGTCACGTTTACGAATACTTCTTGGGCCAGTTCGCGCTAGCGGAAGGAAAGAAGGGCGGTCAATACTACACACCTAAATCGATCGTTAATCTGATCGTTGAAATGCTCGAACCGTTTAAGGGTCGTGTCTATGACCCAGCTATGGGCAGCGGCGGGTTCTTCGTTTCCAGTGAACGCTTCATCGAAGAACACGGCGGGAAGATTGGTGACGTTTCTGTCTATGGCCAGGAATCCAATCCAACCACGTGGAGACTCGCGGCCATGAACATGGCCATTCGCGGCATTGACTTCAACTTTGGCAAAGAGCCATCCAATAGCTTTACAAGCGACCAGCACCCCGATTTGCGAGCCGACTTCGTAATGGCGAATCCACCCTTCAACATGAAGGAGTGGTGGAATGCAAAACTGGAAGGTGATCCACGCTGGATACATGGCCAGCCACCTCAGAACAACGCCAACTTTGCTTGGCTCCAGCACATGCTCTATCACCTGGCACCGAAAGGCTCGATGGCGCTGCTGCTGGCCAATGGTTCGATGAGCACCAGCACCAGTGGTGAAGGTGAGATCCGAAAAGCTCTAGTGGAAGCCGATTTAATCGAGTGTATGGTCGCGCTCCCCGGCCAGCTCTTCACCAACACGCAGATTCCCGCGTGCATCTGGTTCTTGACGAAGAACAAGAACGCCAGTGGTCGAGGCAAAGCTGCTTTCCGTGATCGGCGGAAAGAGGTGCTATTCATCGACGCCCGCAAGCTTGGCACGATGGTCGACCGAGTGTTGCGAGCATTCAGTGACGACGACACAAGCAAGATAGTTTCGACCTTCCACCATTGGAAGCGGGGCACCGGGTATGAAGACATTGCCGGGTTCTGCAAAAGTGCGACACTCGAAGAGATCGCTGGCCACGGTCATGTGCTAACTCCTGGGCGATATGTCGGGGCGGAAGAGATCCAAGACGATGGCGAGCTTTTCGAAGACAAGATGGCCAAGTTGACCGCTGAGCTAGCTAGCCAGTTCCAAGAGTCCAATCGACTTGAGAGAGCGATCCGAGACAATCTGGCGTCGATCGGGTTTGCACTACCGGAGGTCGGCTAGCAATGTCTGACGACCTCCCAACCCCACCCAATCGGCAGTTCTTGTTTTTGGATACCGAGGACGGCAGTACCCGCGTTCAGATGCTCGTCGAAGGCAACACCGTCTGGATGCCCCAGAAGGCAATTGCCGAGCTTTTCGAGACCAGCGTAGCCAACGTAAACATCTATATCGGCAACATTTGCGATGATTCCGAGGTCGATTCCGACTCAGTTATTAAGGAATACTTAATAACTGCCGCCGACGGCAAGCAGTACCGCACCAAACACTTTAGCCTGCAAATGATCCTCGCTGTTGGTGCTGGAGGCGAGGATGCATAACGAGACTACAATAGGATCGCTTAGGGATATTGCGG
>JAEUIP010000380.1 GCA_016795075.1 Planctomycetaceae bacterium | reverse complement strand
ATGCAACAAGTTGGGATCCGGGCCACGTTTGGCGAGCCTGGGTACTCGACGATCGAACGCTGCTGGAGTCGCCCCACCATGGACATCAATGGAATTACGGGAGGCTACCAAGGCGAGGGAGGCAAAACGATCGTCCCGGCAAAAGCGTCGGCCAAGTTCACGTGTCGCTTGGTGCCAAAATCAAGATCCCGTCAAGATCGCCAATGCGGTGAAGCAACTGGTGCAAGTTCGAGTGCCCCAAATGTTCACTTACAAATTAAAGGTCGGTCACGCCGCGTCGGGGATCGTTGTTCCGTTGGATAGTCCGCACATGGCCGCTGCCGCCGATGCCATCACTGCTGGCTTTGGAAAACCGCCGGTTTTGATTCGATCGGGTGGATCGATCCCGATAGTCTCTCAATTCAAAGATCGTTTGGGTGTCGATACCTTGTTATTGGGTTGGGGGCAAAATGATGACAACACACATAGCCCGAATGAAAAGTTTTCCGTCGAGGATTTTCAACGTGGCATAGTTGCCAGCGCGCATCTCTGGCAGGCCATGGCCGATCACGCCCAACTCTCCCGTACATCCGCTTCCAAGGACTTAAGCTAATGCTGGATCGAAAATTCATCTTGCAAAATCTCGCCGCCGTTCAACAAAATTGTGTAGAGCGCGGTGTCACTTGTGATCTGCAAAGTTTGGTGGCCTTGGATCAACGGCGCAAAGATGCGGATACGGCTGCGCAAGAGTTCAATCGCCAAGCGAACGAAATCGCGAAGTCGATCGGTGGTCTCAAAGATCCGCAACAGCGGGCCGAAGCGGTTGAAACCGGGCGACAATTGCGTTTGCAAAAAGATGCAGCACAAAAGTTGGTCGATCAACTCGAGGCGGAAATCGTCGTGATTCAACGAACGATTCCCAACATGGCGCATCCCGCCGCGCCTCGTGGTGCCAACGATCAGGCGAATTTGGAAGTCGGTCGGGGCAAATACCAACCGCGCGTCTTCGACTTCAAAGTCAAGGATCATTTGCTCCTGGGAACGGAGAAAGGGTGGATCGACTTCGAGGGCGGTGCGCGAACGACAGGGCAGGGGTTCTATTTCTTAGCCGGTGAATTGGTCTTGTTGGATTTGGCCATTCAACAACTGGCTGTCGAACACTTGATGCAACGCGGATTTACACCGACGATCACCCCAGACCTGGCGAAAGTGGAAATCTTGGAGGGCATCGGCTTCATGCCTCGCGGTCCAGAAACCCAAGTCTATAGCGTTGAAAATACGGACTTGTGTCTGGTTGGAACCGCCGAGATTACGTTGGGTGGGTGGTATGCGGGGCAGACGTTGGAAGCCGAAAGTCTCCCACTTCGACTCTGCGGAATTAGCCATTGCTATCGCACCGAAGCCGGTGCCGCCGGACGAGCCTCGCGGGGCCTGTACCGCGTGCACCAGTTTACCAAAGTCGAAATGTTCGTGTTCTGTTTGCCCGAGCAAAGCGATGCGATGCATGAAGAATTGAAGCAAATCGAGTGTGACTTGTTCGACTTGTTGGAGGTTCCTTATCGCGTGGTCGATACGGCGACGGGAGACTTGGGCGGCCCCGCGTATCGCAAATACGATCTGGAAGCTTGGATGCCGGGTCGTGGGGAAATGGGCGAATGGGGTGAAGTGACCAGCACCTCCAATTGCACCGACTATCAATCCCGGCGTTTGAATGTGCGTTTTAAAGAGAAAGACAAAAAGGGGACGCAATTTTTTCACACGCTAAATGGAACCGCGTTTGCGTTGAGCCGCGCCCTCATCGCGGTGTTGGAGAATCATCAACACGCGGATGGTTCGGTTCGCATTCCAACCGCGCTGCAGCCCTATCTACGTCGAGAACGAATCGGATGAGAGCTTTTGGCAAAAAGGTCTGACCCTTGTTGGGGATAGGCTCTATGTAAGATTGGGATTTGGGTAAAGTTAATACGGGAGATGCCGCGATGATTGAAGTTCGGGAAGCGAACATGTACGACCGAGCGGACCTATTGGCCGTTGTGCAAGTAGTCGACGCATATTCCGCAGACCCTATTGGCTTGGGACGACCCTTGACCGAAGAAGTCAAAGCAGCGCTTCCTGAACAATTGGCCAAACTACCGAACTGCAAGATCTTCGTCGCAACGATTGAAGGTCGAGTCGTAGGGACCGCGATTTGTTTCGTTGGATTCTCGACCTTCAACGCCAAAGAATTGGTCAACATTCACGACTTGGCCGTTCTGCCCGAATATCGCAATCGCGGCGTCGGATCGGTCTTACTGAATGCGGTCGATGATTTTGCCCGGAAAATCGGTGCTTGCAAGATCACCTTGGAAGTGCGCGAGAACAACCGGGCCGCTGAAAGACTGTACGTTCGCAAAGGCTTCAATAATCCGTTTGGGGATGTCGAACGCAGCTATTTTATGGAACGGCGAATTGTCGTCGGCCAAACGTTAGACTTGAATTAAGTTAAGAGCCTATCCCCAAAGCAGGTAGACCCTTCAGAGGCGTAGAAACATTATCGGATTTCCAGGGTGTCTCCAGAGAGTGACCTACTCCTCTGGCTAGCGCTGTGAAGCATCATTATCGGCGTATCTTGACTGTTGTGTCCGCCTTTGAGGCCTTTTCTGAATGCGAGACCATTCGAACCGGTGGCTCGCGCGAACCGGCTAGGGTTGTTTCGGCCCATCTGGGCCTATTTTGGCCAAAAAAATGCTTCACAGCGTTGTCTTGCCGGGGAATCGTTGGGAACCCTTGCTTGGCCGCGAACCGGTGCTCGCTCCCCGAAAGGGACGGGTTCGGCTGTAGCTTGAATCATCGAGGTCTAAACTGTAGGGGCTGTAGCGGTCGACGCACGAAGTCCCGGGGTAACGGAAATTACGGAAGTCAATGTTTCGAAGTCCGAGCCTCAATGTACCGATTTCCCTGATTAGGCATTCAAAACCAGCCTACTTCGGCAGGTCCGTTGGTGAGCACCGGGATTGGGGCTCACCATCACCCAATTCAACAATCCTCCGGAAAGCGGATGCCATGAAACGGTCCAAATTCTTCGTCGGTTTGTCAAACATCGCGGTTGTGGCGGTGTGCGCCGTTGGCATCGAACGCGAATCGAATGGTTCGGTCGCCCAGCCCACAAGGGCGACGGAAATCGACACCGATGGACGAGAAACGGATGGGAGTTCTTGGGGCCATGCACCGATTGTCTCGACGTCCGGCGGGTATGGTGAACCCAACCGTCACGCGGAAAGTACCGAATTTGCCAGCGAGGCACCGTCGGTTTTGACGCTCGAAGACGTCGAAGCGATCGCGGTTGCCAATAACCCGGCGATCCAAGCGGCGTTGGCGACATCAGACAAAGCAGCCGGGCTTCGTGAACAGGTCGGAACGAACCCCAACCCAACGTTGGGATACTTTGGGCAACAACTGGCTGATCGGAATACGGACCAACACGGGCTGTTTATTGAACAAGAATTTGTTCGCGGAAACAAACTGGCCCTGAACCGCGAAGTCTTGGGTCATACGCAGCGGGCACAAGTCGCCGAAAGCGATGCCCAGCGTCTGCGAGTCCTAACCGACGTACGCGTTCGGTTTTACGAAGCCGTTGCCGCCCAAGAACAGCTGGCGACGATTCGGGAATTCTTAGAGGTCGCCAAACAAGGCGTGCAAGTAGCGGAAGCAAGACAAAAGGCTGAAGAAGGTTCACTGATTGAAACGCTTCAAGCAAGGACGCTAGTCAGTGAAGTAACCCTGGCCGCCGAACAAGCCGAGGTCGCCTATCGTGGTGCCTGGCAAGACTTGTCCGCGATTGCTGGCCTAACAACGACAACGCCAACGAAGCTGCTGGGTAACTTGGACGTTCCGCCCCCAGCGTACGACTGGGAAATGACTTACAGTCACATCCTGGGGCAGAGCCCTGAATTGGCCGCGGCCGAAGCGATCGTGTGCGAGAAACAAGCGGCTCTCCAACGAGAGCGAGTCCAGATGATCCCCAACGTGACGGCCCAGTTCGGTGCTGGCTACGATCGCGCGACCGACCATGGTCTCATCAACGTTCAATTGTCTGCACCACTACCTGTTTGGAACCGGAACGCCGGGAACATCTCGGCGGCCCAAGCGGACTATGTTCGAGCGGCTCAAGAAGTGGAACGACTCAAACAGTCCATACGTTCGAGAATGGCGCGGGTGCAACAAGAGTTCGACTCGGCGAGCAACTCTGTGCGCAAATACGAGTTAGAGATTATTCCTCAAGCGAAGGAAAGTTTGGAACTATCTGAGTTGGCCTACCGTTCTGGCGAACTAGACTTCTTGCAGGTTTTGGTTGTACGTCGCAGCTACTACGAAGCGACGGTTCGCGCTATCCAATCACAAGGACAATTGGCCCAAGCCGCCGCAAAAGTTACCGGTCTACTCTTGAGTGGAGGACTTGATTCTCCCGCAGATTACACCACCGGCGACGAACGACGAGGGGCTTCGTTCGGCGGTCAATAAGTTCGCGTTGACCGAAGGGAGCTTCTACGAATCCATGATGTACTCATGAGCCAGGAAGAAAATGAACAAGCCGCTTTCCAGTCGGCGGTTCAAGCCGAGGTGGCCAAGCAAGTTGCGGAATTGCAACGGCATTTCGCGCAGGTGATGGAGTCGGCAGTCC
>JAEUIP010000037.1 GCA_016795075.1 Planctomycetaceae bacterium | reverse complement strand
ACAGGCTTCCGCCTTCAGGGTGATCACTTGTCGAAGCTTGCAAACATTCCGCAAGCCCGCGCGGCAGAGGAGATGGTGCCGCTTTCGTCCGGTCAGGCCGGTGTTGCGCTAACCCCCGCTGCTGCAACATCTGCAGCCGATGCCTTGCGCGAGGGATTGAAGCAATCGGGTACGCGAGCCGGATTGATCATCAACGCTGGCCCCCATGAGCTAAAGGAAATTGCCGCACAGATTGTTTGGGGCAGTTGGGTGTCTCCTCCTTCGAATCAAGCGGTCGGGGAACCTTCTCCCGAAGTGTTGTTTACGGCTTGGAAAGAGTCCGGGGAAGTTCCAGCGGGAATCTTACCTGAAATCGAAAAGATGAAAAGCTATAAGGAGATGACGGCTTCCCAATCGTTTCTGTTTATTGCTTGGGCCGAAACAGTTTTGAAACAGTCTGCGGGAGAACCAGCCACTTTTTCTGCTATCGGCTCTGGGGGTGGAGTTGAAGCGTTGGTCGTCTATCAGGTTGCGGATGATGAGACCGATCCGAACAAACAAACCGTCGCCGCTTTTTATATCGTCGGTGGTGGAAGTTGGTATTCGACGTACGGTGGGTGTGCCTTGATTTCACGAACACAGTACAACGATTTCTATGCGGCAGATCCGACGCTTCGAACCCTCATGACTAAGATTTACGATGCCATTTACAATCACGACAACCCGACACCAGGATACGATTGTTCATCGGGTGAGACGCGCATCGTCACTTTAGGTAAATGGATTTGCTCGATGAACGGAGGCTACTTATCAGAGTTTTCCTTGTCTTATGATTACTCTGGCAAGTCTCAAAATTGGGGCGAGAGATCCGCGATTAGAATCCCGCGCGAGAATCAACCGCCGCATCCAAAGCACCGACTCCCCATCCCTCCCGCAGGTTCACGATTTGTGTCGTAGCAATGACAGAGATGCGTAGCCGTTGGACGCGGCACGTGTCATTCCGAGATCACTAGCGACGGTCGGGGAAACCCGACCGTCCTGTGATGAAATCAAGCCAAATCATTTGCGATAAACGCACCTCGGTTCCGAAGTACGAAGTTTTTAAACACCTGTTCGATATTACTACAGGAAATTGTTGGTACTAAGTTGCAAAGTAGTCTACTCTCAAGTACGTTCTAAAAAACGTGGACTGGTTGTCACAACCTTTTCGAAAACGTGAGTAAAGAAATGGCGATTATTCAGACGGAGAGGTATGAGATCGATCCAGTCCCAATCGGGCAGGGAGGATTTGGCCAGACATTTAGGGCACGCGATTTACTTTTTGACCGAGATGTCGTAATCAAGACAATTCTTTCCTCCCGGCTTTATGGTATAAATGAACCCAGTATCCGCCATCATTTCTTCCGAGAAGCCGTGGTCTCTGCGAAGCTGGGTCAATTGACTGATAGAGTAGTGAAGGTTTTTGATTTTGGCTATGACAAGAACAGTGACATACCGTTTTTTGTGATGGAATTCGTTAGTGGCGGTGATCTCCGACCTCAAATCGGGAAATTACAAATCGACCTTGCAGCTACACTAATGCTCGATCTTTTAGAAGCGGTAGCCATCGCTCACAAGCACAGCGTGATTCACAGCGATATTTCGCCAGACAATGTATTGATTGCAAGTAGCTTTCCTTCTCAACCACGGTTCAAGCTTAATGACTTCGGGCTCTCGAAAGTCCTGAACTCTCTGTTGATTTCTCGTGGAGCTTCATTGAGCCTCACAGGCGGTAAGCTTGGCTATTTGCCTCCCTCTCAAATGATCTCGGGTGTCCGTAATGAATATACTGATCTTTACGGGATTGCGGTCACGGTCATTTGCATGCTTACCGGACGAGTTCCAATGTGGCAATTTGACGTTTTAAGTAAGCAAATGGCTGGCCCTGACCTGTCAGATTATTTCAATATCGATGCAACCGATCAAATAATTAATGCTCGAGACATTAACGTGATTGTGGAAGCCGTTGGATTGAGTCGCGACGCCAACAAACGCCCGAGACATTTGACTTACCGCAGATTCACCGATCTACTTAAAGGGATAATCGGACATCAAATTCTTACCACGAAGCAGGCAGTTGAATTTTTACTAATGAAAGATCAAGACGCTAAGGCAGTAATAAATTCAGTCGAGCAAAGCGATGCATCCGAAACTCAGATGCACACAGATGTTACTCGTATAATGAATGCAATTAAGGATGAAGCAATAAAGGCCAAATCCGTGGCAACTACCTTAGCAGCTGAGACTGCAGATGCCACTGAACGAACTGAAGAACTCGAGAAGCTTCGAGCAAAATCGCATGATCAGGTAAGTCAACTTTCGGACTTGACAGAATTGATTGAACGTAATCGAGCTAAGCTAGAGGAACTTGAGTCAATCGCTCGAAAGATCTCTGAAAATCCGGATACCAAGCTTGAAGATTGATATTGCCTGTGGATTCGTGTTGCGTACCTTAATCACGGCCAATGTGCATGAAGCCGCATCTAGGGTAGCGGCGGATTTTTGGCTTTCTTCGCAACTCCCGAAGTACTGATCGCACTTTCCCATCTGAAACGTCAAGCATGGCCGCAACCCGTCTACGGCCGAGGTTGGGGTCTTGATCTAGTAGTGCCTTGATTCTTTGTTTTAGCTCGTGTCTGTGCATGAGGGCGCGGAGTGGGCAAACCACTCGTCTATCATTCCTGGGTCCGATTCCGTACTTGGAGTGCTAGATGTCCACAGCCGCTACCGTCCGTCGCGCAGTACTGTTTTCTGCCCTCGAGCAGATCGCAAAGCATCACGCCTTGCGAGATCTTCTGGGCGATGACTCCAAGACCAAAGTCGATCTGACCATCAAAGGCCAAGCCGTAGTGCCTAACCGCTTCATAAGAAACCATAGGTCGCAACAACGACATATTGAAGATTATCGTCGGCTGCCAAACGGGGCGCATCGATGCAAGGAATCCAACTGGACGTTTCGGCCGGCGGCGAACCTCCAGCCCCAAAAACCAAACACCGCAAAAGTTAGTTCACCCCACACGCCATATATAGATCTGACCATGGAGAACATCCAAACCAAGACCACCGTCAAGGCCAACACAAAAGCCACGCTGGCCGCGAAGCCCAAAGCCCCAGCAATCGTCAAGCGCAAGCTCGCACGCAAACGAAAAGCCAAGACCCCGATCGTAGACGCTCCGCCCAGTTGCTGTCCGAAATGCAACAGCACGGAGAGAACTGACTACGCAAACACGACTCGCATCGCTTACAATGGCATCCACGAAGGCCGGGAGTACTCGCACGTCGTGTCGCGAACTACAAGCTGCAAAAAGTGCGGGCAACGACGTCGGGATCGCGCTTTCGAATTGTTCAAATGAGCGAGCGATGGATATCTCGGGGTCAAATCATGTTGTACCATTGATGGTGGAACTTCGGCCATCTCCCGTGATTCATTTGTTGACCGAGCAGCGAAACGGGGTTAAACTCTGACGGAGGAAACTCCTTTAAAATTTTATTCGTAGAATGAGGGCAAGACAAATCATGGCTTCGACATCAGAGACGTTCTTTCAACGCACACTTGAAAAAAAGACGCACGAAGCTCGCGAAGCGGTTCAAGAGTGTGTCGCGGCGTTTCTTTCTCTTGATCCGGGGCGTCGGAAACCAACTGCAGCCAAAGCGCATTCCGCTGTTGGGCGAATTGTCGAAATGCTCCATCCAAACGATCTCCCTAGTTGGCTAACGCAGTTGTATTCGGCGCTCGACCAAGCAACGACCCACTCTTCGGATAAATCCGGGGCAGATGCGATGCAAAGCATTGCAAACAGCTATCAAGTGATGCTAAATAAGCACAAATGGAAGCTTGCAGATGTTGATACGACTGGTGGGTTCGACTTTGACAGATTGTTTGCGAAATATCGAGAAGAAAATAGAATTCCTGAGCTTTTTGATGCGATCATCGCTGCGATTGCGGAAATATTGGCGAGCGGAAAAATTGACAGTTTAAGAGTCGTAAACGAGCTTGAGAAAATCATTGCGACACTGAAGAATGCTCGCAGCGGTTCGTATTTTGCGACAAGAAGTGCTTGGTATTTTGTGGCAACTTGGTTTAAGAATTCCGGTTGGGAAATGCTTGGGGATATACCAGTGCTTGGCGGGGTGCTCAGAGGCCTTAGGACAACGCTCGATGAAATGGACTCAGGAATGGAAAACATGCACAATCAGATCCAAAAGGATCTTCAGACTCAGCTAGTTCAAGATTTTCCGAAGCTCGAGTACAAGCGACTTAACCTGCCGAGAATTGAGTATACGGATCTGCCGGACTTACCTAATGCGACGTAAAGCTGCGATGCAGTTGGGCGATCATTGTTCTTCGATTGAGACTACAACACCTTTCTACGGAATTCCCGACAATGAAAACCTACACCTACATCGACAATTCGAACGTCTATATCGAAGGATCCCGACTTGCAGCGGTGAAAAGTGGGCTGGCGCGGAATATCGTTGACGCAATGAACTTGAAAATTACGGACTTTTCTTGGCAGCTCGACTACGGCAAGTTGCACATGTTTCTGTGCGGAAAGAATAAGAACGAAATTGATGCTGCCAGACTATGGGGATCGCCACCACCATCCGACACTTTTTGGGAGATGGTAGCACGAAAGGGTTTTGAAGTAAAAACATATGAAAAGTCGCATGGGAAAGAAAAGAAAGTTGATGTCGCCATTGCTCATCAAATGACAAAAGATGCGTACACAATAATCGATAAAGCGAATGATGAGATTACCCTTGTCGCAGGTGACAAGGACTTCGTACCAGTGATTACCGACTTGGTTGCGGAAGGCTTCAACGTACAGGTTGCATTTTGAGGACACGGTGCAATCGAACTACGCACTGTTGCGACCTCTTTCCTGAACCTAGACCAGTATCACAGCCATTTGCAGCGCTAGTCGAAAAACATCGCAATCGATGAAGACTTTGTTATCGTTGGTTTATCGTCTGGAAATTCCGAAACCTAAATCGCGTATTACGCGAAATTGTTTTGACCCTGAAAACACGGGCTCAAAACCACTTTTGACCGCCCAAATCACGCCGCAAAATTCTCGCAAAATCTCTGATTCTAAGAATCTGCCCGTATCTTGATCCACTCACACGCACGTGAGACGTGCACGCGAACGTTTCGAGCGGAATCACCCATGACCGACAACTCGGCCGCGAGCGCCAAGATCGAAGCCATTCTCAACACCGGAGCGACCTCGGTCACGACTGATGGGACCGCCATCAACTACGACTTTGCGGGGCTGCGCTGGCGGTTGAAGGATCTGCGAAACACGGACCCCGCTTACCACTGATCAAGCATTGACCAAATTGATTTGTTGAACTCGTAACAGGAACTACAGGTGACTTGTCCTTGATCAGAATCAGGCCCAAAGCTCCGTGGGGGTCTCCGGAGGCACTACACTTTTTGTTGACTGAACAAGAAGTCAACCCGCACGGAGCGAATGGAGCGAGATCGGCACCGAGCATTTTTTGCCCGTAAAGGAAAGTTGTGTGTCCCCCAGTTCCTGTTCTGCCGTTAACGCCGAGCTACTGCTTTGCTGACGCATATGCATCTAATTCGCTGCTGGCAACCGTTGCGTCCGGTGGGCCAAACGACAACTCGCCGTTTTCGTTCCAACGTAGCGAGATGGTCCTTTCTTCAAAAGACACTTCCGAATCTCGCTTTAGGTGCAACCCCACAACCCGGTCAAATTGCCGTTTTCTTCGCACTGTCGTCGTCATTACTATCCAATTCGACTTGAGAAAACTCGCAAGTACTTGTCGATCAGGGAGCGCAACACGCTCGCCCGCCGAAACGGCGGCGACGTTGCTAGAGCCATCATTAACAAACATACCGCTCAGCTCCGGAACGTAATTCTTGATCGAGCCATGGTGTGCCAATTTGATAACCCTGAAGCGGTCCGAAATACCGTTTTCACTCGCATGTTCTCCCCATATTCGCAGAGCATTCGTGATGCTCTCGATTCCAGCGTCGGCTGAAAGGAGCACGTTGAACTCCGTGTTCTGAATTTTTACAGCAAGTACCAATATCAGAGACAGATCATTGGCTTCGAGTTTTGCCTGCGGGTTCTTGCGGTAACTTTCTAAGCCCAATTCAGTCAAATTCCGTATTGTGGTTGGATCGGGCGCGATGGGAATGAAATCGATCTTCCCTCGGTATCCCTTTGGAGAGATGGGTGGACGCTCAGCGTCCAATCCGTAGTGCCGAAAAATGTTACCGTCTTTATGCCAGTTCTGCAAAGCTTTATGCAGTTTCTGGTACTCGTCCCGTCCAGGCCGCTTCGGCTCGACGAGCAATCTCTTGATCTGCTGCGCATTCAGGCCACTGTCCACATAATGGCCGACTGACTTGTCATCGGCGCCGATAAAGTGCGCCAACACGTCGTGCATCCCGAGGTAGTGGTCGTAGTCGGGATGCGTTTGGAAAACGACAGCAAGATCTTTGATCTGATGTTGGTCGAGGAATTCAAAGAACCGTTTTCGTACTCCGTTGTGCTTTGGTAGATAGCAGTCGACCATGACCCAACGTTCGTCGGGCAATCGGACTAAGATAGTGTCGCCATGACCGCAGGCGAAAAAATAGAGTTCAATTCGTCGCGCAGAATCAGAACTCGATCGGCCCGGCGATTCTGCTTCTTTCGTCGTCCGACTCATCGATTTCGTAGTCCCCTAAAGAAGGCGCATCTTCGGTTGCGACCGAACTATGAACAACATGTACGTAAACAGTGATGCGATCACCTTCGTTCGGAAGTTGCCGATCAATGAACTGGTCTCGTCCGTACTTGTGTTCCACAATGTCATCGTCGATTTCGAATACCACAGTGACGTCGTCGCCAAGAACGTGTTCTACGATGCCTTCGTATCGCTCAAAAATTCGGAGAGAATTATTCTGTTTATGTAAAAGCAACTCAGTCGTTGTATCGACCGCGCGCTGTCGCTCTTTGGAATAGCTCAACAAGTTTTCATTATGTTGTTGGAGCCTGTTGAATTCCATCAGTAATTGGTCGTACTGTCGAGTCACTCTTGCAGTTGCCCGACGTTCTTCGGCAACCCGCGATTGGAGACGTTCTTTTTCTAGCTTGAGTTCTTGGCACTCGTGCTCCAACTCGCGGATTCGTGTTTCTCGAACATCGGCCGGGTTTTGAAGTTGTCGTACCTTCGCCTGTCGCATTTCTCTCGAATCGACGATTTGCGCGGGACTCACCAAGGACGAAACTTCTATCCCGAAATCGCGTGCAATAAAACTCGATTTTCCGCCGTCGATAAAATCGATGTTGAAGCCCGCCGATTCAAGGCTTAAAACGTGTTGTCGCAATGCTAGTTTCGCGCGTTCTATCATCTCCCGCGGCGATTCAATATCTTGAATCGGTGGAAACACAACGGTTGTTTCGATCAACTTCTCAGCCATTCGCCGACTTCTCTTCACGTGAGGCGAGTAAACGTCGCTTAGCTGCTGTAAGCCGAAGCATCAAAAGGTCGATATCGGACTCGTCGCACTCGAATTCGAAACTGTGCAACTCGGACGTGGCAAAGGGGTTGGGGCCCCAAAAATTGAGGAAGCCAAACTTTTGTACATCCTCGGTTCCTTTTGAGTATCGAAGCCGCAACCGCAAAAACGGATCGCGAAACGGGTCTTTTTGCGATGCCGAACTGCGTTCTGAAAGGAGTTCAAATTCCAAGTCTTCCAAGCACGCTGCGGTCGTACTTCCAAAGCGTTGTTCGCGGGTTTGTAACGACGGGGTATACAACTCCTGTTCGACGAGAGCGACTTTCTTTTTCAGCGTTTCTCGCAATCGTTGTTTGTCGCCGGCGGAGAGCTTCCCATCTTTGTCGTCGTACACGGAATTCAGCAGGAAACTCACGACACGGTCGCTGTGCATTCCAATTCGCGAGGAGAGGAACTGCCGAATCTCTTCGAACACTTCACTCGCATCGGACGCTTCGAGTGTTAATAAATTCAACTCGGCGGACAATCTCTGGATAAATTCCTCCGACGGTCCGATTAGTTGCGCCGATCGCCTTCGAGCTAAAAACACGAGAAATTTCCCCCGATCACGCAACTCGACCAGAGCGCGTACACCCGCCTCAAACCGTTCGAACGGCACACCGGGAAGTTCTTTCAATTCCGTTTTCTTTACAGAAGCCTTTGCCACATCTAATCTTTCAAATTCTGCAAGCGCAATGGAAGCCCAGCGACGCAGTACACAGTATTGTAGTTGTAATGTTCGGTTTCCTGCAATCGCCAACTCCAGGGTATTTTAATTGACCGAAGCTGGAATTGTAAGGTTCGTGGCCTCTGTTCGGGAATTGCCGAATTTGCGTGCAGATTGAGAGCATTCTCCGATACTATCACCCCGACGACAGTGTCGCTCGGCCAGATGCGTCGGGAGTCGTTAAGCTATTTCGTCGTTGGTGTTATGAGGCGGCGCATCAAGTGCCAGCATTTGACTTAAACGTGGAGAACACCTACGGCCTGTTTCACAGATTCAATCCCTGGGACATCTGAGCCCGTCTGCAGTACAAAACCGATTCGAGGCAGAAGCAGAACCTAACCACCGATTATCAGGTGACATATCACCGAGACAGGCAATCAAGAATTCGCCCACTGGGTCGTTCCATCTCGATGAACGACGTCTACTTAATAGGCTCGGAGGGATTCGAACCCCCAACCCTCGGTTCCGAAGACCGATGCTCTATCCAATTGAGCTACGAACCCAAATTCGTTGGCGCTCCTGGGAGGCGCCAACGATTTCGCGTGTTGCGAGCGTCCTATTGTAACACTCGCGTGCCGACTGGCAAGGCCAGCACTTTCAATGATCCAACACCCCTGCGATCCACTGGCCAACATTTCCGGCAACCCGTCCCGATAGAACGGAACGCCAATAGTGCCCATGCCAGCTATCCCGCGCCATTAGCCTTTGCTGCCGTCGAGGCTGATTTGAACTTCGACCATCTCGGCGACGTTTTCCACGCCATAGGTCATGCCAAACTTGGTTCGATCCAGTTCAAACTTTGCTTCCAACAGCTTCTTTTCGGCGTTGTGGGTGACCGGGATCGTCAGTTCTTGGGACTGGGTCAACATCTTGAAGGTTCCGGTGATTTCGCCCGTGCCGTCTTCGTTGAGCTTGATCGACTTGGCATCAAATTCGGCAGTCGGGTACTGCTTGACGTTGAAGAAGTCGGGGCCTTTCAAATGGTCACGCAGCTTGACTGCTTCCTCGGCGCCCAAACCGCTGGCTGCGGGATCGACGTCCAAGGTGTTGACGTAAAAACCGATTCGCAGTGTATCCATAGCCAAAAACTTGCCGCCCGGCATGTGCATCTGGGCTTCGGCCATCGACAACGTCACATGCCGAGGCTTGGGGTCGTCGCCCTTGTGCTTGCCAATGAACTTGACCGCGATCACGGGGTTGATGTTTTCGATATCGGCCGGTCGACCCATGCCCGCCGTATTCATGCCTTCGGGGCCAAACGTCTTCGTTTGAGAGGTGTCGGCCTCTCCCTGTTGGGGCTTGTTATCACATCCCAGCACCGCCAACATGACCAAACAACCCACCATCCAAAAACAACGATTCATTCCCAACCTCAACTTGCTGGCCACCGGGCCTTGGACTTTTATGATGCGGAATCGCTGGATTGAACCTCGTTGGCGATTCCCGTAAGTCGCACGTGCGACGAGCGGATGGAGAGGGATTCGAACCCCCGGTGAGGTTACCCCCACGCCGGTTTTCAAAACCGGTGCCTTAAACCAGACTCAGCCATCCATCCAGCTTGCTCTGTGCGCGAACCCCGATTCTAACCAAGGACGGGCCGCGAAGTCTACCGGTTCACTGCAGCAAGTCCACCGTCTTCCCGTTGATGTTCGCCGAAATCTCCTGGTATTCCCAGGTTCCGCCGTTGCGAGTCCCCCGAACACGCAAAGTGCCACTGCTTTTGGGACCGCTGATCGGGATCTGGATGTCGCAATCCCCACCGTCGTTGTTCATGTTGATCGAGCCCGTTACCAAAAAGCCCGCCTCCACCGGCTCTCCGAGCAGCTCCTGCACTTCGGCGTTGTTTTGGGCTTCGGCCACGGCCCGTTTGTACGGTTCCGAACCCTGCATCGCGGCGCTGACCCCGAAAAAAATGCTGGCAACACAACCGCCGCAGGTACACAATGGCAATCCAATCAACACCCCCAACAGGACAACAATCAGGAGCGTGTTCGACTTGTTGCCCGTCCGCGGATGGTTCGACAGGCCGCCGGTCGCGGTATTTCGGGTGCTGAGGGTGGTTCGTCGCCACATGGTCTTGGTCCGTGTTTGGGGAAGGTCCGGTTCGGGAGCCGTTTGGGCTGACTAGGCCGGCCGCCGAACGACATGCGTCGCCGGGAACGAAAAATCCGAGCGCCGATTCCGGCACAGGCTTCGCGTGCCCCACCGGTGCTGGCGGAAGCTCCGTACCGGTAAGTTAACTGAAAATCGCCCCATTGTGACCCTCGGTTGAATGAATAATGGCCAAGGAAGAATGAAAAATTCAAAATGTATCGAACAGGCAGTTCCAAAACCCTGCACGGTAACTGCCAAAAGCTCCGTTTTTGAGGGAGCCGCGGACAGCCTACGGAGCGTGTCAGCCAGTTGCCGAGCCGTGTAGCCCTCCAACGCCGGACCGTTGAGTTTTGTGCTCTGCTGGGCTATAATTCGACTCCCACCTCAACTCCCCTCTTTTGGAAAGAATGCAATGCTTGTTCAAGCAGCTCGATTGTGGAAATGCTCCACATTGGCAGCGGTTTTCGCTGCCGTCGTTATGAATGTCGGTTCGCTGGCCTCGGGTTTTGGTCAAGACGGATACGGTACTTTGTCCGGACAGATATTTGTCGATGGCACCGTGCCGGCCCCGGCGAAGTCGGACGTCAATAAAGACCAAGCGGTTTGTTTGGCCGATGGCAATGTGATCTACGACCAAAGCCTGGTCGTTGGCGCGAACAACGAATTGCAGGGCGCGTTTGTGATGCTGCTTCTGAAGCCCCGCGAAGAAATCAAAGTCCATCCGGATTTGAAAGCGGTTCCAACCGAAGAAGCCGTACTCGATAACAACAAGTGTGTCTTTGTTCCCGCGACGTTGGCCGTCCGTACCGGTCAGTCGGTCAAGTTGAAGAACAGCGATGCGGCCGGACACAATTGCAACGTGGCATCGTTCAACAACGCCAAGAATCTCAATTTGCCACCCAACAGCGAAATTAGCGTGACGTTTGACAAAAACGACAAAGTCCCCTCGGTGGTCAAGTGCGACATCCACCCATGGATGGTCGCTTATATGCTGATTCGTGACGACCCGTACTTTGCCGTCACCGACGCCGAAGGAAAATTCTCGATCGAAAAAATCCCAGCTGGAAAATGGAGCTTCCAATTCTGGCACTCTCGGTGCGGATACATGAAGGACCTGCAACAAGGCGGCAAGGGGATCGCCGGGAAACGCGGTGAGGTCGAATTCGAAATCAAAGACGGCGAAACCTTGGATCTGGGTAAACTCATGATCGAAGCCAAAGCCTTGGCCGAAAAGAAGTAGTGCGGTTTCGCAACCAAAACTTTGGGTCTGGTAAAAACTCCTGACCGTTTTGCCAGACCAACCCCAAAGTCAAGTGTTGACAAAGCAGTCGTCCATCCAAACCGTTTTCGAAAAGCCTTAGGTTCCATGACGATGATGTTGCGAAGTGGTCTGCTGTGGTTGGTTTCGACCATTATTTTCAGCCAATCGGTGCTGGGGCAAGAAAATAACGCGGAACCCGACCCCAATCTGATCATGGGCCGTTGGGACTTGACGGTCCAAGGGGCAGATGGCGAATACCCGTCCTGGTTCGAAATCAAACGGTCGGGGTACCGCACGTTGGTTGGCTCGTATGTTGGCCAATTCGGCAGTGCTCGACCGGTGGCGGAGATTCGGTTCGATGGAACCCATCTCCGCTTCGCGGTACCGCCTCAGTGGGAACCCAGTCGGAAAGAGATCGTCGTCGAAGGGACTCTCGAGGGCGAGCTCCTACGCGGCGTGGTAACGGACGGCCAAGGCGGCACTTTGCCTTGGGTCGCCCATCGAGCCCCCAAGCTGGAACGCAGCGGCACACCACAACTGGGCGAACCGATCCCGCTATTGAACGGATCCGATTTGACCGGTTGGCATGTACAACACGCTAATGTCAAGAATGGTTGGAAGGTCGTCGCTGGCGTTTTGACCAACGCCGAACCGGGCAACAACTTGATTACGGACGAGGCGTACAACGACTTTGAGCTGTCCCTGGAGTTCCGCTACCCCAAAGGCAGCAACAGTGGCATCTATCTGCGTGGTCGTTATGAAGTGCAGATCGAAGACAATCACGGCAAGGACGCGGACAGCCATTATATTGGCGGCGTCTACGGATACTTGACTCCGAGTCTCAACGCAGCGAAGCCGGCGGGAGAATGGCAACAAGTGAAGATCCGCTTGGTTGGCCGCGTCGTTAGCATCGAACTCAATGGCGAACGAATCATCGATCGCCAGACGATCCCTGGAATCACGGGCGGTGCGCTCGACAGTGCCGAAGGAGAACCTGGACCTTTGATGCTCCAAGGTGACCACGGCCCCGTCGAGTACCGCAACATCGTTCTGACGCCCATCCGATTCTAAAGCGATCCAGGCTTAATATTGGATCGGCAGCTGTAGCTCGATCTTCTGGTCGCCTCGCATGACCGTCACGTCCACCTTTTCTCCTGCTTTGCGAGTGGAGGTGAGGTGATAAAACACCGCTGCTTCCGTCATCAGGTCGCGGCGTCCATCCACTTGCACCAAGATATCGTGTTGCTGGAATCCAGCGTTCTTCCCGGCCGCGTGGGCGTCGTATTGGCCAACGTGATCCACGCGGAGGGCCATTTGTTGATCGCCCAGCTTTCGTTCGCGTCGCGATGGCTCATCCAAAGGCTTCAACAAGAGGCCGCCGGTGGCAATTCGCCGTAAGCCCCAAGAGGACGAACGCCAACTCAAATCGCCGGCGCGTCGCCAACCGGCGGGTAGTTCCAAAGTCAGCTGGACCGGTTGACGATTCCGCGTGACGTCAACGACGACTTGGCCGCCGGACGCCGGTACGTTGTGTAGGACCCACTGCACATCGGCAATCGACACCAAGGGTTGCCCGGCCATTTGGTTGATCGAATCGCCCGCGAGGAAGCCGGCCCGCGCGGCCCAGGAATTTTCTTCGACTTGTAGCACTTTCGCTCGGGCTTCGGAATCCAAAATCAAGCCAATCGACTTGGGATGTGGGTAAGGGAACAACACTTCTTCCGGAAACGGTTGCCCGCGCGAAATGTAGAGATCACGCTGCGCATCGCCGATTTGGTGACAGTGGATGCAGCTTTTGACGACGTTCCCCGAATAATCCAATGAATCCGTGAACTTGCCGGCAAGGCTAGGGAATTTTTCGGGTGCTGCAAATTCGACCGGCTGGCCGCGTTTGCCCGCCAGTGCGGCTTTGTTGGCCGGATAATTGGAATGCAATTCCAAAGCGCCAATCAACGCTTCCGCCATGCCCGGCAGCGAAACGTCTCCGTTCCACTCGGTGCGATGGGAGCGAGTCCCAAACCGTCCGTAGATTGTGCCATCGGCGTTGAACAGAAACATGGCCCACGATTGATCGGTGTCGAATTGAAACAGCGACAAGTCCAAGCCATTGGTAGCCACTTGTCGCGCGCAAATGAATTGTTCCAGCAACGGTCTCAAGATCTCGTCTTGATCGATAAGGTCGTCATCCAACTTCACGCATTCTTCGCAAGGCAAACAACGAAGCACTACCAAGATCGGTTTGCCCGTCTGCTTCCCCCGTGCGAAGGCCGTCTTCAAGTCGTTATAAATCCAAAACCCTTCGGCTTCGATCTTCTGTTTGTCGTTGCGGACTTTTTCTTCTCGAGTCTGTCCGTTTGCGATCGCTCCCGAGAATCCCAAGACAACCAACCAGGCCACCAACCACCGTTGCATGATATCACCTCGCGCGAAATCGAAAGAATGCTCCGCCAGGATTATAGCGATTCGCGTCGAAAGAAGTGGGAGCATGTTCGCTCCCTTGTTAACCGCAGTCTCGCTCAACGCAGGCCCACCTTAGCGACCGACTCGCTTGGCGACGCCATGTGGCGAATCCGTTAGCAGCCATTGGGCGAAGCGGGTCCCCGCCCCGCTTGGATTTGGGCTCGTGCCGTCATTGTTTTCGAAGTGCGGCCATTGCTTCGGCAAACTCGATCCCGATTCGGCCGAGTATTTTCGCCGAGCCCAGGTAATGAAATTCCGCATTCGAAATGCCCGTGTCCAGAATCTGTCGGTCGCGGTCGGAGAGCTGTTCCGTTCGGAGTTTCTCGAAGGTTGCCCGTTCTTCGGCGGATTCGATTTTGCCGTCGGAGACTAGCTTTTTCACTTGCTGTCGGATCACGTTTTCTTGGGCGCGCAACTTGGTCAGCTCTTGATCCCAACACTTCTCGGTGAGTACCGCCGCAACATTTCCTTGGAATTCCGGCAGTTGAGCTGGGGCCGCCATTGCCAGACGAAAGTTTCGGTGGGTGGCTTGGTATCGTTGTTGATCCGGGCCGTACTCTTCGACCGGACCACCCACTCCTAACACTCCGATCACAAAGGGCAGCTTAGGCGCTTGAAGGTCATTTCGTACATCGCGAATGAAGTGAACCATCGCATCGGTGTAGGCATCGTAGCCGCCCGGTTGATCGCGATTCGGATAGGTGCCCGAATCCACCATATCGTTCCAACCTTGAAACCAAACGAAGCCGGCCAACTCGTATCCTTGAGCCGGATCGTAGTCAGGATACACTCGCTTGATATCCGCCAGCACGGACTTCACGTGTTCGATCATCAGACGATACGACTGTCCGGTCGCTTGGTCTTTTTCGGCTTGGATGGCTGGGATGTCTTTTCCTTGTTTCTGGAATTGCTGCCGTTGTTTCTCGTCAAAAACGTAAGGTCCAGCACTTGGTGACCGAAAATCCGTGTTCAAGCTCTTGCCACCCCATGCGGTCTTGATGATCAGGATTGGCCCCTTCACGTGTTGTTGCATGCGAATCCCAAAGGTGAACTCGGGACCAATCTTGGGACCACCGACGGCGGCGCCATAACCGGTCGTCAATCGACCGAACTGTTCCTGGTCCGCGCTGCCGAGCGATGAAATCCAAACTCGGTCGCAGACCTTGGGTGTTCCGTCGGCATTTTGCATTTCTGCCAACAGAGGTGCCGTTGCGGGGTCCATACCGATGTGGGGAAATGTCCGCACTTGAGCATGACCCTGCATGTTCGACTGGCCAGCCAGGATAAACACGTGCAGGGGTTGATCCGCTGCGCTGAAGACCACGGCCGGCGTGAGCCAAACGCTCCACAGCATCGCCATCAACAACAAGCGGACCAATCGAAGCAGCGCGGGAGTGATTGTCATTTGTCGAAGCCTTTACTTCCGAAGGAGTTGAACCGTTTCCAGTCCCATGGCATGGTCTCGCAACATTCGTTGCGGCGTTTAGCCAGCGACTTGATTCTAACACGTGGTTCGTCGATTGCCCGCCCAACCACGCTGCCTAAAACGGCCAACTCCAAAGGCTCATCGAAACCTTAACCTAGCGGTATTCGGCTAAACCGGCTCTTGTGTGAGTCGATAAAGCGTTCAGGTTTGGTCCTCGCTCCCGTTTTGTCACTTCAGAACATCTCGACACGTCCATCCTCGGAATTGAATACGGCTCCCACGATCGCCACTTTGTTTTCGTTGACGAGTCGTTTGATAATGTCGCTTTGCGACAAAATCTGCTCGGCCGTATGTTTCACATTGCGGTGCACCACCTTGTCGGCGAGACGCGTCTTGGCCGCTTCGTCACCGCTCCGCAGCAACTGCAATTCGCCCGGTTCGATCGATTGCTGAATCTCCGACAAGATGGCTGTCAAGCTTGGCGACAAAGCACTTTGCGACTTCCCGGCAATGGCCTCCTCCAGAGCTAACTTGACCATGCCGGAATTGCGGTGTCCCATGATCACGATCAGTTTGGCTCCGCCGACCAAACATCCGTACTCCAAGCTACCAAGGACCCGCGGACCGATCACATTACCAGCCAAGCGCACGGTCACGAGTTCCCCCAGGCTAAGATCAAAAATGAGCTCGGCGGGGACTCTGCCGTCGACGCCGCTAAACACGACGGCCAGGGGCTGCAGTCCACTCTTCTCGGCGTGAGCGTAGTTTTGTACGTTTCTGTCCAGACCTCTTCCGGTACAAAAACGCTCGTTACCGTCCTGAAGTATTTTCATGACGTCATTGGGCTTCAATTCGGCTCGTTTTTCGCGGGGCGTGAAGTCGACAAATTGCACATCATCCGCAAGTTGATAACGCTCGCGAAAACCTTGCATACTCAAGCGAATATCATGAGCCGGTGCGGTAACGTCTTTGAACTCGCGGATGAAACTGAGCACGTCTGGATCGATGTAATCGGTGCTCCGCGCGTCAAGAATTGCGGCGCCACCCTCAGGAATGCTGCGCAAGGCTTTTTCCAGCGACGCTTTATTGAGAAAACTAACTTGATTCGCCAGCTCGATCCGGCGCACGGGGCCACTCACGTGCTGTTCATTGATTTGTCGAACCGGTTGCGAGAGGTTACTCTTCAAAATAAAGAGCAGGCTGACCACCATACCAATCACGATACCAATCAACAAATCCGTCGCAACAATGGCGACAAGGGTGCAAATAAACGGCAAGAATTGCGAGAGACCGTCACTCCACATATGTTTGAAGAGCTTGGGACTAGCAAGCTTGTATCCGGTCATCAATAGAATCGCCGCCAGACATGCCAGCGGAATCATATTCAAATAAACCGGTATCAGCAGGACACACGAGAACAACAGCACACCGTGAAAGATTGTTGACAATTTTGTGCAGGAACCAGAATTCACGTTCACGGACCCACGAATAACCACGCTCGTGACTGGTAAACCACCAAGTAACCCACAGGCGATGTTACCGGCACCTTGGGCCCACAACTCACGATTCGGCGGTGACAATCGCTGGTACTTGTCGAGTTTGTCGACGGCATCGAGATTAAGGAGTGTCTCCAATGATGCGACAATGGCGAGCGTTAAACCGGCGACGTAAATTGCAGGATTCGCCCATTGCCCAAAGTCTGGTAAGACGAGCAGTTTCATGAAGCCACCAAGACCATCCGAAACAGGAACGTTAACCATAAAACGGGGTCCGTCGGATAAAACCCAAGGTCCTCCCAACTTTTGGAAGAGGATGCCGATGGCGACTCCTAACAAGACCACCACCAACGGTGCCGGTACTAGGGAGTTCTTCATGGCTTTGATTTTGTCGGAGACAATCAGAAAGGCCATGGATAGCCCTCCGATAGTCAGCGCACCCCAGTGGATTTCTCCAGTAAAGATTTTTGCGATCTGATCCAGAATGTTGGAATGCCCATGACTGGCAGCCTTGGGAACCATGTCGTAACCGAGCAGGTAGGGTGTTTGTTTGATGATCAAGATCACACCAATCGCCGCCAACAATCCCTTGATCACACTTGACGGAAAAAACGCCGACAGCGCGCCGGCCCGTGCGAACCCCAGACCTACTTGAACCACTCCGGCAAAAAGGACCGCTAACAGAAAAGCCTCGAACGATCCCAGCGAACTAATTTGCGAAGCAACAACGGCGGTAAGCCCTGCCGCAGGACCGGAGACACTGGTGTTGGAGCCACTGAGCGATCCGACAACAATTCCACCGACGATCCCGGCAATCAATCCGGAAAAGAGCGGCGCACCGGAGGCCAACGCAATTCCCAAACAGAGTGGCAAGGCCACCAGAAAAACAATGAGCCCCGCTACCAAGTCGCGCGGCAGCGTTTGCGATAGTTTCTTTGATTCAGGCATGTTTTCCCTCGGTTGTTAGGCTTGTTTGAAACTTCAATGGTTTGCCGAATTTTTGGACTCATCCGATGGCGGATGCGACACGGGCTCGGAGGATTCGGATCCTCGATCGATACCGGACTCTTGACGGATCTTCAGCAATGATTCGGCCGCGTGATATCGCGAGTGGATTGCTGAGCCGGGCCAGATCCCGATCGCCAAGATCAATAAACTCAACGTGATAGTTACCAGTCTTTCCGCGGGGCGAGCCGCAATGGAGACCGTCGCGACATGTCGTGTGCCGGTGAAGATTCGAAAATATGCGCGGAGCAATGCCACGCCGTTGATCGCTGTCGCCAGAACGATGATGGTTCCCACCAACGGGTAGACCTCAACGGTGCCTTCGACCAACAGCTCCATTCCAACAAACGCCAGCCCGCCGGGAAAGCCAATAGAAGCCAATCCCGTGAACAAGAAGAGCGACCCGAGATGGGGCATCTGGTCGAACAAGCCATGATATTGTTCGAGCGAGATTCGCCCGATCCGTGATTCAACGGCTCGCAAGGTCAGCGCGAGTCCACCCAGCGACAATCCTATCTCCAACCAGATGCAGAGCGCACCCGTCATGCCGATCGGATTGGCTAATTCAAGACCAGCCAGGACCAACGAAGATTGACTGATAAATAGATAGGCAAAAAACCGCCGTGCTTCACTCTGAACCAAGGCCATCGCCGCCGCATAAAGCGCGGTAGACAATGACAAGACGGCAATCCAATGCAACGCCCAAATCGGTACCACAGGCAACACGAGCCGCATGACAAAGTACGCACCCGTCATCGGAGCAACGAAAAGGATCGCCGTTCCAAAAGTGCATTTCTCAAACAGATCGACAATCCAAAAATGTCCGGGGAAAATACCCGCCCGTAGCATCGCAGATAGTACCAACAGACCCGCCCCCAGATTCGTGGGAAGCGGTTGGCCATGCCCCAGCCAAAGCAGCGTGATGCCCACGAACATCAGGCCAAGGTGGAGCGACATACACAACGAAAAGACGCTGGTATCATGTCCTCGCAATCGCATTTCATACCAAGGCAAGATCGTGCTGAACGCCAACAGCAAACACAGCAGCATCGTCGAAGAACAACTCAGCACTGCCAAGATGATGGCTTCCGCCAGCAGTGTCCGTACAACCGAGAAGCGACTGGCCTTGGATCGCATCGTCGCGGCGATTGTCAATCCGAAAAGCAGCGCCACCCGAAAAAGTAACGGTGCCGTGAGCTCATCAATCACGAAGTATTCCGTACCAAACAAGAAAAAAACGACGCTGTTGCTATCTTGCGCCGAAAATGTCTCGAGTGTCATGAAGTCGAACCACTCGCCGAAGGTCAGCAAAAACGTGAGTAGGCACGCAATCAAGGCAATATTCCGTGCCAAGCTCTCGTTTTTGACGCGCCAACAAACGATCGCAGCAATAATCGGACAGGCAATCGATAATTCGAGCCATGGTAGATGCAAATAACCGTTCATGACGCCTCCATTTCGTCGGATTCACTCGGTTTTTTCGCAACTGCCCGACCACCGCCAATCGACAAGAACGTTACGACACGGCGTTCCAGTTCGTCGAACCATCGGAAGAGCCTGAGAAATGGAGTGGCGATCCAATCATCAAGAATCGTGTCCAGATAACCTCGTTCCATGGCGAATCGATACCGCCAGATTCGCAGCGGAGTCAGTGCCGAGTCGGGTCTTGAGGTTTCTTTGGTCCGTTCCAAATAGCCGATGTTGTCTTCGAGTCTGCGATGGTCGCGCAGTAACGACGGTGCTCGCAACAATTGCAGCGATCGCATCGAAGCATGACCAATAATATGAATGAGTGCCAGGTAACGCAGTCCAAAACCAATCTCGACCACAATGATACTGACCTGCAAAAGCGACGCGAATGCCAGCGCGCTTTTTACATCGGTTTGAACCCGTCCCACCAATCCCGCATAAACGGCCGTGATCGCGCCGAGGGCAATGATGATCCATTGGAGCGTCGGCGATTGCTCGAGCATCGGACCAACTCTTAACAGTAGATAGGCCCCCAAGTGTACTGATAAGGCGCCGTAGAATATCGCGCTTGATGGCGTTGGCCCCTCCATCGCTCGCGGCAGCCAGCCAGAAAATGGCACCAATGCCGACTTGCCGGCCGCAGCCACCAACAGCAGGAGGCCAACGATTAATGCGTGGCTGGAGTCCAACACACACGCACTTTCAGGCCACGGCTTGGAACCCATCATCAGATTGAGATCACCACCACCGGTGAGGTGGTGCAAAACCAAAGCAGCAAAGAGAAAAGCACCGTCCGCAAATCGGTAGATCGTCCAAACTCGCAGTCCGTTTGCCACGGGATTTACCCGGTTATGGAAAAACGCCACCAACAAAGCCGACGATAGTCCAACCAGCTCCCACCCCAAAAACATGGTCTCGATCGTACCGGCAACGGAGGTGACGACAATGCCCAACAAAAAGATGACGAAGAACAGAAAAAACCGCGTGTACCCTTCATCGCGGTGGAGATAACGATTCGCAAACGCACTGATGACCCCGCACAGCAACAAAGACAAGATCACAAACGGAATGGACAGTCGATCAAACAGAAACTTGACCGTGAAGTGGAAGTGCTCCACAGGTAAATCGACCCAACGACCAATATCCAAAGTATATTGCACTTGGTCGGTCAGGAGCATGTTGATAAGTAACGTCGCTGCGGCAACGGACGAAAGCACGACCGTTGCTTGCGTACTCAAGGCGAGCCTTCGTTCACTGGGTCGATAGCCCAGAAGCAAGGACAGCCCCATGTTCAGCGCCAAGGCCGCCGGAGGGGCGACGACCAACAATGCACAAATAGCCATTAACATTCTGGCAGTTCCTTTACTCCAACATGGCTAGACTCTGCCGCGGTTGCTTGTGTACTTACGGATTCTTCCATACCTTGGATGAGAGCAAACGGCAAATGCTCGCGCTTGTCTTGGTACCAATCTTGCGATCGCATGGCTGTGGCGAGTTCTTCCAGACCGGATTCATCCGCATCTGGCTTAAAAGGCACAAATCGATCTTTGCTAAAACGATACATCTGGCTGGTATTGGGATCGACGGTTGCCAGATGTGACCAGTGGTTGCGAAAAATTTTGCTCAATGTCGGATTCTCTTCCATCAGCTTCAGCAGGGTCTGCGTCGTCGCTTCGATGATGAACAAAAGTCGCACGGGCTCGTGAATGTCCACACCCTGCCAGGGCAAGCCGGGTCTCAAGTCGCTGGCCGCGCCATCCATGACTCCAACCAGTGATGTAATGTTGTGAGGCAACTTCGTGCCCGAACCCCAACCGCCCGGGTCCATTGCGGAGAAGGAATAGAGTAGATTGATGCCTTCACAAACCGGAACGACGGCTGCGAGAATCCTGGCGAGAATCGTGGCGTTGGCCGAATCCTGCGTCGCGTCGTAGGACATCAAGAAGGACCTCCGGTCCAGGTACAACCCGCGTATTCTTTGGCGTCGTCCGACGAAACAAAGTGCGTTGCTGCCGTTCCCATATTCCGGACGCGTTTGGGCGAGATCTTCGCTGCGGTTCTGTACATGCAACAACGCCTCGTTTCTGGTGATCTTCAAGTCCGCCGATTCAAAGCGCCGGCAGCGTTCATGGGCGTTTCGTCGAGCCGCTTCAGCCAACAGCCGACTGGCTTCGCGTACTTGCTTGACTTTTCGGGTGGGGAGTAATTCCAGGTCGTAAAACATAATCTCTTCGGTCGCTGTGTTATGCAGCCCGCCGATGAATTGAGTCTCATCAGGAATCGATAGCCCCAACGTCAATAATCGGCGACGCACGCGAACGTCGTTCAACATCATCGCCAAAGCTCGCGCGTTCGGGCCACCCGCGTTGCCAGCACAGGCCCCGCAATGATAGGCCGATTCATGTGGATTGTTCAGGCAACTGGAACCATGCCCAAGCAACAACACGATTGGCGCAAAGTTCGCGGTCAGACCGATGTCTCGCAGAGCGCGTTCGGCCAATTGAATCATCTCTTCCAGCGTGAACCCCACGCCTTGATCGTCAATCGACCCATCGGCCGCGAGCCGTGGCATGGCGGGTGGGCAATCTGGTGATCGCTCCAAATGCAAACGAGTAAACGAGGGAGGAGCGATAAATTGACGCGCCGTTTGATTCATCATGGCGGTCGTCCGAGGGAAGAGGATTCGACTCAACATCGGGATCGTTGCCAATGGCCCGACCAACGTCGACACGATCGTTCCTCCAACGGAACCACGAGATTGAGACTGAAAACGACGTTGCACGGTGCCGAGAAATCTCCGCGCCCGGGCTCGAGAGCGATCCGCCTGTTCCAACGAGTAGACCGGTTCTTCCGTCACCCAATGTTTGGGAGTCATGATGATGGGACATTGTGCTGAAAAATCGGCATCCCCCACCCCGCGATAATACATGGCCACGCCAAAGAAACCCGCGATACCAAACGTTTCTACCGTCGCATCCAATTCTTCCAAATGCCGGCGCAACGACTCCTCTCGAGCATCGATACAACATACCACTTGCACCGTGGCCTGTTCCGGCCTGACCGGGGGTTGAAGCGTTCGGATCTGAAACGTCCGCAAGGCCATTTTGGCCAGTCGTCTCTCGTAGGCGGCGTGAAAAATTCGGCGACGCTGATGGTCTCCAAATTCATACATCTCTGCGACCAATGCTTGCCACTGGGAGACATTCAGTTCGAGGAGAGCTTGCGGATTCCAGCCAAGAACTTGAGCCAGCTCAAACAACAAGAATGCCAATTGTTCGGCATCAATGTTTTTGCGTGGTGAACTTCCAACCGAAGATGGTCTTCCGGTGGAGAAAGAAGACTTTGCAGGATGTTTCTTGGCCAACGTAAGTAGCAATAGCCGAACGGCCAAGAACTCCATCAAGGTTCCGGGTGGGGATGGCTTACGAAACAAATCGGGTCGAGTTTCCGTCTGCCAAATCATGCCGGCATAGCCTCGCAACGACAACAATGCCGCTCCCAGGAATGCCGGTGCATCCGCATCGCGAATCGCGAGTTCCTTGAGCGACTTTTGAATGCTCTCCAAGGGTCCGGTGTTCGATTGATCGATTTCATGCAGCAATCGCCAAAGTTGGCGTCGCCACCTGGAGGCCAATAGCGAGGGTTGCGAAAATATCTGATTGAAACATTTCCAATACCCACTTTCGACCCCAGGCAACGAACTGTGGGCGAAACCTTGATCGACAAAAGCCGAAGTAAATTGAATCATCAACTCATCCACGCGGCTGTCCGATGTCGAAGTCACGAACTCCGGCATCGACGGATGCGTCAGCAATGAATTTTCAACAATCGCATTCGGATCCATCGCCACTTGATTGGCCGCTGCAACCGCTTGATTGACCCCCGCACGCAAGACATTCCAGAGTGTTTGCAAATAGACCCATTCCCAACGGGATTCGGAGACGGCGGTCGAAAAACTAGAATCGGAAAGTTGTCCACATTTCTGCTGGGGCCACCCCAGCACATTACTGAGTGCTGCGCAAACAGTTGGGGGGCGTTGTGCAACGGCCCATTGTTTAAATTTTTCCAGTACTTCCGTCTTGGATTCCTCAGGGACTTCCGGGCGAAACTTCTTGAGAGATTCCGTCTCGGCAAGGACCCAGTCAAGTTCGCGACGATGACCAAAATGCAAGGGATGTTTCAGCATGGCGAGTCGCAAGTCGATACGTGAGGTAAGTCCTGCCACGCACTCATCGGCCCGCTCGCCCAACTCCTCCTTCAGTACTTCCAATAAATCACTTTCGACGATACGTCCGCGACGGAGCTTTTCTCGGTAACGATAATCATCCAAGTAGGCTTTATTGTTATAGACTGCTCCGACATGCTCCATCACTTTGTCGAAATGAATTTGCTCCAAACCTTGCAGAGGATTCAAAAACGCAAATTTCGTGATCGGACCTTGCCGCGGCAAAAGCTCAGCGGCCTCGTTGCACGCCTGGGCGATCCTTCTCAGCGATATAGACATCACAAATCCTCAATGAAATCTCGATGCACGGAAATACGTCGACGCTGCAACTTTGAGCAGGGAAATCCACAAAACCCTACAGATGGCGCTGGAGCGCTCATCCACGGGTCCAAATTCCCATGCTTCCGAAGCGTTCTCTTAGTACCTATTGGCAGTACACTACCGACGCTGTTGAAAACCGCTAAATCAAGCTAGAAAACGCGGATGCTGGAACAAGAAAGCCTGCGAGTCCAAACGGCGTGCATCAAATCGCACAACCATTCCGGCTCCAATTTCCCATGCTTCATAGGCGTTTTATCAGTGCCCATTCGTAGCTCACTGATCGAGACCGTTGCAATCAACAGAAGACGCTGCTTACGGAATCTAACAACATGGGGGACCGCGAACTAAGTGCGATTCCCATTGTGTTCGGTCAGGCTGAGCAACAGCACAATCATCAATCTGTTGCCAATGCTCTGTAGAACCAAGAAGATCATTTGAAAAGATTGAGAAGTCGATCTCGTTTGAATCACATTTGTCATCCGCTTCCGCGGCAATCTCTAGAATGCTCTTTTCCGCACAATCCAGATAGGCGTCGATGACGGGCGTAGAGTTAAACAGACAACAAATAAGAGTCCCGGTTAACACCCAGGCCAGAACCCACGTGATGACAGCGGTTGATCTATTGGTACACAAGATGCTTCCCATTCCTCGTCATGGTAATAACAGCTCGCTTCCCCGTCAAGCAGAGTGATCCGAGTCGACGCGAATGGAAGCAACAATAACCAACATCGAAATTGTTGTCAATCGAAGTATCTTCGGAAGTTTTATTGGTTATTGGACAAATCGAGATAATGGTTCGGTGTTGATCCACAGCGGAAGCATGGCGTCTTGCGGCGGTCCATCCAGCGCCAAACACGACGGGATCAGCTCCTGGAATCTGCGGAACGACGTTGCCTGATCCTTGTCATCCTGTTCGTCACCCGTCATTGAGAGAGCCTGATTCGATGTCGCGTTAGGCTTTCCCCGGTGGCCCCGTTTCGACAGCCTGCGACCGAATCTGGATGGCCATTTCGTGGATCGCGTTTTGTGGCAAGTCAGGATACCACGGCAAAAACAAGATGTGTTTCCAACAGTCGATTGACGACGTCGGGTTTCGCGAATCGTCAGCCACCGTAACGACGGTCATCCTGGACTGACACGTGGCGTCGAAGCCGGCCGCACGAAGTCGGTCGCGGATGGTGACGGGGTCGGGAACAAAAATCGGATAGATCCAATACGAATGTGATTCGGCGTGGTGCAGGCCGAGACAGCTGTCTAAGTACTTGCCCATTTGGATACGATCGGCGATTCGCCGAAAGTCGTAGAACCTCCATCTTCGCTCCAACAATCTCAAGAGCGGAATGGACGGCTGGCGTCGCAACTGAGCCAGCAAATTTGCCGACGAAAAACCACGAACTGCGGAATTGATCAGACGGTCGAAATCACCTCCAAGTTGCTTCACAACAAACTGTGTCCAGGCGGCAAACCACTTGCCCGAAATCATCTTCAGAGCTGCAAAGCGAAACACTCGGCGCATGAACGATGTCCGCGATTGAATGGGGTCGGTTGCGAACAGCGCTGCCATGCGTTCACGCAAGGCCGGTGACTTGACTCGCACGACTGCCCCGCCAAGTGCCGTTGCGGTCTTGATAGGTCCGAAGCTGAACATGGCAATGTCGCTCTGCGGTTCGGCCGGTCCCCCAGCACGACAATAACTTTGCGCGCAGTCTTCAACGACCAGCAAATGGTTCTCCGTCGCGATGCTGAAAACGTCATCGAGCGGTGCTCGCCCACCGTACAAATGGGCGACGACCACGATTTTTGAACGCGGCGAAATCGCGCGACGAAGTGAATTGGAGTCCACGTTTCCCACTTGGTCCGTATCCACAGGCACCGCGACAAGCCCATGCATCTCAGCGATACGCACCATGTCAGGAACGGTCAGTGCCGAGAACAAGACCTCGGATCCATGCGGCAACTGAAGCGCCCGCAACAACAAATCAAAGGCCGACCGCACCGACAACGTGATGAGAAAGTCATCTTGGCCATTCCAGGATTGTCGGGCGCGTTGCACGGCAATCTCTCGCTTGCCCGGTAGCAAACCATACAGAATGGCGTACGCCAAATCCAACCATCCGATGTCGAGTCGCAATCGAATCCACATGACCGTCCACCGTTGATCGTGGCAAAAAAATGCCCCGCCGAATGGCGTGCTCCGAGCCCCTCGGCGAAAGTTGGTTGAACGTGAACTTAGGCCCAACCACTCGGTCGCTTTGACCCGTGAGGTCGCTATCGATTTCAACCTTTAGTTTTGGGGCCGAATCGGTTTCGCGCAGTGGGGGCCGGCAACGGTGAGCCAGGGCTTGACTGTCCAACCGGTTACTAGCCCGTGTTGGACGTAAGGATCCGCCTGAGCAAATCGCTGTGCCACTTCCGGTGAATCTCCCCAAAACAAGAGCAGCGAACTCTCGCCAGGTTCACCCACCACGCCTCCCAAAATCAACTCACCGCGGTCCGCTGCCTCCCAGGCCAATTGTAAATGTTGGCTGCGGTATCCGCCGCGCCGAGCAAAGTAATCGTCGGCAATTTCATAGCTCAGCAAATAATGCATCATGGCCCCGTCCGTCCACCGGCCAATTGCTCGGAAATCAAAAATGCGATCTCCATCGCCTGCTCGTGATTCAGGCGTGGATCGACCACACTCTTGTACGCGCGGCCCAAATCGGTTGCCGTCAAACCACGCGCTCCGCCCACACATTCGGTCACATCGTCACCG
>JAEUIP010000379.1 GCA_016795075.1 Planctomycetaceae bacterium | reverse complement strand
AGCTGGTTTAGACACTTGTAGGCGAAGATGGAACCATGAGTAATTCTGCGGGAAATAGCGGTCGTATGGCGGGCGAAAACGGTTCGGGCAGCGGTGTTTCGATTTCGCTCACTGGACGAGTGGCCTTGGTTACCGGCAATTCGACGGGACTTGGCAAGGCGATTGGGCTGACGCTTGGGCGAGCCGGAGCGGTCGTGCCCGTGAATTACTTCAATAATGAGAAACGGGCGCGGCAAACGTTGGCCGAGTACGAGGCGGCGGGCATCTCAACTATGTTGGTCAAAGCGGACGTGACGCAGCCAAGTGATGTCGAGGCCATGATCGGCCAAATCGAAGCCCAATTTGGGTCGGTGGACATCTTGGTCCCCAACGCGACTTGTGATCAGCCCCAACGGCCGATCGAAGAGTACGACTGGGACTTTTATCAATCGATGATCGACTTCTTTCTCAAGAGCCCTTACTTGTTGACTCGGCGAGCGTTGCCGGCGATGAAAGAAAAGCGGTTCGGCCGGATTATCAACATCACAAGCGAAGTTTTCCATCGAGCCGTTTCGCCATTCAGTGCCTACGTCGCGGCAAAGGGCGCGCAAATCGGTTGGTCGCGGAGTATGTCGCAAGAACTGGCGCCGTTTGGGATTACGGTCAACATGGTTGCTCCCGGCTGGATCCCAGTGGAACGCCATCTGAACGACCCGGAAGAACAAAAGCAAGGTTACTTTTCCCTGATTCCGGCGAAGCGGTGGGGAGTTCCCGACGATGTCGCGAACGCAGTCCTGTATCTGGCTTCCGAACAGGCCAGTTTTGTCACCGGGCAAACGGTGGCCGTGAACGGTGGCATGACCGCTTGGATGTAATGAGTCTGGTACCCAACGGAGTTTGAAACAATGAGCGCAAGTGTCATGTCCAACGCGGAACAAGACCATTCGGCGGTCGCGGATCCATTGATCCAGCAAGCATTGATCAGTGTCAGCGACAAGTCGGGGCTAGAGGAATTTGCTCGCGGTTTGGTTGCCGCAGGAGTGACAATCTACAGCACCGGCGGAACCGCGAAGTTCTTGCAGCAACACACGATCCCGGTCCGCGACGTAGCCGAATACACGGGCTTTCCCGAAATGATGGACGGTCGCGTCAAAACCCTGCACCCGAAGATCTTTGCCGGGATCCTTTGTCGCCATCATCGGGCGGACGATCTGGCCAGCATGGAGCAGCACGGGATCGTGCCGTTCTCTTTGGTGGTGGTCAATCTTTATCCGTTCGAAGAGACCATTCAAAAGCCCGGCGTTTCGGTTGCTGCCGCCGTCGAACAAATCGACATTGGTGGCCCCAGTCTTGTGCGAGCTGCGGCCAAAAACCATCGCTTCACGACGATTTGCACGGCCCCGCATCAATATGGCGACGTTTTGGCGCAAATCAAGGAAAACGGCGCAACGACCTTAAAATTGCGGCAAAAGTTGATGACCGAAGCCTTTGCGCACACGGCCGCGTACGACGCCGCGATCTCGACCTACTTTCAACAGCAATGGCCTGCAACAACCGACGCGAGTTCGAAGTCCACGGCCGGTTTGCCCAATACCTTGCATCTGACTTATCAAAAACAAGCCGAATTGCGTTATGGTGAAAACCCACACCAATCGGCTGCGGTATACGCGAGTGGAACGCAGACCGGCACGACAAGTGCGCAGGTTAATGTTCACGATTCGGAGCACCGCGCCACGAACCCGAGCATCGTGACCGCTCGGCAGCTCAATGGAAAAGAACTGTCCTACAACAATATTTTGGATCTGGATGCGGCGCTGAGTATGGTTCGGCTATTGCCGGACCCCTCCGTGGTGGTGCTCAAGCACAACAATCCGTGTGGGGCGGCTTCGAATGCGTCGATCTCTGTGGCAACTCGATTGGCCATGGACGGTGATCCGGTCAGTGCGTTTGGTTCGATATTGGGATTCAACCGAGTTGTAGATGTCGCCAGCGCCCAGTATTTGTGTACTCCCGGGCTGTTTGTCGAGGCGATCGTCGCACCCGATTTTGAGCCGGCCGCTTTGGAAATGCTCTTGAGTGTCCCGAAATGGAAATCCAACGTGCGGTTGATGACCGTGGGAGCACTGACCGTTCCAAGACCGGAGCCGCAAATTCGGCAGATCTCCGGTGGGCTTCTGGTTCAACAGACCGATGTGTTGCCGATCGACGTCCAGCAATGGGAAACCGTTACCGCCGCGCCGATCGATGAATCGTTGCGATCCGAGTTACTTTTTGCGTGGGCGATGGTTCGCCAAGTCAAAAGCAATGCGATCACGCTGTCCAAGGACTGCGCGTTGGTCGGCGTTGGGGCTGGGCAAATGAGCCGCGTGGACTCGGTGCGGATCGCCATCGAAAAAGCCGGTCCCAGAGCAGCCGGTAGTATTCTGGCCAGCGACGCGTTTTTCCCATTTCCGGACTCGGTCGAGCAGGCCGCGGCCGCGGGAGTTCGCGCGTTGATTCAACCTGGTGGAAGCCGCCGTGACGACGAAGTGATCGCGGCCTGCAATCGACATCAGGTTCCCATGATCTTTACCAAGACACGCCACTTCAAACATTGATGAATGTCGACCGACCATGCTGAACGTTCCCGACTTTCAAAAAGCTGCCAAGGACTTTCGAGCCGGCAAACTGGATATCAAGCAGTTCACTCGTTTGATGTACGCCACCAGCGACACCGCCCCAAGTCCGGCGACGAAACCGGACGGCCCGAGTGTAGTGGACCGTTCCCACGGTCCAACTTCATCCGAACGCTCCCACGGTCCCAATGTAGCAGACCGTTCCCACGGTCCAACTGCAGCAGACCGTTCCCACGGTCCAACTGCACCCCAACTGACGACTCCAGCTTCAGTGACCGGAACGGAGGCAACGGAACGAATCAATCTCGACTTGGAGCGCGCCCGTCGTTGTGGATACCCAGAGGTCATCTATGGTCCCGGCAAGTCGGCGCGGGATCTCAATTTGGCCGCGCAACGATTGTTGTCCGAACGTCAAGACGTGTTGATCACCCGCCTCGACGTGGACGAAGCGATGGCGTTACTCGATCGGTTTCCTACCGCGACGTACAACGAAGCGGCCCGCACGTTCCGGATTTCGGCTGCGGCAAGCGATGAAATCGCTCCGGTAAAGTCCGGAAAGGTGGCCGTGTTGACCGCGGGGACGGGAGACATTCCCATCGCGGAAGAAGCTTGCGAAACGTTGCGGTGGATGGGGTTTGCTCCGACCAGCATTCACGATATCGGAGTGGCCGGACCACAGCGGTTGCTCCGCCACGTACCGTTTTTGCAAACTTGCGACGTGATTGTTGTGGTTGCTGGTATGGAAGGGGCGTTACCGAGTGTCGTGGGTGGACACGTTGCCTGCCCGGTGATCGCCGTGCCAACCAGTTTGGGATATGGAGCACACTTCCAGGGTCTTGTTCCCCTGTTGGGGATGTTGAATAGCTGTGCGGCGAATGTGATCGCAGTCAATATTGACGCGGGTTTCAAAGGCGGATTTGTCGCCGGATTGATTTTGGGGCAGTTGCGTGCTAGCGTCTAAGCCCGGCAATCAGCGGATTGAACTTGAAAGAAAAGTCTCAAAGATTGTAAAATTCTTTCGCAACGCCAGGGATGGCGCATGCTGCTGCGAATCATTCGTAGTTGCTTCTTCCGTTGAAGAGAGCGACTTTTGCTTAGGCTGCTGAAAAGGCTTATCGCAAAAGTTTTTTTCATCAGCAAGAGCAATTTGTGGATCGCAGTGGCTGGTTCGGAGGTGGATTCCGGATTCGAACGATACTAGGTGGATACCGAGTTGGTTTCGAATCGTGATGCAACTCCGATTCTCAAGGACGAGAGCCACCGCTGGCGGCCTCGCAAAATAGTATGGAGCTGAAAAAGCTCGCGTGGTGTCTGGCCAATGGAGGCGTGGGTGGTTCGCGGATCACTGACGGAACATTTCGAAGTTAAAGAGCGTGTCCGCCAAGCGACCGACATCGTTGAATTGATCGGTGGCTATGGCGAGATGCGGCGGCAGGGTCGCAATTTTGTGACCCGTTGCCCATGGCATGACGACCGCCGCCCTAGTCTGCAAGTGAATCCGGCCCGACAAAGTTGGAAGTGTTGGGTTTGCAATGTTGGTGGCGATGTCTTCAGTTTCTTGATGAAGCGAGAGAATCTGGATTTCCCAGCCGCTTTGCGATTGTTGGCCGAAAAAGCCGGGATTCCCGTCGAGAAGCTGGTCGGGAACAAAAGCGGTTTGCATCGCGATCAGAAGAATGCTTTGTTGCGTGCGATGCAATGGGCAGTGGATCTGTATCATGACCATTTGTTGAATAGTGACGAAGCCGAGCCTGCCCGCGAATACTTGCGGCAACGTGGCTTGCTGCCGCCGGCCGTGGAAGCCTTCCGAGTTGGATACGCTCCCGAGCAATGGTCGTGGCTGCTGGATCGCGCGAAAGCCGCTGGGCATAGCCCTGCCGAACTGAAAGAAATCGGCTTGGTGCAATCTCGCGAGCAAAGTGGGCATTACGACTTTTATCGCGGACGTTTGATTTTTCCGATCTTTGACGTACAAAACCGGGCCATCAGTTTGGGCGGTCGTGTTCTCCCGACGATTGCCGAACGCGAAGAAGCGATGGGCCGCCACGCCGCGAAGTACATCAACC
>JAEUIP010000378.1 GCA_016795075.1 Planctomycetaceae bacterium | reverse complement strand
CGAGCCGAAAAAATATCCGGCTTCAGAATTGCTAGGGCATTATCTGGATCGCTGGGGCATCGAGCGAGTTTTCCAACAGGTGACCGAAACGTTTGGGCTGGAGAGACTGATTGGCGGAACACCGGAAGCAACGATCTTTCAGTTTTCGTTTTGCCTTCTGCTGTACAATGTGATGCAAACGATTCGCGGCTTCATAGCAAAGAATCAAAAACGCGAATGCGAGTCAATCTCAATCGAGAACCTGTTTCACGACACTCGCGAAGAACTCACGACGCTCACAGTACTGATCCGGCGGGGAGTCATTTGCCTGGACGACCTTCCACCTCGTCAGACCAAAATCCAGAGGCAGCTCAATGATCTTCTGAAGTGTCAATGGTCTGAACGCTGGATCAAAGCCAAAAATAAAAACCGACGGCCTCACGTGAATCGCTCCGGAAAACGATCGCACTCCTCCGTCTTTAGACTGCTAAATCCTGAGCCGTAAACATGTTAAAAGCAGTGGTCGCCAGTCCACTGGCGGCCCGCCCCTGACTACCAACCCACAAACTAGACGGCCGATCGCAACTACAGCCATTTCTAGCTCGATACAAAACGATTTGACGGGCGATTAAATTCTGCGACCAAACGGAATGTTATCCCAGAGCCAATCTTTCGCTGCGCGGGCTTTGTTGAACTCTTCTGTTCGTGCCATTGGTACCAGGAACTCGTCATTCCCAACGCGAATAATCCACAGCGTATCAAAAATCGTTTCGGAATTTTCGGCCACGGGTTCGGCTAACGTTAATCTGGAACCGTTCCGGGTGGCTGTGGTTTGCCACAGGCCCCATCGTCCGAAAAATTCGACTTGGTAGATTTCTGCTACATTGTTTCCGGAAATCGTGATAATGCAGCGACTGTGGGTACCTCCGCGCTTCCACTCGCCATTCAAATCAACGTCGCTCGAAAGCAGATTGGTTTCAGCAATGGGTATATCCGGTCCAGGCCGCCAAGTTTTCATCTTGGTCTCGACTTCCCTCCCTTCTCCTTCGTACGGGGATGGCAGTAACTGCCCGATCAAGACAAACACGATCGCTATAATTACGATGCACTCAAGCACGTTGGGAAATCGCAACTCAAAGCTCCTGATTTTAGTGCTGAGATTCTTTGCGAGTTTACTCTGCTGAGCTCTAGCCTATTACCTCGGCAGTTGGAAATCAACACGCGGGAATTGCGATTCCAGGGCTCTTCGGGCAATAATGAAGTAATTGGGATGGACAATCCGGATTTATGACGATTGAAATTGCATTGGCGATCGGACAGTTCGCTGGGTTCTGATCTTTCTGAAACCAAGTTGATCAATGACCTCTTCGCACGTTTCAAAGAAGTTGCACAAGTTGAAGATCGCTCGAAGGATTAAGCAAGTCGTTATTTTGGGTGGCGCTTTGATTTGGCTGCCGTGTCGATCATCGAAATGATTCTGTAAAATGCGACACCGACGCCGCGAGTGTCGCCGCGAGATTTGCGACCTTCGAGATGCCGATTCGCTGAGAATACCAGACCGCTGACCGATCCTGATTTGTTGAGAGGAATACCCGTGCAACGAATTCTATCGAGTATCGAAAGAATCAGAATGGTCGGTTTCGCTTGGTTCGTCATTGTTACATGTGGTTGCTCAAGTTATTCCGAACAACAATCGACACATCGGCAGCAAGTCCTGGCGGAATCGAGTCACCGCTTTGACATATATTGGCCACCAATCGCGCCTGATTCGAAAAGCATCCGAGCGCAAATGCCGTTGTTGCGTGGAGAAATTTTCGTAGCTGAATCTCGGTCGGAGGTTCACCCCGATTCACTCGAGTTGGTCGTGACGATCACGCGGCCGTCAGATGAAACGGGACGAAAGTTCTGGAACTCACAATTAGCGTTTGCAAGTGTACCTTGGATGGACGAGGTACGCGTCTGGGACTTGGATTCACAATGGCAGTGGCCAAATCTACCATTTTTATTGCGGCGACATGGCCAGGAACGGATCGAGCGGTATGGCGGAGTTGATCCCGGGAAATTAGTCGACAACGATTTTGCAGCGGTGTTGATTCGGTCCTTTGATGTCGACGGGAAAACTGAAATTCTCGGCAGCCAAAATTCACCACTGGTCTCGGCCGAATGGAGCGGCCAAGTCGACGGCGAGAACGATATCCATTCCGTGGTCCATGTGGCCAAGTCCGAGAAATTTTTCGTGCATGTAGGTACTCCGGTCGAACCACGAGCCGGTCTGTTGAAGATCTGGCTCATTTACGCGGATTTTCTGGGCTCTCGTCCTCCGGTCGAATGGCCGCAAGATCCCGAGTGGGCTGGCGGGATATTGAACTACTGCGAAATCCGCTGGGAGAAGCCGGCAGGCGGGGCGTGCGTTGGAACGGTGGAATTCCTAACTCCAACATCTGCGACCGGATTTGATTGGGAAAAATGGTCGAACGATCGTGTGGCACCCGCGCAATCTCGACTCAGCAATATGGTAAAGTAAGAAGATCCAGCGACTGCACGAGTTGCTGAGAGCGTCCTTGAACCAAGTTCGGAATTCGCAAGAAGATACGCTTCCTGTGATTCCTGGTCCAAGACGCGCGAAGGCAATACGAATGTTCCTTCCCTTTTTCGACGAAATCTTGTTTATGAAACTCACGTTCATGTGGATCGGTGTATCGGTAGGAACGCTATTGCCGACCATCACGCCCATGGTCACTAGGGAGCCCTCGACCACGACAGCGAATATCTCCTGCTTGCAAGTTCGGCAATCAAACGAGGCAGCCCAACCATTAGTCGATGATACCGGGATGGCCGCCGGTCGAGCGAATGCCGAAAGAGCATTGTTCGACGTTACCGTCGATGGCAAGCAAGGGTTCATCGACAAACACGGCGACATAATTATTGAGCCGAAGTATGAAAAGGTCTTGCCGTTCCACGAGGGCTTGGCGGCGGTCCAAGTGGGCCAACAGTGGGGTTTCATCGATAGCCAAGACAGCATGGTGATCGAGCCGCAGTTTGTTCAGGTAGGGTCATTTGCGGATGGCTTGGCGCCCGTGAAGATTCTTCGTGTCTCAAATCGTTGGGGGTTCATCAATCGGCAGGGAGACTTGGTCATCGAGCCCCAATTTGATCACGTCGACGATTTTCGCAATGGCATCGCCAAGGTCGGCATGGTGGCTCCCGATCGTGTGCTGCTCAGCTTGATTGCGGACGTCGGCCCCGAGCTGGACTATCACTTCGTCGATCGCACCGGCAACGAAGTCCCGGAACCACGCCCCGAGCACTACGCGACCGGCAAGCCAAGCGAGCTGATCTCGTTTCGCCAGGATGGGCTCGTGGGATTTGTGGATGCGGATGGCGACATCATCATCAAACCACAGTTCGTGGCCGCCTTGGAGTTTTCGGACGGGTTGGCTTGCGTGTGTCGAGATCGTTTGTTTGGCTACATCGATCGAACGGGTGAATTTGTGATACCTCCCAGCTTCCAATATGCGAACCCGTTTGCGGAGGGACTGGCCGGTGTCCAGATCGAAGAAGGCAAATGGGGTTTCATCGACAAAACGGGTAAGGTGGTCATTCCCCCGAATTATAACTGGGTTTACGGTGGGTTTCGCGAAGGCCTGGCACAAGTGGTCGTCGCTGGGCAAGCGAGATACATCAACCAACGCGGGGAGTGGGTTTGGTGAGCCAGGAAAATGAATCGATGGCAACCAACTTCACTGCCCAGTTGCGGTCATGGTTGGTCATGCTTCCATGGCCGTTGATCGGGATCGGAGCCAGTTGGGTGCTTTCGCTATTCGATTCAGCTGGCGAGGCGATCTTTATGTTTGGCGGCGTCACGATGATACTACTCTTACCGTTGGCGTTGCTTGTGAATTCCGTGTGGGTGTTTGGCGCGCTTGCTGGCCTCGCATGGGTGTCTGTCGTCTACTTGCCGCTCCTCTTTCGCCAGCGTTTGGCGCGATTTGGAATTACGCCACCGATCATTCTCGTCTGCCAATCCTTGTTTTCTGCCATGCAAGCGGGACTTGGATTGCTGATTGTGTTGGGGAAGCAAGTTTAAGAGTGCAGCGACAATCGTCGATTAGCGTAATTCCTTTTCGCTTATTGCCTCGACGACTCGGGTGTCAGCTTTTAAGCCCAATGAAAATTTGTTTCGCTTAGAGTTGACTCGCCGTTCCAGCGATACGCAACCAGTTTACCGCCCTTCGCGACGCTGTAGTCCGTACAAGCGACATTCGCAGCCAATGGTCGCGGCGTTCCCGTTAACCAATAGTGACCGACAAATACTGGGGCCGCGTCACTGGGGTAAGTTTCAAAGCCCCGCAAGTCGTCTGGATTGATGGCAACGTCGGGAACGTCGTCGTTCCCGAGGTGATGTTGGCGGTAGGTTCGACCGATCCCAGGCTCGTACCATTTGATTCGTACCTTGTCACGTTGGTGACCTGATTTATCCCGGATAAACTGGCCTGCCGGGAGCGTTACTTCCGGCCCTTTCAAGACATTCTCGATCGCGAGTTGTAGTTCGCTACCATCCTCTTCAGCCATCAACAAAAACTCGGTCGTGAACTTGCCTTTGGCGAGTTCGAGCACGGCGTGTCGCTCGTCGATCAGATCAAGCGCCCCCCGAATTTTCTTGAAAATGCCGACCCCGTTGTCGTAGATCGTCAC
>JAEUIP010000377.1 GCA_016795075.1 Planctomycetaceae bacterium | reverse complement strand
CGATCGCCCAGTGCAGTCAAATCGCCATCGGCCTGCAGGACCTTTATTTGCCCCGGTTTATTAATCGTCAGTTGGCAATCCAAACCACAACGCCACAACAAACGCCGGTGATCCAACTGCCGTGGATTCTTGGCTGGCGGCGGCAGCGAAATTCGCCCTAACATTTCCAAGCGCTGACCCACTTTGACGTTCGCGCCGCCCTCTGGAAATGTGGCGATTTGTGCGACGCCTTCGTCATCAATCGGGAGGTCACTTTCTAAGGCACAGTCCAATCGCCCGCTCAGTGACTCCCAACCGGTCGCTGCTTCGTAACTATCGGTGCGAACCACAAACTTGAACTTCGGCACCGTGAATTGAAACGACTCAAAGATGTCTCTGGGGTTTAATGGCGGCGTCTCGGTCAGCGATACAACGGTCCCGCGCACGCGAATCACCTGAATCTGTTCCGCGTCTTCCGGAATCAACTGACGAAACGCAACATGATTGCCCGGCTGGCGCCACTGGCTCCAAAAGCCCCCCAGCGCGACCAACACCAGGAGAAAACCACAGACCCGCCAACCTCGCCGTGTGGACCAACGGCTCAGCAACACGCCAACCATCGTCACCAGCACCGCGATCAACCACGCGGATTGATCCAACCATTGCAACTGCTGGAGCAGATAGCCGAGCACCAAACAGGCAGCCAACCAAGTCGAGCGTGTCGGCTTCGCCAAACGACTCCACCAATGACGAATCCCACGAACTGGGGCTGTCTTCAAAAAGCCAAACCAGCTTGTGTCTCCGGTTCCGACGATCATTCGCCCGCCAAGACCGCTCGAGGATGAACCCAAGGCTCGCGATAATCCCGAGCCAACCGAGCGGTCGCGACTTCATCACCCGGGATCGTGCGCGTGGCCGGATCGTAGATCAAGCTACGCCCCAACTCCAACGACAGGTTGGCCAACACGCACGCGCTGCTAGAGATATGACCTTGCAAAATGTCCGCCACAGGAAGAGTCCGTTGCGCGGTCGCTGCCAAAAAGTCCTGCAAGTGACGACGAATCGCGGGTGCGACGTGACGTTCCAGGTCGGGCTCGTGTTCGTCTTCTGGAAATTGGGCAAACTCCAATTCCACTTGACCCGATTCCGCCGGACCACCGCCAAAAGGTTCGAAGTCCCAACGGTTGACGCTGAGCTTCAAGGTCCCTTTCTCTCCGTAGATGGTCGCTCCCCATGGATAACGTGGGTCCGGCGGAGCCCCCCAACTGCGATGCTGCCAGACCACCGACAAATCATCAAACTTAAACGTCGCCGACTGAGAATCCGAGATGTTGGCGGTCTTGCCTTTTTCCACGTGAATGCCACCGATGCTATGCACTTGCTTCGGCCAACCCAGATCCAAGATCCAACGAACCGTGTCCAACATGTGAACACACATGTCGCCCATGATGCCGTTGCCATACTCCATGAATGCCCGCCATGAGCGTGGATGGGTGATCCCGCGAAACGGCAACTTCGGTGCCGGTCCCGTCCAGAAGTCGTAATCGAAATAGTCCGGCACCGGGATGGGTTCGGCTGTATCACGCGAGCGCATGTGGTAGTAACAATAAACTTCCGCGTGGCCAATCGCTCCCAGCTTCCCTTGATCGATGATGCGTTGTTTCGCGTCAATCAAATGCGGTGTGCTGCGACGCTGGGTGCCTACTTGCACGACTCGCTTTGTCTGGCGAGCGACGTGCAGCATGGCCTCACCTTCCAACACATCGACACCAACTGGCTTCTGCACATACACATCGGCACCCGCTTCACAGGCCGCGATCATCGGCAAGGCATGCCAATGGTCTGGTGTCGCAATCAGCACCAAGTCCAAGTCACGGGCCGCCAACATTTCACGGTAGTCATGAAAGCCGCGCGGTTTCTGTCGCGACAATTGCCGTTGCGCCACCAAATCGCTGGCGTGTCCCAACATTCGGCGATCAACATCACAAAGGGAAACGACGTCAACGTCGGCGACTTGAATCAACCGCAGCAAATCGCACTTGCCATACCAGCCACACCCGATCAAACCCACGCGTTTCCCGCGGCCCGCTTCCAGCGCCACCTGCGCGAGGTCTTCCGCACCCCAAGTTGTCGTGCCTGCTGGATTAGAAGAACCCGACTTCGCCATCCAAGGACTCAGTCCCACGGCCGAAATCGCCGCCGATGTGGAACTTATAAATTGACGCCGCCGCAACATGGCCGAGGTTCCTTAGCTGAAGGTTCGCTGATCAAGTGACAACTTCCGCTCGATGGCTAGGGATTGTCCTAAAAGGGAGTCGCCCCTCTCCGGTCATTTCTGTTTGTCCGGGATATTGCCTGCCTTCCAAAGAGCCAGACCATTTTTAGGACGAAGCCTAGAGCTATCGAGAACTATCGCGGGGCCGATTATAATCGATCGTTGCAATGGCGTGTGGCGAGGATTCCCAGAACGGTACGAGGCCAAGAGTGTCCGAAGACGAAGTTTTTTTCTTGATCGGGTCCATCGGTTTCGCCTTGGTCTGTCTGCCCTTTATGTTGGGTTGGTTCAAACATCGTTTGTTCCTGCGCAACAATCCGGCCGCTGCCATTCCCCTGTTGTCGGTGGCAGCCGCCATGACTTGGATAACCTTTGTACTTGGGAAATACGCGGACCCCAGCGTGGTCGGGGTGTACCTGTTCTTCTATTGGATCATGGGCTTAGCGGTTGTGCTGGGGCCCGGGTTTTGGATCACCGCCCTCTACGGGATCCGCACGTCCGTGGACGTCCATCAGCGTCGCAACATGGCGGCGGCCATCGTGATTGGTGCGTTTGCATTTTCGACCGGGCTGATCTTCGGCGGCTCCAATTGGGGCGAAGCCGACCCCACCAGCGACGCGGAAGGCGGATGGTGGATCCCGGTTGGGTTCTTCTTGGCGGGATGGTTCGCGCTGTTGATCGTCGTGGGCATCTATCTCATGGGCGAGCGAGGATCGCTCCGAAAACGAGTGGTCCAAGATCGCAGCATCGCCGATGCCCGAGCCTTCGCCAGCTACCTGATCGGAACCGCACTGGTGCTCACACACGCGGTCGCCGGCGATTTCTGGGGCTGGACCGAAGGCCTCCTCGGCGTGGCTTCGGTCGCCCTCCTCGCCATTACCCATGAACTCTGTCGTCGAGCAGTGCCCGTTGTACTCACCACCGCGGAATCCGATCATCCAACCCTCGGTGGCGGACGCTATTGGGAGTCCATGGCGTACCTAGTCATCGGCGTGGCGTTTTGGCTTTTGACCTATTGGCTATCGCCGACTCGGTAGCAGTCCGCGGAAAAAGGGTGTGACTGGATGATCGGAACGAGTTTCGATAGACGGTTTTCGAAAGTCATGTTGTTAATGTAGTTTTTAGACATCGTGATCGGCTTACTTTCTCGTTTGTTTGAGCAATTTGGGTAGGCACCCCAAACTGCGGGTCACTCGCTGGAAAGTTGAGTGTGGTGTGTCCTGTGTGTCCCCGGATTTGGCTCCAGCTCTGTAGAAAAACTCAAATTCTTTGGGCGTAGAGATCGCAAAAAGTTTATTCTGCCCGCATGAAAGTCGACGGGCGATGTACGTGGAGACTGCAAACTTGTGTGTCCCCGGATTTACCCCTGGAGACTGCGAAGTTGTGTGTCCCCGGATTTGCCTTCGTCTCACTTTTCGTGTGTGCCCCCAGCTTCGCCACCGCACCGTGCAAATATTGAACTTGAACCAACCCGACTGAAAGCGGACCAAGAACGGACTGCAGGCAAACTGTTCCACACCATCGACCAACGCACTCTTCGGTAAAACCACTTCCCCAGCAATGTGCTTGAACTGGACCTTGTTCGAGTCGAACACGAACACCATTCGTTCGCCGTTGCCAGACGGTCCCTCGGTCAGGTCGGTGGCAATGTACCGCCAACTGGGGCCCAGCAATTCCATGACTTTTTCGAACGGCCGCATGTCGTCGTTGACTTCTTGAATGGCGACCAGATCAAACGCGGCGATGATCTCGGCAATGTAATGGAACGACTCGGGGAGCCGGGGCCCTACTTTTGAACTTGTTGGAATCGAAGTCGCGGATATTCCAAGTCGCCAGCAGCAACGTGTCCGAAGCGGTTCACCGGGGTACCGATTTCGCGATGAACTTTCGCAAGCGGCTGATCCGATCGATCACCCGCTCCCGGTCACTTGCCTTTTTCCAGTACTTCAGTTGCCAATACATGGGCATGGGCAGTTCCTCGTGAAATGAGATCACCCGGAGCTCCGGCCGGGAAAAACTACTCGGACGGACGGACAGAAGTTGCACCCCAGCATTAACAAGACGGATTCTTAGGGGTGTCGTGGGAAAGAAATCTGGGGCGATTTAGAAATTTCGTTCAGAAATGTCTTCCGAGGCCGGAAGACACCAGTTTTGAGCGGGGTGATAGTTCCCCAGACGCGGCTCGAAGACAAAGCAACCCCAAATCGTAAGGGTTCGGTTCCGCTAACTGCGTAAAGGTTTGGGTTCACAGACAGTAAGTCTCGTGCAACGAGGATGCCCGCAAGACATCGATACACGGCAAGCGATTGGGGCCATCGGAATGGCGGTCCAAGTACAATGGCTGTCGGCAGTGCGGGGAGCAGATGGAGCGATTGACTCAGCGGTCCCAGCACATGACGACGACCATTCTGCAAACAGTGGGAAAACTCCTGTTGTTGCTGAGCG
>JAEUIP010000376.1 GCA_016795075.1 Planctomycetaceae bacterium | reverse complement strand
CGCGCCGTACAGCGCGAAGAAGGTCGTTTCCGCAGCCATGCCGGTGCCGAACACAAAGCCATGCTCACCGCCCTCGAGCGCCGCGATGCAATCTTCCAGCGCCTTCCGCGTTGGGTTGCCGCTGCGCGAATAGTCGTATTCTTGTGGTTTCCCAGCCTCCTCCATCACAAACGTCGAAGCAACGTAGATCGGAGGAACCACGGCACCGGTGGCTCGATCGGTAGGGTTGCCGACATGGATGGCTTTGGTCCGAAAATGCATGGAACGCTCCCGTATTCGTTTCTCAATAGGCCGGAGTTTCGAAACCAACTAGACAATTCCGTCAATACAACAAGTCAACTGCGAAGCGCTTGATCCAAATCTGCAATGATATCTTCCGCGTTTTCTACCCCGCAGGCCAAGCGAATCATGTTGTCAGGGATTCCGAACCGTGCCCGATCGGCTGGCGAATACTTGAAGTAACTCATCACGTAGGGCTGTTCGATTAGCGACTCCACACCACCCAAACTTGGGCCAATCCGAGCCAACTGACATCGATCCACGACTCGAGCGGCAGCTTGCCAATTCGGATCCTTAGTAAAGAACGTAATCAAACCGCCAAAACCACGCATCGTGCGCACCGCCAACTCGTGATCCGGGTGATTGGGCAACCCAGGATACAACACTCGATCGACCATCGGATGCGTCGACAAAAACTCGGCGACGCGTTGGCCATTTTCATTATGTCGCTGCATACGCAGTTCGAAAGTTTTCAGCCCTCGCTGCAGGAGGTAGCAGTTATGTGGAGAGTTCACGCCACCCAACACCCCGCGCAAAGATCGAACATCTGCCAACTGAGCCTTGCGTCCCAAGACAACGCCGGCCAACAAGTCGTTATGCCCTCCAAGGTACTTGGTCGCGGAATGCATGACGTAGTCCACGCCAGCCGCAATGGGTCGCAAGTTGTAGGGAGTCGCCAACGTTGCATCGATCAAAGTCTCGACGTGGAACCGACGACCGATCGCCACAAACTGCTCCAAGTCGATCACACTTAAATGCGGATTGGTTGGCGATTCGCTGACGAGCATTTTGGTACGGTCGGTGACCGCATCGGCCATCGCTTGATAGTTGCCCGTCTGCACTTGCTTCGTAATGACGCCATAACGCGACAAGTACTTCGCGCAAAACTCTCGACTTCGATGGTAACACTGATCAAAGAACACGATCTCATCACCTGCAGACAGCTTGGCCATCAATAGCGTCACCAGTGCGGCCATGCCACTGCTGAACAGTATGGCATCTTCCGCTCCTTCAATTGCCGCCAACTTTCGCTCGACGACCATGTCGCTGGGATTGCCGTACCGAGCGTACTCGCCCCGTTGTTGGTCTTGTTCGATAAAGTCGATAACCGCTTGGGTGTTCGCGAACGAGAACGTGCTGGCACAGACAATCGCATCCGTTATCGCATCGTGAGCCTTTTGGCGTTGTTCACCGCCGTGGATCGCTGTCGTTGAGAACCCCGCCCATGGACTGGAATTTGTCGTATTCGCCGAGTTCGAATCGTCGGAATTGCTCATCTGCAGACCACTCCGCATTGTTAGGAGAATTCGGGTAAAGTTCCCGAGTACCGCGCAAGGCAAGCGGAAGAAGCGGACCGAACGTCGCCAAACGTTGGATTCCTTAGCAGACCACCGCTTCGCGAACATCGCTACGGTGAATTCTAACAACCGCTTGCCGTAGAACCTTAAGAATTTACGGTCGTTTCGCCCATCAAACGTTCTGCTCCCCAGTATTTCCAGAATATTGGAAGCCGAACGAGACGCCAAAAACCGGTGGTCGGCACTTTAGCAGTAAAGGCTGCAAGCGGCCGCAAATCCCTGTTCGAGGTTGCTAGAATAGTAAGATCTACGTGAATCGACAAGTAGACACGTATGCCCCATTTCCGACCTACAACAACAGTTCCTTGACGACTCGGGAAGGTTCGACCCCCGTAAGTCGGTGATCCAAACCTTGATGCTTGATCGTGAACCGTTCATGATCGAAACCCAACAAATGCAGGATCGTCGCGTGGAAATCGTGAACGGAAAGCGGATCCTTGACAATGTTGTACGAAAAATCGTCGGTTTCGCCGTATATCGTTCCGCCCTTGGATCCCCCGCCCGCCATCCACATCGTCGTGCAACGCGGATGATGATCACGTCCGTAATTGGTTTTCGAAAGTCCTCCTTGGGAATAGATTGTCCGTCCGAATTCGCCGCCCCAGATAATCAGGGTCTCGTCGAACAGTCCGCGGGCCTTCAAGTCCTGAATCAGACCCCAACATGACTGGTCCACATCCCGACACTGATCGGGCAATCGCCCAGCCACGTTTCCATGTGTGTCCCAGTTGTTTAGATAAATCTGCACGAATCGCACGCCGCGTTCCACCAATCGCCTCGCCATCAACGCCGTGTTGGCGAACGTTCCAGGCTTGCGGGCCGCTTCGCCATACAATTGAAATGTATGCTCCGGCTCCGCAGCCAAGTCCGTCAATTCCGGAACACTGGTTTGCATGCGATACGCCAACTCGTATTGTTGAATCCGAGTCCGGATCTGTGGATCACGCAAATGTTCGTATTGCAATTGATTGAGTTGATTGATCCCATCCAATGTATGCCTTCGAACTTCCGATGAGACACCTGGAGGATTGTTGATGTACAAAATTGGATCCCCAACCGAGCGGAAACTAACCCCCGCATGTTCGCCAGGCAAAGGTCCACTGGACCAAAGTCGCGCCGAAATCGCCTGAACTTGTTCGGTGTTCGTCGGGTTGGCCACCATCACTACAAAGGTCGGTAGGTTTTCATTCATCGAACCCAAACCATAACTGGCCCAAGCTCCCAAGCATGGTCGTCCGGTGACCTGATTGCCAGTTTGCATAAACGTGATCGCCGGCTCGTGATTGATGGCATCGGTGTGAACGCTGCGCATGAAACATACGTCGTCCACCATCTTACCCATGTACGGCAGCAACTCGCTGACCCACATGCCGCACTGTCCGTATTGTTGGAACTTGAACATCGAGGGAGCGATCGGAAACCGAGCTTGACCGCTGGTCATCGTTGTTAGCCGTTGCCCGTTCCGAATCGACTCGGGCAGGTCCTTGTCGTACCAATCGTTCATCATCGGCTTGTAATCGTACAAATCCATTTGTGGCGGCCCGCCGACCATGTGCAAATAGATCACCTGTTTGGCTCGCGGAGCAAAATGTGGCCCCAACGGACGCCCGCCGTGTTCACCATCTTGCGGATTCGACGAGCCGCGAACATCGCGTCCACCTACGCCACCCAACGCCGCCGAGCCCAACAAGCTCTGCAACGCCGCCCACCCAATCGCATTGCCGCCGCGACCTAAAAAATATCGTCGAGTCTCTTGCTTTTTATATTCTGCCGCTGATGGGTTTTCATTCGACATTTTTGGCATCTCCACTTCGTATACGTTTGCCTCACGCACAATCGCCATCGTCCGAGTCCGACGGTTCTAGCAACGTGTGCGCGGGCTTGGTCAATCGCGAATTCAGGGAAAACTAGGCTCGCCACGGTGTTGTATGACCAGAAAACAGCCCGGCTCTGTTTAACACAGCTCGACCATTCCCAAAGCCTGACCAACTACTTCGCGACTATTTATTGATCACTTCGTCCAAGTTGAACAATTGATTGATCAACATCGTCCACGCAGCCAATCTGGCCGAGTCCAAGTCGGCCGATGGTTTTGTGTGCCCCACGTCATTCAATGCAATCGCCAAGTCTGGGTTGGTTGTGTAATAGTTCTGCAAGTGTTCTAGTGAACTCCGCAGAATCGCTCTTTCTTCATCTTTGATCGCACGACAAATGATCCTCCAAGTGACCGCATCGAGTTGCTTATCGATCAGATCTTCCCGTCCAACTTCCCCGGCAATCACGGAAACAGGCTTTTGTTCCATTTGCATGATCTCAGCCGCTAAATGCCGCGCTGCTTCGATCATTTGCGGGTCATTTAACGTCGCGAGCGCTTGCAACGGCGTGTTGGTCCGTTCCCGTCGAACGGTACATGCCTCTCGACTAGGCGCATTGAATACATCCATCGAAGCCGGTGGAGCCGATCGTTTCCAGATCGTGTACATGCTGCGGCGATACAAGCCCGAACCGCGATCTTCGACGTAATCACGCGTGTTCGATCCAATCATCGCAACGGCCTCCCAAACACCCGGCGGTTGATACGGACGAACACTTGGTCCACCGATTTCTGGGACCAAAATTCCACTGGCCGACAAGGCATAGTCACGTACCATCTCAGCATCCATGCGATATCGCGGGCCGCGAGAGAGCCAAACGTTGTCGGGGTCGACGGCCAGTTTCTCGTCCGACACTTGAGCGCTTTGTCGATACGTGGAACTAAGATAGATTTGTTTGAAGAAGGCTTTCACGTCCCAGCCGTCCTCACGAAATTGCACGGCCAAATAGTCTAGCAATTCGGGATGCGACGGTAGTCCGCCCGTCAAGCCAAAGTCCCCGCTGCTGGCAACCAACCCTTGCCCAAACGCCGACTGCCAAAACTGATTAACGGTCACTCGAGCCGTCAGGGGATGTTCTGCTGAGACCAGCCACTTGGCCAAGCCCAATCGATTCTTGGGAAGTTGCTCCGACATCGCCGGCAGCATCGCCGGAGTATTGGCCGAGACCTGCTCACGTCGCTGTTCGTAATGCCCTCTGCTGAGAACATAAGCCG
>JAEUIP010000375.1 GCA_016795075.1 Planctomycetaceae bacterium | reverse complement strand
CGCGATAAATGCGATGTACCCCTCCAACCAAGCGCGGAAGTACGGATGATTCTGCCGATTCTGCGCTTCCAGCCCTTCGGTCTGGGCCCGATGTAGTATCGCGCGGATCCGGCGGATCTTTTCACGGGACACCGTCGGTCGCTCGTTCACCACCAACCCCGTCACGATTTGAGCGGAATTTCGCCGTTGAACGCGGCTCTTTTGGTTGTTGACCCGAAAACCTTCCTCTTCCGCAAAATGGCGTACCCGAGCCATCACGTAGCCGACACGTTCCCGCAACGCATCCCCGCCAGAAAGCGTGAGATCATCCGCATAACGCGTGTAGTTTAGCTCCATTTTGCTGGCCAAGCCCTGCAGTCTTCGATCAAGTTTAACGGCGACTTGATTCGAAATTGCTGGACTTGTACACGCACCTTGGGGCAAGCCCCGTGGCCCAGTGGCGACCTGGTACGTGGCACCATGGAATATCACCGCGCGACGTGGACATTCCGTACACAGCAGAGCCAATACCGTCGAGACCGCGCCCGAATACCCAAGTCGCGCGAACATTTCTCGGACTCGTGGAAATGTGATGTTCGGGAAGAAGTTTTCCAGATCCATGTTGATCAGTACTGACTGATTGACGTGTGGCATGGCATTGGAAAGGATGTTCCGCCCAGCAATGAATCCGTGCGCGGCGGGTTGGGTCGGCAGTTTGTTCAGAACCTGCTCCAAGATCCAGCGTTGAACCGCCGCAAGTTTGGCATGCGGCGAACTGAGTCGGCGAAAGCCTCCAGTTTTCTTCGGCACATCGAAATACACATAGTGTGTCCGTTCGGCAACTTCCGCATGAAAGGCCAGCCAGCGCAGTTGGGAAATCGATATCTGCAACGCCACCGCCACATCCGCCGGCGTTTGCAAGACCGGCAAGTTCAGTTGCTGCAAACGTTGGGGATCACTTTCGCGGTGCCCCAACTTTCCGGAAACACGACGGCCGAGGAATACGATATCATTCGCACGGCGCTGGTCGATCGCCGATTGTCGAGCCGCTTTTCGCGCTGCCGACTCGACCTTCTTCTCCGCCTTGATTCGCGCTTTTTCGGCACGCAACTCGTCGATAGCCGCTTGTCCTGCCTTTTGGGTTTGATGCTGGATGGCGGCTTGAGCCGGGCGATGCAAATCCATTTCTGCGCCCACTCGATGGATCTCAGCCAATTCTTCGGGAGTAATCAGCCCTTCCGTCACCATGCCCCGATCCACCAGCAACGTTCGCGCATCGTCCGCCGGCGGAATCAAATCACGCCGACCGAACCATACATTGCCCCACAGTCTTGTTCCCTTGGCAGCCACCAATAATTCGCTACGACTAATCGGCAAAAACTGGGACGCTGCCAAGTCGAGTGTTTTGTTGGCTCGGGGCGGCAGTGGAGGAGCCTCGGGTCGTGAAGCTGGCCTCACCGCCTGGCCCTGAGCCGGGGCGGTTGTGGCGCGCGACTGTGTGCCAGGCGAGCGTTTGTAACTGCAGAAGATCGAACCGAATATTCGGCCCATCCGTGCGATAAGCTGCTGTAGCATACCGTTCGCCATCGTGCCACCTAGTTCCTAAATCGATTGAACCAATCCTGCAACGACGACGCCGGAGGTGGCGAAATGACCTTGTTCCGCAGAGCCTGCAAATGTCGGCACGGCCCTTGACGTAAACCGTTCTGGAAATGGTGCGAGCAGTGGCAACGACCATGCATGATTCGCCCGTCGCCATCCAACAGCATTTCCACTTCCTTGTCGTTGACCGCTCCGCTCAACAAACGCAGCCCTGCCGATGTCTGTTCGTCTTTGGTCGTTCGTATCGAACCACCTCGCAACAACTCCCTCGCCATTCGCGTTTCCACATCGTCCGCCCCGATTTGCTCCATCGTCAATGGAGTCGGCATGACCTGTCGCCAGCGATACCGGTCCGACGTCAGGTCGTAGATCACTTGTCCCAACAAGGCCAGTCGATTCAAGCCGGCCACGACGGTCGGCTGGTCCAGATCACTGCTTCGCACCACCTCATCAAGTGACTGCGCCGGATGGTGGCGAAACGTCGCGGCAATCGACGCCAGCTGCGACTCGCCAACGTCGACCGGCGGCAACAGTTGTGTCAAGGCGGATGCGCCTGTCCAGTTGTTGGTCGTCCAGCCACTCAAGCCCAGCACCATTTGCATCTCGCCCATCCGCGTCACCCAAAAACTTGGGAGTCCCGTGCCCAGTAGATATACATCCACTTGTTCCAGCAAAGGTAGTTGCCGCGCCAGGACTCGCAACCGGTCGCGACCCCAAACGCGAACCGTCTCCGCGCGCGTTCCCTGGTAAGGCGGTGAATGGAGCGAGATCACTTTCTCCCACGGTTCAAGCACCAGCACCGGAGGTTTGCCGGGCTCGAGTTCGAACCGCACCGCGCGTGGACTTCGCGAGGCTTTGTGTCGTCGTAGAAAAGCCAATAAGTTGTAGACGCCTTCGCGAGCAATCACCAATCGCCGCAGCGGCAAACTCATCGCCGCTTGCATCTGCATGAATCCTCGCAGCCAGCTATTGGGCAAATCAATTTTCTCTTCGCGATGCTCGTGCCCGTCGCCGATCTGCACCTCGAATCCCGCTGGGTCAATCTCGAACCGCGTCTCGCGATAGCTCCTTAGCCGCTGAAAATGTTCGTACAAGTTCCAGGAATAGTCGACGTTCGTTGTGCCCAGAGAAGGCGTTTCCGAATGTTCAAACGCCTCACGAGCCACCGACAGACAACCATAGCTGCTTTCATCCGCACTAAAACACTCGAAGAAGACCGAATCCTCAGCTACGGTGATTACCGGATCACATGGCATCATGTATCGCCATAACTCGCGATCATGTTTCAGCAAATGATTCGAATATGCCTGACGCGCTTTCCAGTAACGGACCCGATGACGGCGATAGTCCTCCTCAAGTCCGTCCGGCATCGGCACCGCAAGCCGAGCGGTCAACTCGGTCTTGGTTTCACGAATCGCCGTCGTTCGAATTGCCGATTCCTGCTGCAGTATCGATTCACGCCAAGCGTTGTAGGCCGAACGATCTGGCGGCTGATAACGCAGGTCGCTGATCACGACATCGTGCAATGCACTGATCGCTTCGCGAAATCGCAGGGGATCCTTCAGTCGCCCCGAAAAACTGACCCGATCGCGTCGCAAGTTGGGCGACAGAGAAATGGCCAATCCGGCTGCGTTCTGCTTCACCCCGCTTGGACGTCGATAAGCAAAAGTAAGGTCCATGATCAAATCGCTAGGATGGTCGGATGCATGCGAATCAAAATGGGAGGGGTTCAGGACTGCGCCGACTTCGAAGCGTCGACCAAGGACGTTCACTCAAGCCCGACCGCGATACTAGTCGGAGGAAACCCGTTGTCCCAGCCGCCGACTAGTATCGCGGTCGGGCCAACGAACAACGGCCTTGGGAAAGCATGTCAAAGCAAACTCAACCATGGCGGAACACCACAGCAAAATAGTCTCGGTTCGAACCCAAACCCCTCCCTTGTTCTCTCTTTACAATATCAATTCTGGAACCAGCAACTGAACACGCGACGACAGCTCGGGTCTTGCCTCGATTAACCGTACCAGCCCAGCGAGGGCGCTACGCCACTCGCCTCGTCGTACCGATCTTAACGCCGTTCTCAGCAGCCGCAATAACTGATCGATTTCCTCTGGTTCTGCTTCCAGCATGGCGACGATACTCCGAATCACTCCCGGCTTTTGTTTTCCACCCCGATGGATGTTCAACAACACAGTCGCCCACAACGTCCGTACCTGGTCCGTAACGCAGCGATCACTCGCCATCGTCCGCCCCGACCTTGCCCGATTCTCTCGGCTTGAGGCCCCCTTTTCAAGCTGACCCAGCGAAAAAGTTGACGACCCCGACACGATACTCTCAAGGACGCCGACCAGCTTCAACCGAACGTCGTCATACGGAGACTCCAAGAGCTTCTGCCACAGTTCCGGATCAAGTCGCATGGTTTCCGACCCCAGAACCCAGTCCCAGCCGATGGTTCGAACGTCGGCATAGCGTGAGTCAAGAAACTCCAAACGATCGGCCACGGTTGAGCGACCCGATGCATCAATTTTTTCCATTGCCAACTTCATCAGCGTCGGGCGCATCGCTTCGCACTCGGCACCAGTTACTTTCAAGACTTCTTGGCAGTCGGAAGAACCTATCACCGGCTTCTCACGCAGCCACTCCGTCCCAAGTCTTGCCATCGGAACGGGAGGCATACAACTGAGGCGAATGATCTCCGCGAGCGGTACGTCGTGAACGGATACTCGTTGACGAACAAGTTGACAAACTCGATCAAGGACGCTTTCATTCGCCCGCCCCATCAGGCCAATCCAATCACTCGTGGATAGGCGGGAAAGTTCAGTCGATCGCTCCAACATTTCGACGGCCAATTGACTTATCTCGGCATCACCGTGCGACAACCATGTCAGAACTGTCGGCAGCGATACGCCGGCAATCGCCCCGGTATCCAGTTCGCTAATCATCCCAATCGCCCATTGGCGGATCGCTCGGCATGGGGATTTTCCAATCAAAGCAATCAATGCCGCACCGCCATGTTCCTTCCAGGCATCCGAAAACGCCGGCGCGGGTTTCAAATCGCCCAACGATTGGCCTTCCGCCAAGCCCCAGTTACTCGCGTTCACTCGGAGCACCGACGAATGATGAAACAAGGCGTGCACCAGCCCCCAATTGTCGATCAA
>JAEUIP010000374.1 GCA_016795075.1 Planctomycetaceae bacterium | reverse complement strand
AAATCCGGCTACACCCATTACGAATTGCGTAACTTGGATGGTGAGCTGATTAACAATCTAACCCAAGGCGAATTTCAAACCAGCACCATCTCGGTGGATGAAAAAAACGGACTGGTTAATTTCACGGCCTACAGCAGCTCGGTAAACCCCTACTACTTGCAGTACCACTTGGTTGGCCTTGACGGAACCAACCAGCGGCGAGTCACCACCATCGAAGCCCATCATTCCAATTTCAGTTTGTCGCCCGACAATCAATGGTTGATCGCTCAATACGAGGAAGTGAACACGCCGCCTTGCACCGCACTTTATAGCACGGACGGAAAGCTCGTAGCCAAGTTAGCCGAAAGCGATCCAGCCTCGGCCGCAAATTTGGCCGAAATGTTTCACTTCAAATCGTCGGATGGCAAGTTTGATATCTATGGCATCTTATTCAAGCCGCGCGACTTTGACCCGAACAAGAAGTACCCGGTAATCAATGCCTTATATGGCGGGCCGGGTTCCAACGAAATTCGAGCCAACTACGTCGCGAGTCCCCAGGGCGACACATCTCGCGGTTATCTGGTCGTCAAGGTCAACAACCGAGGAACCGGTGGCCGAGGCAAAGCCTTTACCGACTCCACGTACGGACGCTTGGGAGATGTGGACATCCAGGACCATGCGGACGCCATTCGGTACTTGAGTTCTCGCCCTTATTTTGACGCAAAGCGAGTTGGGATTGTCGGCCATTCTTACGGCGGATTCATGGCGGCCATGGGTATTTTCAAACATCCGGATGTTTACGCGGCTGCCGTTATTCGCGCCGGAGTAACCGATTGGCGAAACTACGACTCCATCTATACAGAACGCTACATGAGCACGCCGCAATTGAACCCCGACGGATACAAGATTGGCGCCGCGATGACTTACGCCCAAGACCTTCGAGGCAAGGTTCTCATCATGCACGGCATGTTGGACGACAACGTCCATCCAAACAATGCCTTCCAATTGATTGAAGCGTTGGACCGAGAAGGCAAGACCTACGAAAGTCGTTTCTGGCCCAACGCTGGTCATGGATTAGGAGTCGGGGCCAACGACACCCAGCAAGAATTCTTCGACCGAGTCCTCAAACCGGAGTTGAATTAGGTTCCAACTAATGTGGTTCACGATTCCGTCGTAACGGTTATCGCGATCCTCGACCTTCGCCGAGAACCACTCTGGATCCGAGATACCCTCGGCGACAGACGGTAGTAATTTGCTATTTCGGACCGGCCGGGAGATTCTCGTTCAAGAATCGAGCCATCAATCCGTAAAGATGACGACTGGTGTTTTCGCCTTCATCGATCGAATGACTTCGGTTGGGGTACGACATCATGGAAAAATGTTTGTTCAACTCGATCAAGCGATTGACCAATTTGCTCATCCCCTGTTCGTGACAATTGTCGTCTCCGCTGCCGTGCACAATCAACAGATCTCCCTGCAATCCGTTGGCGTGAGTGATCGGTGATCCGTCGGCATAAGCGGCCTCATTGTCTTGCGGCAAGCCCATGTATCGTTCCTGATAAATCGTGTCGTACAGTCGCATGTTCGGTACGGACGCGACGGCCATGCCGGTATGAAAATCGTCGGGGTAACGAAACATCAGATTCAACGTCATCGAACCGCCGCCACTCCAACCCCAAACGCCAACTCGTTTGGCATCCAGCCATGGACTGGTGCGCAGCAACTCGCGAGTGGCCGCCACTTGGTCCTGGGAAGCCAGCGTGCCCACACGCTTGTAGGCGACTCGTCGCCATTCACGACCACGCGGACACGGAGTTCCTCGATTATCGATACACGCGACCACATAACCTTGCTGGGTCAACATTCGGTGCCAAAGATAATGTCGACCGCCCCACAGATCTTTTACCGATTGGCTGGCCGGCTCGCCGTAGACGTGCAACAGCAGCGGATACTTCTTGGCGGGATCAAAACCCGGCGGTTTCATCAACCAGCCATCCAACATTGTTCCCATACCATTGTCGACTTGTATAAATTCGACGGCTGACAATCGCAGACTGGCGACGGCACTTCGCAATCGATCGTTGGTGGTGATCGAATACCGAACCTGGTGATCCGCCACTGTAATAAGTTCAATTTGCGGCGGAACATTGATGGTCGAATACGTGTGAACCGCCACGGAGCCATCCGGTGAAAAATCGTAATCGTGGGTTCCGGGCTTATCGGCAGGGCTCCGTCGTTCTGATTTCCCACTTCCATTCAGTGAAACCGAGTACAAATACTGTTGCGTGGCATTGTCGGGCGAAGCCAAGTACCAAACCCGACCAGCCTTCTCATCCACATGGACGACTCGTATCACATCGAAGTCGCCGTTGGTCACCTGCCGAAGCGATTGACCATCGCGAGACACGAGATACAAATGCCGCCAACCGTCCCGTTCGCTGATCCAAGTAAACGAATTCTGGTTCTCGAGCCACTCGAAAGAATCGTCATGTATGTCGACCCAGGTTTCTTCCGTTTCAGAAAAGATCGACTTGGCGGTCCCGGTCTTGCCATCGGCTAAGTAGATCTCGTTGGTGTTCTGCAAGCGATTGATGCGTTGGATTCCCAGCTCGTCGGCTCGCCCCGTCCACTCCATCCTCGGCAGATAAAAGTCCGTGCGCGTCTCACCGGGAATGTCCAGCCACACGGTGTCACCTCCGGTTGCCCCCACAACACCAATCCGGCAAGCTGAATTCTGCTCGCCGGTTTTCGGATACGCAAAACTCTTCAGAATTGGATAGGAATCCGAGGTATAATCGACCAATGTGAACTTTGGGACGCCGTTGGTATTGAGTTGCCAATACGCGATGTGTTTCCCGTCCGGACTCCACCGCCATCCGTCGCGACAAGCGAACTCCTCTTCGTAAACCCAATCGAACGTCCCGTTGATGACTTCCTCCGAGCCGTCGCTGGTGAGTGCGACTCGTTGGCTTCCATCCGTGGACTCCACGTACAAATTGTTCGCGCGGACATAACCAACTTTTGTTCCATCGGGAGACAGTTTGGCGAACATGAGGGTGGAAGGTTCTGCCTCCGCACCGATCCGACTCAATTGTTTGGTTGACCGACGAAACGTCCAGTAATCTCCACGAGTATTACGCCGCCAGACTTTTACGGAGTTCGTGTAAAGCAACACGACATCAAGGTCTTCGGCAAACTGAAAATCTTCCACCACCAATGGTCGCTCACCTCCGGATGGAATCAATTGTTCCGCGGCTACTAGGACTTCACGTTTTCCGGCAGGACTTACCAGAACCAAATCACTGGAGTCTTTATGAACGCTGGACGGTTGTAGCGTGATGCTCGAGTTTGCCCCGGCCCAATGCCGAGGAGGAAGCGGTTCGCTCCGAAATTCATCCGAGGCAAAGATTCGATCGATCGTCAGCGTCTCCTGCGCCGAGTTGTCCAACGGCCGCGCCGAGTCGGCAGGATCCTGATGACCGCTGGCGGAGACCACTGGGATTGCAGCCAAACCAAGTGTTTGATGAACAGAAAATATAACGATCCACAAGGCGATTCGGCTGGTCTTCACGCGTGTTCCTCAGAGGGTCTTTCCAATTTTCCAGTCACCGATTTGTCGGCAGTTCGATTGTACCTCAAACAAACCCAACATCCCACGGTGTGAACCAAAGGTCTTGCAAACAGTCTGTGCCGTGGGGAATACGATCATGTTTAGGTTTCGCGAGTCATGAGGGTATGGCAAACCGAGGTTGCTTTGGTGTATTCTGCCAACCGTCTGGGATTTGCTCGTGCGTCCAGAAATTGGCGACGACGCCTACCAATCTTCCGCCAGTGCCATCGCCATGAAACTTTACTACTCGGACACGTTTGAATTGCCGTTACCGGCTGGGCATCGCTTCCCGATGGCCAAGTACGGCCGATTGCGGGAACGAGTGTTGAGCAGCGATTGGGGTACGAACTGCCAGCTAGAACTGCCGCCCCCAGCCTCCGATGCCGAATTGCAACTCGTGCACGAACGGGAGTACTTGCGGCGAGTCATGACGGGCGAGCTTTCGGAGTTGGAACAGCGACGGATTGGGTTTCCTTGGTCGGAAAAAATGGTCGAACGTTGCCGGCGAAGTACCGGCGCCAGTGTCGCCGCTAGTCAAGCAGCGTTGCATGATCGCGTGGCCGTAAACATGGCCGGGGGAACCCATCACGCCATGCCCGATGCAGGCAGCGGGTACTGTGTGTTCAACGATGTGGCGGTTGCTGCTCGAGTCTTGCAGCAGAAGCAACGCGTCGAACGAGTCTTGTTTGTTGACCTGGACGTCCATCAAGGCAACGGCACGGCAGCCGTCACGGCCGGGGACCCCACGCTGTTTTCATTTTCGATGCACGGCGACAACAACTTTCCCTTTCGCAAAACTGCCAGTGACTTGGACGTGGCATTACCCGACGGAACGGCCGATGACGATTATCTTGCGGCACTACGGCAGTCGCTGGCCACGATCGACTCGGTCTTCCAGCCAGATTTTGTGTTCTATTTGGCAGGAGCGGATGTTTGGGAAGGCGATCGCTTGGGCAAGTTAGGCGTCAGCAAAGCGGGTCTCCGGCAACGAGATGAAACGGTATTCGCTTGGTGCCACGAACGACAACTTCCTGTCTCCGTTTGTATGGCAGGCGGTTACGCTCCCAATATTGACGACATTGTTGACATCCATTTCGCAACCCTCGAAACGGCGTATCGGTACTGTCGGAATTCAAGTACCGCAAAGACACGATG
>JAEUIP010000373.1 GCA_016795075.1 Planctomycetaceae bacterium | reverse complement strand
TAACTTGGTGGTACCGGTAGGGTTATTCAAGAGTTACCCCATTTACGCAGGGGTGCAGGACGCCTTCATGCAATGGTGGTACGGTCACAACGCGGTGGCGTTCTTTTTGACGACTCCGTTTTTGGGTTTGATGTATTATTTTCTACCCAAGGCGGCGGAGCGGCCGGTATTCTCGTACAAGTTGAGCATCATCCATTTCTGGTCACTCGTGTTCATCTACATTTGGGCCGGTCCGCACCATTTGCACTACACTTCGGTGGCGACTTGGGTCTCTTCGCTAGGCATGATCTTTTCCTTGATGTTGTGGATGCCGTCTTGGGGTGGCATGATCAACGGACTGTTAACACTTCGTGGAGCGTGGCACCGAGTTGCGGTCGATCCGGTTTTGAAGTTCTTCGTCGTGGGCATCACGTTTTACGGCATGTCCACATTTGAAGGCCCAATGCTTTCGATCAAGAGCGTGAATGCGTTATCCCACTATACAGACTGGACGATCGCTCACGTGCATGCCGGTGCATTGGGTTGGAACGGTTTCATGACCTTCGGAATGTTGTATTGGTTATTGCCTCGCATCTTTCAAACCAAGCTCTGGTCGGTCCAGTTAGCGACTTGGCATTTCTGGCTCGGCACGATTTCGATTGTGCTTTACATCGTGCCAATTTATGTCTGCGGATTGATGCAAGGGTTGATGTGGCGAGAATTCGACGCCGCCGGTAATTTGGCCAATAGCGACTTTATGGAATCGGTCCGAGTTTCGATTCCGATGTGGTGGGTACGATTGGGAGCCGGCGTTTTGTATGTTGCCGGCGTTGTTTTGATGGGCGTCAACTACTACATGACGTGGACGACTCGACCCGCAACCTACACCGTTCCGGTGTACAAAGCCCCTCGATTGTCGTCGAGCTATGACGATGGACCGGAGCCAGAATCGACCCTGAAAGAGGGTGTTCTGGACGTTGCCAAGAAGTTGGATGTTTGGGGCCAAGCCCATTGGCACCGTCGCTGGGAACGTTTGCCGGTTCGCTTCACCGTCTTCGTAGCGATTGCCGTCATTATCGCCTCGTTGTTCGAGATCATTCCGGTGTTCTTGATCCGCGCGAATATCCCAACGATTGCTTCGGTGCGACCGTATACCCCATTGGAATTAATTGGTCGGGACATTTATGTCTCTGAGGGATGTTACAACTGCCACTCACAAATGATTCGCAGCCTGTTTGCTGAAACCGAACGGTATGGTCGGTATTCCGAGCCAGGAGAATTCATCTACGACCATCCATTTCAGTGGGGTTCGCGACGCATTGGTCCGGATTTGGCGCGAGAGGGCGGACGTCAGTCACACATTTGGCACTTGCGACACTTCCAGAACCCTCGGCAGTACAACGAAAGCTCGGTCATGCCCACCTACGAGCATTTGCTGACGCGGCCGATCAACTACAATTCGGTCCCTAGTCGCGTTCAAGCGGCCTATTACTTGGGCGCGCCTTATACCAAGGAATTGACCGAAGGGTCGGCAATGGCCAAGGAGCAGGCAGCCAAGATCATGAACGAACTGATTTCGCAAGGTGCTCAAGGAGACCCGAAAGAAGAAGCAGCGCTGCGAGAATTCTCCGACAGCCATGTCATTGCTCTGATCGCGTACTTGCAGCGGCTTGGAACCGATATCGATAAGGTTTGGGTCGATAGTCCAGTAACGCCGGCCAGCCCAACCACTCCTCGTGAATCGATGGCAACTCCCGCGACGCCGTCAACGGATGCGACAGGCTCGACCGACGGAACAACACCACCCGCGACTGAACCGACGGCTCCGCCAGTAACAAAGGACGATCAAAAAGGAGTTTCCGAGTGATCAAAGACCTGGTTTATTCCTTGGGGTATTCCTTTTTTGGGAATGCCGCCTTGCTGATGTTTTTGGCCATATTTCTGGCCGTATGTATCCAGATTCTGCGCACAAGTCGAGAAGAAAGTCGGCGAAACGCCCAAGTGGTCTTGGATGACCTGGAAAGCAAACAATCATGAGTTACGCGATTGATCAAGATTCGGAAAGCAACGAACCAAAACTCACTGATCATTCCTACGATGGGATTCAAGAGTACGACAATCCAATGCCCGGCTGGTGGGTGTGGCTTTTTGTAGGCACCGTTCTGTTTTCGGGCGTCTATTGGTTGTACTTCGAAACCGGCGTACCGGATCGATCGATCTTTGACGATTACAAGAGCCACCAAACCTCGGTCATGACCAAGCGATTTGGGAAACTCGGAGAGTTGAAGCCTGACGCGCAGACGATTTTGCTTTACAGCAGTGACCCCGAGTTGGAGAAATGGCTAGCCGTCGGTGAGTCGACATTTCTCACGAACTGTGCGAGCTGCCATGGTATCGATGGGGGTGGCGGGATTGGTCCGAATTTAACCGACGATCACTGGAAAGGTGTCCAGAGCATCGGAGACATCGCCAACGTGATCAAAAACGGAGCCAACAACGGAGCGATGCCCGCCTGGGGTACTCGGTTCAACCATCCTAACGTCTTGGTTTTGACCAGTGCTTACATTGCGTCGTTACGGGGCACGACTCCCAGTAACCCGAAAGCACCCGAGGGTAACGTCATTGGTCCATGGGCGGCCGGTGATTCGACCGCACCTTCGTCTCCCGCCCAGCCAGCAAACTAATTATGAACTCTACAATCCTGGAAGCCGAAGAGCACGTCCTTTCCACTTTGGAAAAGGACGGCTCCCGTCGTTGGCTGCGCCCAAAGCTTAGCCACGGTCGGCTGTTGACTCTGCGGCGCGTCGTGGCCTATTTCCTGATCGCCGTTTTCACGTTGGTCCCGTTTGTGCAGATCAATGGAAAACCGGCGGTTTTGTTGGACATCGTCCGTCGCAAATTTACGCTGCTTGGCTACACGTTTTTGCCAACGGATTCGCTGCTATTGGCGGTTTTTGCTGTTGGAAGTCTGATCTCGATCTTTTTGCTCACGGCATTTTTTGGTCGAGTTTGGTGCGGTTGGGCGTGCCCACAAACCGTGTATATGGAATTTGTATTCCGGCCCATCGAACGACTTTTTGACGGTACGATCGGGCGAGGCGGCCAACCCAAATCCGCACGTTCCAACGCCGCGCTGCGTTGGGGCTTTCGTTACGCCGTATACGCGGTGATCTGTTTCTATCTGGCCAATACCTTTCTGGCTTATTTCGTCGGTGTGGACACTTTGTGGCAATGGGTTCGTCAATCACCTTTGACCAACCCGGTACCATTTTTGGTCGTGGCCTTTGTCACCGTGGCCATGATGTTTGACTTTTGCTTCTTTCGGGAACAATTGTGCATCATCGCCTGTCCCTACGGTCGCTTTCAGTCGGTATTGCTAGATCGGAATTCCTTAATCGTCGCCTACGATAAGCATCGAGGCGAACCGCGGGGGAAAGCAGCGAAGTCGCGCAGTGTGGCTTTGCCTGTTTTGGATTCGACTGTCGACCCGCCAGCCGGCGATTGTGTCGACTGTGGCCTATGCGTGACAACATGCCCGACCGGCATCGATATTCGCAACGGCCTTCAAATGGAGTGTATCAACTGCACTCAGTGTATCGACGCGTGCAACACGGTAATGGCGAAAGTCGGAAGACCGCCCAACTTGATACGCTATAGTTCACAGGCCACCGATGCCGGAGAAAAATTTAGTCTTTTCCGACCGCGTGTCGTTGTCTATCCCGTGATCCTGACAGCTTTAGCTAGTGTCTTTTTGTTTCTGTTGATCAACAAAAACTACTTCGATGCGGTCATCATTCGCGAACGCGGCAATCCGTACACGCGGATGGAGAATGACCTCATTCGCAATGTCGTTCGGTTGAAGGTAACGAATCGTCAAGACCATCCGATGTCCCTGACCATCACACCAGATCGTGAAGACGTGTTGTTGGGTTTGGCTGAACCGGACTTCAAACTCGAAGCCAGTGAAAGCCGAGTCTTTCATTTGCGTGCCGATGTCGCAGACGATGTGTTCAAAAAGGGACGGCTCGAGGTGGGACTGACCATCGAAAACGACCGAAAACAAAAAACTAAAGTGCGTCTACAATTGCTAGGCCCCTTAGGAAGTTAAAATGACAACCAATTCAATTTCGAACCTTAGCGACGAACACCAATCAAAAGAAGCGTTAGCGCAAATGCTCTGGACCGGAGGAATCATCGGTTTCTTTGCGATCCAGGCGATCATTTGGATTGTGGCCATCACACTGACCAGCAATGATCCTTCGCACGCCGTGGTGGCTGATTTGGATGAGCGAGTCGGAAGTTCCGACATTCGCCGCGCAGCGCGCGAAGCCAGCGATCGGTTGGGTTGGTCAACTTCCGTTTCCGTTGTACCGTCCGCAAATCCGGCCACGAAACGAAGTGTTCAGATTCGCATTTCGAATCAAGCAGGGCAGGCGATACCCATCGAAGAAATCGAAGTCTTTGGCTTTCATCGGGCACGAGTTACGGAGCGAAAATCTTTGAAGCTACAAGCCGTGGAGCCAGGGGTTTGGGAAGTCGATGAACCGCTGACTCGAACGGGTTGGTGGCGGTTTCAAGGACAAGCAAAACTAGGTCACGACCAATACCAATTTGAATTGACTGAATTCTTGCAGCTTTAAGAAAGTGCCCATCGTGATCGCATTGCTTGTTACCGTTTTTGTCGCCAGCCTGTTAGGCAGCCTCCATTGTGTTGGAATGTGCGGTCCGTTCGCTTTGTTGGCCGGTACCGGTGACGGTCGCTCGTTCCGTGCCGCTCCTACCATGGCCTACAGTGCTGGCCGATTGATCAGTTACGTGGCCGTAGGCATCT
>JAEUIP010000372.1 GCA_016795075.1 Planctomycetaceae bacterium | reverse complement strand
TACTTGGCAATATCTTCTGGTTTGGCCGAAGGAGGTTCAGGAAATGCTTTTCGCTCGACGCCCGTCGCGGACCAACTGTCACGAAAAATATCGTTGGCACAGATGTCGCAGTTTTTGTACTCTGGTGTGTTGCGAGGGTCGGTGAAACCCCACTTGTCCTTCAACTCCAACAACTCTTTCGATTCGTGAGCGTTCAAATAGTTGACGCCACCCAATTGCTTGGCCAACATCAGAATGCGGCAATAGGCGTCCAGGATCTCGGTCCACCAGTAAGCGCGCTCGACGTCTTCCCCAAAGCTCACCGTCCCGTGATTCGCTAACACAATCACGTTGGTCTTTTTCACGAACGGGATGATCGTGTCGGCAAACGCTTGTCCACCCGGTGTCTCGTACTTGGTAATGGGAACATCGCCCAAGAAAACTTCGACCTCTGGCAACACACATTGCGGGATCGGCTCACGTGCCACCGCAAAGGCCGTCGCGTGCGGCGGATGACAGTGGACCACGCTCTTGACGTCGGGGCGATTCTTGTAAATTTCCAAGTGCAGCAGCGCTTCGCTGGAACGCTTCTTGCGGCCCGACAGCTGCTTGCCGGTCATATCAACGAGGGAAATATCGTCGGGAACCAAAAAGCCTTTGCTGTGCATCGTCGGTGTGCACAAGACTTCGTTCTCGCTGACGCGAACTGTGATGTTGCCATCATTCGCGGCCGCAAAACCTTTGGCGTAAATTCGCCGACCAATCTCACAGATGTCTTTCTTGATCTGGTACACGTTTTTGGCTGACATTTTTTGAGTTCACCTATTTAGGATTTGCAAACATTCTCAAACTTTGAGGTGATGTGTTCCACAAGTCGTACTTGTTTGAATCCGCGCGGCGGTGCTTCACAACGAGGATCTTGAGAATCCCGCGAGTTTACTGCGCGACTTGCGACACACACCCTACATTCCCCGAAATTCCGTGAAAGCATGCTAGGATTTTTTTAGTTTGATTTTCTTCAAGGCGACCGGATCCACGCTGACCTCGTCCAACAAAGCGGCGATGCCTGCGTCGATCGGCTTGAGTTCTGGTAAAAACGGCTGAGCCGCTTCCGGTCCTTCGGCCAAAGCAACAATACTGTCCAACCCTGCAGAACAATGATCCCAGGCGATCACGACGTCGTCGGGATCACTCGACCAGGGATCAACGTTTGGCCCTTGGACTAACTGTTGCAAATCCAAGGGGATCACGATCCGCAGCCGATTGTTCATCAGAGTTGGGTGTTGACGCGATAACGTCACCGTCCCAACTACTTTGCCGATTCGCATCTCTATCATCCCGAAAAATGTCCCCGAGCGGATCGCGAACATTTAGGCTCGTTTCAACAACGCCACCCACTGGCGCACGATCCAGGAAGTCAGGGGCGGTGAGCACAGCAGCACCGTGGGTGCTGCTTCCCTGGCTTGTTCCCAAACCTGCGTGCCACCGGGCGGCACATTCCAGGAAAAAACACCGTGCTTGCTTGCCAAACGCCGTTGTATTTCCCAAGGTCGATCACTAAAAACCAACTGCGATGGACCTCGCGAGGATTGGTCTTGTCCCACAAGTCCCACCGCCACTTCGTCCGCCAATTGGTGACTACACACGACTCGACGAACTTCTCGAGCCAGTCGCGAATCAAGTTGCCCCAACCATTGCTGGCTCGCGTGCCTAACACTAGCCTGCGCTTCCGAATCAGTGCGGGCATGCCACCAAATCTGCCAGACCGGCGGCGCAGCGGAGTCCGTCGCGAACGAGCCCTTTGCCGCGACACCACTTGTCACTCGCTCCAACTTGACTTGCCACTTTCGCAAGTGGTCGCGAACTTCGGGCGTGACAATCGTCTTTGCACCCACTTGCAAAACTTGCCCCGCGTGCAAATCGCGAGGCAACCCTGCCATTGCCAACAAACGACCCGCAAATGGTCGCACGGTCGGCGGTGCTGCAGTTGGCAAGTGAGACATTTGGTTTGGCTTTAATTTCTCTGGTCCGCTAGACCAATAATGGTCCAACGTACGGGTGTCTTCTCGGCATTTAGGCGAGTCCGAGCCAATGGTCCATCACTGGACAGCATCACTCGATCACCGACGGCCGCTCCCACGGCATCGATCGCAATCAGCGGAAAGCCATCGGCCCGATCGTCAGCCATGATGGGCTGGACCAACCACAACGTTGCCCCTTGTAAGGAAGCATCTTTGATCGTGGCGTGCGTTCGACCGACAACTAACGCGGGGGTCATGCCTCACTCCTGGGTTGTCCCAAAATCCACAAGTCATCGATCATGCTGCAGCGACGTTCGCGCGTGAATGTCAGCGGCGTCGTGATGCCTTCGCCTGTAGGCCCCGCGATCGAAAATGACGCGTAACCTTCACCGCCCATGCCCAAACCTGCCATGCATGGTCCGTTCTTGACGAACAGCGTCGTGTCCATCAACTTGCCCATCCGCGTGATGTTCTTCACGTTGTTCGAGTGAATCAGCGAGGTGTGACGATACCCGTGCTCGTAGTGCTTGGCCAAATCAATCGCCTGCTCGACCGTTCCGCAGCGAACAAACGGTACAAAGGTCATCATTTGCTCGACCGAGACGAACGGGTTGTGTTCATCGGTTTCGCCAAACAGCAACGGTGTGCGAGGATCAACCTTCAAGCCGATCGCATTCGCCATCTTCACGGCGTCTTGTCCCAACAGTTCTTTTGCTGGAGCCAAATGTTTGTCATCACCCACTTCGACAAAGGCGGCGGCGGTCATTTGATCGACTTGTTTGCCGCGCAGACGAACCGCGCCGGCTCGTTCCATTTCGTCCATCAAGCGATCGAAAACTTGGTCGACCACAAAGACTTCTTTTTCGGCGATACACAAAAGATTGTTGTCGTAAGAGGCGCCCAGGATGATCGAGCGCGCCGCTTTGGCCAAGTCGGCAGTCTCGTCGACGACCACCGGTGGATTCCCAGGCCCCGCCACAACGGCTCGCTTCCCGGCCTTCAAAGCGGCTCGAGCGACCGCTGGACCGCCAGTCACCACCACCAACGCCACACCACGATGCGCAAAAATTGCGTTCGCAGATTCCAGGGTAGGCTCGGTGATCACGCAAATCAAATTGTCGATCCCGGTCTTCTGAAAGATCGCCTCGTTGAAGCGACGAACACCTTCCGCCGCAATCTTTTTTCCGCTCGGGTGTGGATTGGCGATCAATGCGTTTCCCGCCGAGATCATGCTGATCGCATTGCAGGCCAGTGTGGGCAGCGAATGAGTCACCGGCGTGATGGCTCCGATCACCCCAAATGGGGCTCGTTCAATCACTGCCAACCCATGGTCGCCGCTGTAAGTTTGCGGGCGAAGAAACTCGACACCGGGCACGCGCGGATGATCCAACGCGACCAACTTCTCGATCTTGTGTTCGAGCCGACCGATCTTGGTTTCTTGGAACTCCAAACCGCCCAGTTCTTCGGCCTGCGAGCTACAAATCTTACGAATGATATCCACGATCTCGCGGCGTTGTTCCAAACCCTTGGTCGACAATTGCTCAAACGCGGTCTGCGCCGCTTCGACGGCTTGATCCACACAAGTGAATTGACCGCGACGGCCCACGTGACCGCGAGGGGCCACTGGAGCTGCACTGGACCAGCGTCCTGAGTTTGAATTGTCGGAGTTCGCAGGGTTCGAACTTCCAAACTTCGCGGCCGTCACTTCTTGCAGGACTTGCGTGACTACATCGCGAATAAGTGCTTCGTCAATCTTCATCGAACACCAAGCCTTCTACTATTGTTCTGATTTACGGTCGTAGATGCAACCTTGAGCCAAACTAACTTGGTCGATCAAGCCAATGACGACCGCATCAATGGGCAGGCTCTTGGTCTCAGGCGTCAATCTGGCACTAGAACCTTGGGTCACCAACACCATGTCGCCAACTCCCGATCCCAACGTATCCACAGCCACAAAGCTCCGTCCGGTGCCCACCAACGAATCCCCTTTTTGCGGATCCACTCGATAAGGCTCGACCATCATCAACTTGTGGCCGGTCATCGTGGCGACTTTTTGCGTGGAGACCATCGAGCCCACGACCTTGGCGATAAACATGTTAGGACGACTCCAGCAAAGCTTTGACTTGTCGAGCAACCACCAACTCTTCGTTGGTCGGCACTACCCAAATTTGACATCCTTGCCCGTCGTCGATCCGACCTTCCGTGCGAATTTGCGGGTTGAGCGATTCGCTGAGCCGAATGCCCAGCCAATCCAAGCCCTGCGTAATTTCTTGTCGCAATTGCCAATCGTTTTGGCCGATCCCACCCGTAAACACGATCGCGTCCGGTGGCCCCAATTCGATCACCAACCCGCCCATCAAGCGACGAACTTCAGCGGCAAAAAAATCCAGAGCCAATTGCGCGTCAGGATTTCCAGCCGCGGCCGCTTGACGCAAATCTCGCATATCGCCACTGACTCCGCTGATACCCAACAGCCCACCTTGGCTGGAGAGAACCGCGAGAACTTCGTCCAGCGACTTGCCGGTTTGCTCCATGAGCAAGGGCAGGGCGAAGGCATCAAAGTCGCCTACTCGATTGTTTTGCGGCAAGCCGGTTTGTGGACTCATCCCCATCGTGGTGCCGACGCTGCGGCCATGATCGATGGCACACAAACTGGACGATCCGCCCAAATGACACGAGATCACTTTCAAATCGGTTCGGCCCATCAACTGAGCGATACGGCCGGCGATAAAGCGATGACTCGCACCATGGAATCCCCAGCGCTGCACACCCAGGTCTTCCGACCAAGCTTTGGGGATTCCGTATATTTTTCTCGCGCGAGGGATCGTGC
>JAEUIP010000371.1 GCA_016795075.1 Planctomycetaceae bacterium | reverse complement strand
GGTATTGGAAGGGAAATTGTTTTTGTTCGGCTCGTTCCTTCATCTTCTCCAATTGGTCGGCCGGCGTGTCGTTGGAGTTGATGGCCACCACGGCGACTTTCAGTCCGCTCTTGGTCGGCTGTTGAAATTGCTGGTGCAATGCAATCAACCGTTCTTCGTAATCGATCGCGTAGGGGCATTCGTTGCAAGTAAAACACACGATGACCAAATCAAAGTCTTTCAGATCCGACAACGAGTGTTTTTGATCGTCGGTGCCGACCAAATCGTTCCAACCGGGTGCCTCGGTGCCAATTTCCAAACGCTCTTGGCCGGAAACCACTTCGGCAAAACTCAAACACAGAAGCGAAACCAGCGACAAAAAATAGATCATTTGTGGCGGCATTTCTTTCCTTTGCACACAACGGAAGTGTATGGGAATCGAACCCACCGACCGTGCCTTATCGCACCGTCCACCGGTTTTGAAGACCGTGGCCCCCACCAGGGAAACTCACACTTCCAAATCATTGACCAAACGGGCGAATCAGAATCGTCCATATCGGGTCACTTGCTTCGGCATTATACACAATCGCCGGTCCAGAAAACAACCTTTCGTTGGTGAAGTTGGTTCGGCAGTTTACAAGTAGCAGCCCATTCCGTGTGCTGTCTGCCGATCCTCGAAAAGGGAGTGCTTTTTGATGATCGTGGTCCATGGAATGCGCCTACTACCGTACTTCGTTGAACGGTATTGCGATCAACCGGACGCTTGTTGGCGGCGAGCGTTGAGCCGTTCGCGGACGCGTTGAACAATTGGTTGCGGCAGGAACTTGGCCAATTGTTCGTCATCGGCCAAATGGGCGATCTGTTTGATCAAAGAACTGGATACGTGAGAAAAACTGGGATCGGACATCAAAAATACCGTTTCGATCTCCGGAGCCAATTGGCGATTGGCACTGGTCATCGTGAATTCGGCATCGATGTCTGTCAGGGGCCGAACGCCGCGAATCATGACGTTCGAGTCACATTGTCGAACAAAATCGACCGCCAAACCTTGGAACGTCCGGATTTCGACGTTGGGCAGGTTCGCAATACTCTCCCGAATCAATTCGCAGCGTTCCTCTGGCGTGAAGAGTTCGGATTTCTGCACATTGATCCCCACTCCGACAATCAATCGCTCCGTCAAACGACTCGAACGCTGAATCACATTGAGGTGACCAACCGTAATCGGATCAAACGAACCCGTATAAACTGCGATCTTCATCGACTCAGTCCTTCCAAGACGTTGAGCAAACGAGCAAAGTCCGAGTCGTCGTTGTACGCATGGATGGCCACGCGCAATCGACCTGCTCGACAGCTGACGACGACACCTGCATCGAGTAGTTTTTGGCGGACGGCCATGGGGTCGTGCCCCGGTAGTTGGAACATGACGATTCCCGAGCGCACGTGTTCGGGAAGTTCCTGGATTTCGGCACCCAAGTTGACCAGTTGTCGAGTCAGATACGATGCCGAACGAAGCACTTGCTCGGCCAACGCCCAACTGTTTGCGGAAAGACCGGCCTGACGCAGTGTTCGCAAACTGCCGCCAAATGCCAATTGCCCGACCATGTTTTGCGCACCAGCCTCGTAGCGAGCGGCCTCGGCGCGGAATTGGAGTTGGACGTTTTGAAAATCGAATCGGCCTTCGACGCTGTTCCAACCCGCAATGTTGGGCCGCAAACGCTCCAGTAGATCATGCCGAATGTAAGCCAGGCCAGCGCCTTCCGGGGACAGCATCCACTTGTGTCCATCGGCCGAGAGGAAATCGATTCCCGCAGCCTTCACATCCAACGGGAACACACCGAGTCCCTGAATCGCATCCAGCAAAAAGAACGCGTTGAAACGTCGGGCAATCTGGCTAACAATCATGGGATCGCAGCGAAAGCCATTAGCATACCCAACCCACGAGCAGCTAATGAGTCTCGTGCGTGTGTCGCAGGCATCGGCCAAACGCTGATAGTCCCAAACAATCTCTGGCATCTTGACTTGTCGTACCTCGACGCCCCGCTCTTGCAGGTGGAGCCAAGGATAGATGTTGGTGGGAAATTCTCCGGCTGGGATGACGACATTATCGCCCGCTCGCCAATCCAGTCCCTCGGAGACCATCGTGATCCCTTCGGTCGTGCTGTGGACCAGCGCGATTTCCGTGGGTTGGGCACCGATCAATTCTGCAGCCACAGCCCGGGTTTGTTCGACATCGGCGGCCCACTGCGGCCAATGAACGTCGCCGGATTCTAAGACTTGGCCACAATATCGTTGAATGGCTTGGGCGGCCGCGCGGGTCAAAGGTCCCACCGCAGCATGATCAAAATACGCCCAGCGTTCCGCAACGGGCATTTCAGCGCGCAAGGAACTTTGAACGTGGGAGGCCGTCATTGGGGTCGCAGTAAGACTCACGGATGGGGTTCTCAACTCGGAATAGAAATGTCGATCAAACGAGTGCTTTAGACAGCTAGGCTTTGTCCCCAAAGGGGGCTGACCCACTCCAGTCACGCCTTGTTGTCCGAATTTTTGCCTGCCCTCCAAAGGTTCAAACCCTTTTGGGGACAGAGCCTTGATCCGAACCTACTGGACCGATCTGTGGGAGGACTGGTGACTCATGATAACGCGATTCCGAGCGACCCGCGAGCCAACGTTCGGCTTTGTCCTAAACGGGGTCTGCTCCATTCTGGTCATGTATTTTTGTCCGCAATCTTGCCTGTCCGCCAAAGGGGCGGACCCGATTTAGGACACAGCCTAGTTGTAAAATCGCTACTGCCCGAAAAATCGGCGCGGAAAAAGCTCGGCAGATCCGGGGGAAAAGGCAAGGAACGCGCTGACAAACTCGGTTTCTTAGTTATACTGAACCAGGTCGGTTCTACTTCCCTACTTCCAATGGCGCTCGTTGAGGTTCGTTCATGCCCAAACTCCTGTGCATCATCGCCTTGGTAGTTTCTCTGCTGGTGTTTGTCCTGTTTTTATTGGATCTGATCATGGGCATGTCCGGTAATTTGGCCATGGCTCCGTTCAAGTACTCGAACATGATCGTGGATATCGTTTTCGTCGTCGGCAGCGGGATTTTGGGTGGTTTAAGCTTCACGACGCTGCGAGAACAGGTCTAACGACAAGATTTTCTCCGAGCCGATCTCGGTCTTTGTCATCGCTTCAAGTCCCAACCGGTTACCATTTTGCGGGCCCTCAGAGCTAGGGCGACGTTTGACCCGTTTGGCTGAGAATCCCGGCTCGCGGACGTCCGCAGGACCTATTTTGAGTCGGCCGGTTTTGGAATCGACATGGATCGGATCTGGGCTTCGTATTCGGCAAAAGGCCCCAGTCCCATTTCTGCTCGGCGCCGATCCAAGTGCTCTGGTTCTTCAATCGTGTAAGCCTTCCATTGCCCATCGACTAATTGGAACTGCGAACCGTACAACTGCGGTTTCCCTTGGAACATCAGGACCCGGTCGGTCAATAGCGCCAGTTGCGGTCCTGTATTTTGGCCGTTTTGATAGGCCGTGCGAACCAAGGGGAGGCAGTTGGCTTGGAATTCGTGGTCCGTACTATGTTGGACGAACAGCCAGGCCGCGTTGGCGCCGTCTTCACCCACCAGATCCTTTCCTGGCCAGCCGTGTTCCGCAATGACCTGTTTGATGAAGGCGAGATTGCTCGCATCAACTCGGGCGAATTCTTCGTGATCCAGGTTCGCCTGTGTGCGGACGCGTTGATCTTCGACCATTCGCTTCAACATCTCTGTTCGAAGCTCGGGCTGTTGGATCGCTGCGAGAAACGCATCTTCGTTCTTCTGGCAGGATTCCACGACCTCCCGCCATCGTTGATCCTCACGCAAGGACTGGAGGTCAGGATCGTTCAACAACGTTTCCATCTTGCGATACCCCCGCTTCATTGCCTCGTGGAGGGCCAACCAAGCATCGTCTGATTTTCCGGCGAGATTCCAAGCGCGAGCCGAGTTGAACCACATCGTTGGAACAAAACTTGATGTCCCTTTCATTTCGCGCGGGTCGCGAGCCGCAGCGGCGTAAAGATTTGCTGCATCCTCATACCGTTTTTCTTGAGATGCTTGTTCCGCGAGTTTCCACGGTCGCTCATTCGTCTGCTCGATCGTCACGGCCGTCTCGTTCTCGGAGCCTTGCTGCAATTCTTGAGCGTACCCCAGCGGCGTTTTCGGGCAGGCAAACAGAACGAACGCGAACAGTCCCCAACCAATTCTTCGGGTCAACACGGATAAACTCCCGACTGAGGAAACGGCAACTACGATAGCATGGACACCCAACACGAAACGACGCGAACGCGTGGTTGGTTGCATGTACTCGTACAACTTGTTCGTATCATAAGTTTCACCAATTGGCGACTTCTTGTGCTTATTTGTCTCCACGACTTGTCACGCTGCCAACGGAGCATCGGCAATTCTGCCACTTTGACAGGATTTATGTCCCAACGATCGTGGGAAGGAACGATTTTACAAATCATATCGTGCAGGCTTGGGCCAATTCGGTCCGGGAAAAACAGGATTCCGGTGATTGGCACGTTGGTTGCAATGACTAATTTTCGGCGATGATCATTGCTGGGTAGGGCCGCCAAATCCAGGTAGCGACGGGAGGTCGCGCGTCCTGTGGTTTTGCGGTGGTAGCTGTTTTTTCCAATCTCATATTTTGTCGGTTTATCGAACGCTCGTGAGCGTTGCGGCGAACCAACAACATCAACCAGGAGTTGAAAAATGACCAATAGCCAAGTCTGTAATCGTCCGGAAGGTCGTTCTCTCATGTCGCGTTATCCGTTGGTCTGGGACTTCGACCAAGTCATGAACCATTTCTTCGGTGAAGGAAACCCAACAGCGAAGATGCTCCGCGAGTCAGCCTCGACGAGCACCTTGGCGCCCGACTGG
>JAEUIP010000370.1 GCA_016795075.1 Planctomycetaceae bacterium | reverse complement strand
GATGCCATTGCGGGTATCATTATCACGGTCATCAACATCGTCGGCGGGTTTGCGATTGGTATGCTCAGCGGCATGGACATGGCCGAGAGCGCGGAGATCTTTACAAAACTAACGATTGGCGACGGGTTGGTGTCGCAAGTTCCCGCCTTCTTGATTTCTTTGGCCGCTGGTTTGCTGGTTACTCGAAGCACCAAGTCCACCAACTTGCCTGCCGAGGTCATGAATCAACTTTTTTCTCGGCCCGAAGCGTTGTTGGTGGCGGGTGGGTTCATGGGAATTTTGGTGTTTACCAATCTCCCCGCCGTACCGTTGATCACCATCGGTGGGTGTTGCGTTGGCTTGGCGTGGACCATGCGCAAGAACCAGGCGACTGCTGCGAATCAAAAAGATCTGGAAGAACGACGGAAGGCGGCATCCGTCAAACCTGAGGAGAAGATCGAAGACTTCTTGGTAGTCGAGCCCATGGAACTGGAAATCGGTTATGGGCTGATTCGGTTGGCAGATCCAAACCGAGGCGGGGATCTGTTGTCGCGAATTACCAGCGTTCGTCATAGCGTTGCGGCCGAGATCGGAATTATCCTGCCCAAGGTTCGGATTCGCGACAACGTGACTCTGGAGGAAAACCAATACCGCATCAAAATCTCGAATAATCCGGTGGCCGAGGGGGAAGTCTATCCCGATCGTTTGTTGGCCATCGACACGGGCATGGCGACGGGCGAACTACACGGGATCGAAACGGTTGAACCGGCGTTTGGTCAACGAGCCAAATGGATCGATCCCACACTCCGCGAACGTGCGTACATGCTCAAGTACACACCCGCCGAACCGGCCGCGGTTCTAGCGACCCACTTGCAGGAAGTCGTGCGGCAACACGCCGACGATATTCTGACCCGCGATGCAACCAAAGAGCTTTTGGATCAAGCCAAGAAGGGCTCGCCAGCCGTAGTCGACGAATTGGTGCCCGGTGTGATGAAGGTCGGCGAGGTCCAACAGGTCTTGCAACATTTGTTGCGCGAAGAAGTTTCAATTCGTCAATTGAGTCTCATTTTGGAAACCTTGGGCGACTACGCTACCAAGACCAAAGATCCCATCTTGTTGACCGAATTCGTCCGGCATCGCTTGGCCCGAACATTGTGCCAACGTTATTGCGACTCCAAGAATACCTTGCGAGTGGTGACGCTCGATCCGGCCCTCGAGGATCGGATTGCCGCCAACGTCGATCATAGCGAGCGGGGCATCTTCGTACGTATGAAACCAAATGACGTGCAACGAGTGTGCGATGCCATTCACGCCGAAACCGAAAAATTGCGGCGAGTTGGCTACCCGGCCATCGTGTTGGTTAACCCGCAAGTCCGAGCCTTGGCCCGACACCTGACCAGCGCGTATTTGCCGCGACTTGTTCTCTTGAGTTACAACGAGATCACTCGTGACACCAAGGTCGAGTCGGTCGGCAATGTCATGCTGTAGGGTCCCCGTGCTTTGGCAACGTCATGAAGTCGGGTGGCGGCGGCGAACACAACTCGCCGTTCCCCATGTGACACCAAGCTTTAGCAGGCGTCGCGACCACTCGTGATCAAAGGTTGTGACAACGCCCAGAAAGAAAGGTACCGAGCAGCCGTGGAAACCAAAACGTATCGCGTACGATCTTTGTCGGAAGCCATGCAGTTGATTTCGCAAGAACTGGGCCCTGACGCTTCGGTGCTGCATACTCGGCGATTGCAACCCAGCCCGTGGCGGTGGTGGGATCGTTCGCAATGGGAAGTCGTTGCTGGAACCGATCCAACGGTTCCCGATCGCTTTTCTCAGTTCTTGCGGGATGAATCACTCGATGAGCGACCCGCGGACCATTCGTCTATGAACTTCGCAAGTTTGGAACAATTCTGGAACGACTTGGGCGAGGACTTGCACCACTGGGGGGCATCCGCCGAAGCCATCGCTGTCCTCACTGCCGATTTACGCGAGACCACCGGCGCCGTCGGGCAAGAGGCTTCCCACCAATGGGAGGCCGTGGCTCGACACGTCGCCAGTCGTTTGAACTTGGGTGGCGGGATCAAGCTTCAACCTGGTCACTGTAGTCGAGTGGCGTTGGTTGGTCCCACGGGTGTGGGCAAGACCACCACCATTGCCAAATTAGCTGCGGACTTTCACTTAAGATTAGGACAACGCGTCGGGTTGATCACCGTAGACACGTTTCGCGTGGCAGCCATCGATCAATTGCAAGCCTATGCGGGCATCATGGACCTGCCATTGGTCGTGGTGCGGAACCCGGAAGAAATGCGGTCGGCAATCGAGCAATTCGCAGATTTTGACTTGGTGTTGATCGACACGGTGGGTCGTAGCCCGCGGGATCGACAACGGATTGAAACCATGCACCGAACTTTGGCAGCGGCCAATTTGGATCATTTATTGATCACCGTCAGCGCATCGAGTGATCAACACACGATGGACGCAGCGGTCGCGGCACATCAGAACGGGGTCGGCCACGTTGCCACCTCATTGGTGTTGACCAAAGTGGATGAATGTCAAACGCTGGCCAACGTGTATCCGTTTTTACGCAAATGCTCGATCCCTTGGCGATATTGGACCAATGGGCAAAACGTGCCTGACGATTTGGGTGTGGCTCAACCGGATGTGGCGGCATGGTTCTTGGGCGAGATCGAGTTGGTTTCCGCTTCTTCGGGAGTTTGATTTCTACTTATGAACGAACAAGCGGTTCTCTTGCAGCGGATGGTGCAAAAATACCAACCGAACCAGCACCGGCCTACGGTGCAATGGCTGTTGCACACATGTACGGTTGGTTTCGATTTGCGAGCCATGACGCGGGCCTGCGAACAGGTCTTGGGCGAGATGGGCTGGGAGACGATGTCCCAGATGGCCAAGCGATTGCACATGGCAGATGACGGAACGATGCGACCCAAGGCTTTTGTCGCGGCAACCACAACCGATGAAATTCAACTGGAACGATTGACCGGAACGCCCCACCTAATTTTTGTGCTGGACACCACACCGGCAAGTTTGATAAAGACATATCGTCAGATCAAGACATTGGTCGGACATCGTCACGAAATGCAGTCACGAATTGGCCTGTTGTTTGTGCCACCGATCGATGGTGGGCGCGAACGATTGCTTTTATCGTGCCAACGTTTTCTCGACTTTCGGCCGCAGGACTTGGGGGCGACTTCCAGCTCGTATGTCCGAAGTGCGGTCAAGGTTGGTTTGTCGGACCAGCAAGCAAAGCTGGCAAAGTTGGACGCCGAAGCGGTTGCCGCATGGCGTCCGTTCGTGCGACGTTGTCTGAGTCAATTTTAGCACTACAGGAACGTAGCTGCTATCAAGTATCAAGCAGTGGCCCCCTAGGCTGCTCGAACTTGGAGGATGGTACGGGTTGTAGGGGTGACTATGACAGCATGTTTCAGCAAGTTCGCAAATTCACTTCATTTGCCGTTAACTTTCGCCGAAGCGGTTGCCGATAGTCGAAGAGGAGATTTCTCCCCTGGAATAGATAATTCTGTCGAGCTTTCCATTGGCGTGGTTCAACGCCAGGCCAAGCCGAGAATGATCGCCGTGGGAGAACGATCCTTGGGTGGATACGAATCGGAATTTACCAACAACGCGAGTTATCGCGATGGGTGCGCCATACGCTGGGACGCTAGGCTTGATTGCCTTCGTCGCGACAATTGTACGATCCGCGCTGCATGGAATTGACGCGGGGACGGCGATTGTCACGTCGGTGTTGTACTTGGCTGTATTTGCATTCCTTGGTTGGTTGATTGGCAACTTGGCAACCCATGTGGTAGTGGAATCGGTTACTGGTTCCCTGCGGCGTGAGTTGGCGATGCGCGAGACGTTAAAGTCGTCGTCACCGACGGCTTCCGGCAGTTGATAGTCGGATCCACGGGAACATGATCACGGAAGAGTAAACTCGATTCGATTGGACTTTACCGTCCTGTTGAAGCCTGTCACGGAGGATTGCATGGCGACCACCGCAACTGCCGCGGAAGATATCCAAGACGTTTGGAAACGATACAAGGCCGACCCCGCCAACGAGCAACTGCGAAATACCCTGATCGAACGGTACTTCCCACTCGTCAAATACAATGGCGAACGAATCTGGCAACGACTACCGGACGGTGTCGAACTGGACGATTTGGTTTCCGCAGGCGTTTTTGGCTTGATGGACGCCATCGACGCGTACGACATGAACCGGGGCGTCAAGTTTGAAACCTATTGCGTGCCGCGAATTCGCGGTGCCATGTTGGATGAACTGCGAACCATGGACTGGGTGCCGCGGTTGGTTCGCTCCAAAGCCAGCAAACTAAACGAAGCCAACAAGCAACTGGAAATCCGTCTCGGACGAGCACCCAGTATGGCCGAATTGTCCGAGTACATGGGACTGAGCATCGTCGAGCTAGAAAAGATGAAGCTAGAAGCCAGCGCCGCCAATTTGGTGAGCCTGGACAAGAAGTACTACGAGACCGACAGCTACAAAGACGTTCGCGAGGTCGATATCCTCGAAGACAAACGCGGGGAAGATCCAACGCGCCGCGTGGCCAAGTCCGACATCATGCGACTGGTGACGAAAGGCCTCAACAAAAACGAGCGACTGATCATCATCCTGTATTACTATGAAGAGCTGACGATGAAAGAGATCGGCGCGACGCTGGATCTCAGCGAAAGCCGCGTTAGCCAAATGCATTCGAGCATCGTGCAACGACTCCAAGAACAATTGGGACGACGCCGAGCCGAATTCAACGCAATCAGCTAAGTTCGGTTCACTCGCGCCCAGGAGTGGATATCCAACTTTACAAAATTGTAATTACCACCCATTACATAAATATTATCAATGGTAAGAATATCTTCTTTTGGCAGATCACCCGAAATGTTGCTTGCAGACTGGATCTCAGACAATGCATTGTCAATTGTAT
>JAEUIP010000036.1 GCA_016795075.1 Planctomycetaceae bacterium | reverse complement strand
TTGGTCTGCTCCAGTAAATGCCCCGCGAGCATGTCCAAACAACTCGCTTTCCAACAACTCCGGATTGTAAGCGACCGGGGCGACCCCGATGAATGGTTGATCACGCCGCCGACTATGCCGGACAATCGCTTCGGCCACCAATTCCTTGCCGGTACCGGTCTCGCCCACAATCAAGACGGACAGATCGCTGTCCGCCACCAAAGCAATTTGATGAAAGACCTTTTGCATCGCCAACGAATGGCCAACCAACGCGGCTGCATGATGCTTGTTGGATTCCGCTGGAGCAAGTGATTTTGTCGATTCCACGGTTGGCAAATGACTTTGCAATTCAAAAGCCCGTTGACAAGCGACCAAGGCATCCGCCAAGCGAAATGGTTTGTGCAAATAATCGACGACACCTTTTTTGACGGCTGCGACGGCAATTTCCAACTCGCCATGGGCAGTCATCGCAATAATCGCGGCCTGAGGAGCAATCGCTTTTAAGGGTTCGATCAGATCCAAACCGGAACCGTCCGGCAAGCGAATGTCCAAGAGAATCAAGTCCACGTGATTCCTGCGAGCCAAGTCCAAACCCGCTACACATGACCCCGCGACGATGACGGACACATCGTCAGAACCCAGCAGATTCTGAAAGCCCCAACAAATGGTCGGTTCGTCGTCGATCACCAAGACGGTTTTCATGGCTGAAATTTTCTCTCGATACGAAAAGTCAATTCAAATTCTGTACGTGACTCTACCCGACGCGAAGTAACGGTGCCGCCCAATAATTGGGCCGCGCGAGCAACGTATGCCAGCCCCAAGCCGCTGCCATCGGGCTTTGTCGTCACAAACGGTTCGAACAAAGTTCCGGCGACCTCGGCCGCCAAACCAGGGCCATTATCCGAAACCACAACTCGCCCAAGCGCTTCGTCTTGATCGATTGAAACCAACACGACCACTTCTTGACCTGCTTCCAAACCATTCCAAACCAAATTGCTAACGGCGGCCAATAAGGTCTCGCCATCACCGACTTCATATTCGTCAAGATCGGCCCCCAACGACCATTCCAGGCGTTTCTGCCGATGAGCGGCCGTGGTGTCGAGTGTCGCCTGCAAGGTCTGGACACAGATCGCCAAACTCATGCGACAGCCGTCCGTTGGTCGCCCTTGAACCAACAGGAGTAACCGCTTGATATACGCTTCGGCTTGTTCGATCTGCCGAATGGCCACCTCCAGGCGCTGCTTCGTGAGTCGCTGCGAAGGAGAAGGACTCTGAGAATCGGAATCCACCGCACCGCTGGCTAGCTCGATTGCCATCCTTGCTCCGGTCAGTGTGTTCCGCAAGTTATGAGCCATACCACCCGAAAGATTATGCAACATCTGTTGGCCATGGAGTCGCCGCAGTTTTTGCCATGACTCGGAAAGCTGCTTGGACATTTCAGTAACGTCTTGCGACAATCGACTTAGTTCATCGTCGCCGTCTGCGAGGGCGGTGGTCTGAAAGTGTCCGGTGGCGATGAGGTTGACTTCTTTCTGTAAGCGGCCAATTCGTTTCGCCCACCGTGATGTGGTCCAAAATGTCACGACGGTCATGATTCCGATGGCGACCATGCCTACCGAAATCGGCAACGCAATCGACTGGACAATCGTTTGCTGGGCTTTCGATTCATCGATCAGAACGACCAGCCCCGAAACGGTCGTTCCATCGGGTCTCGCGCGAGGAAACTTTCGATTCAAACGAATTCCACGAAACCAATGTTCGCCCATCCGAACCCGACGAGGTCGCTGGTCGGTTGACCATTCCGACAACTGGCTGACCAAATCGTCCCACTCGCCTGCTGCGGTCGCAGCTATTTTCGATGTGGCCTCGGCTGGTGAGACAACCGACAGTTGTGACCCATCCGGCCCAATGGCGATCCAATGTGCAGAAGTCAAATTGGCCAGCAATTGCAGAACGTTTGGAGCCAAAGGAATGTTTTCGCGGTCGACCAAAGTCCCTATCGCTTGGAAACGCCGTTCCCATTCCGCTTCCGCATTGGACTTGGCCAGTCCATAAGCCAACAACGAAATCGCGACCGTCGCCAATAACACGGCGGTCAGAATCGGATACAGCAGTTTCTGTTGGAGCGAAGCATGGGCCATCCCAGCAGATTACTCGCCACGAGCCAGGCTGGCCATCCAGGTTCCGTGTTTGGAGCAGGTACCGCGCGGCGGGTACGACGCGGTGGTGGAATTTTCGCCAGACCCGACGAAGAAACTGCCGTACCGTGGTTTCCTCACCCGCCAGTAAATTCCTCGTCCCCCACGATTTCCTGGATCTACGAGTTACTAACCCGCCTTAAAGACGAACCTGTCGTTATAGGCATAGCATTTGCTGTGACTGTTTTCGCCTCATTGCCTGGACACGCTTCCGTTTTACTCGATATTCGAGCAAGATAGTTCTATCGAACGTGGAACTGCTTGGCGGTTCTATGTTCCCCGTTTTGAAAGAAATCAACAATCATGAAAACAGCCGTTCGAATGCCGGTGCGATCAGCGTTTACTTTGGTCGAGTTATTGGTGGTCATCGCGATCATTGGTGTCCTGATGGGTCTGTTGTTGCCCGCCGTGCAAATGGCTCGCGAGGCCGCTCGGTCGGTGCAATGTCGCAACAATCTCAAACAACTTGGTTTGGCGATTCTCAACTACGAAACCAACCGCCGGAATTTTCCACCGTCAGCGATCATTCAAGGCGTAGGGGCGATCAATACCAATAGCTCGTGGTCGATCCATGGTCGAATCTTGCCGTACTTGGAACAAGGCAATGTCTACGATCGAGTGGATTTGAATGTTGCCTGGGATGATCAAGTAGTGTTGGCCGGGCTTAAGATTCCCACTTACGCCTGCCCCAGCGACGTGAATTCCGATGTGACCCGCGACGTCAGTCCGAAACTCGCCACTCCGCTCTACCCAACGACGTACGGGTTTAACTTTGGCAGTTGGTTGATCTTCAACCCCGTCAACGGACAGATCGGCGACGGGATGTTTCATCCGAACACCAAACTGCGTCCGAGCAACATTCTGGATGGTTCAAGCAACACACTGATGGCCGCTGACGTGAAGGCTCGGCAGTTCTACGGCCGCAACGAGCCTTTGGTCGGTGGCCCATCGATTCCGGCTCCCGACCCAGCAGCGGTGGCCGCTCGAATTCCTGCGTCTTTCGCTTGGTGTCGCCCCAATGGACACACGGAATGGCCTGACGGCCGAGTTCACCATGAAGGATTTACGACCGGCTTGGCACCGAATGGCCGCTTGGTACTGAATTCGGCCTCGAATCAATGCCCCGCCGGCAGCGATATCGATTACACCTCCCAGCAAGAAGCCACCAGTACGACACAAGCGACCTACGCAGTGGTCACGTCGCGGAGTTATCATCCGGCAAGCGTCAATGTTGCCATGATGGACGGATCGGTCCGTTCCATTGCCGAGGAAATTGACCTAGTGACCTGGCGAGCCCTCGGGACTCGCATCGGTGGCGAAGTGAATACTCTGGCGGATTAGCGATTTTTGAAATCCAGGGTTTCGGCGTAGCCTTATTGTCACCAAAAGGCTCGGTTCAATCCAGAAACATGAACTCGTTCACATTCAAGAAGACACGAGCCAAGTTCACGAGCCCGTGCTCACGTATGAAGCGTTGGCAAGTCGTCATTTCTTGATGGGTTGGGGCTCGTTGCAAAGTCCAACGATAGAGTTCGCTGATTTGATCGTCGGGATTTGTGAGCGACGCCACGCGGTCCGCCAGTGCCACGGACGCTGTTTCAATCAGATCGCCGTTGAGCAATGTCAAGGCTTGAGGAGCGACCAGCGACTGCTGACGGCAACCACAGGACACCGAGTTGTCCGGTAGGTCAAAGGTTTCCATCAGCGGCAACGGTACGGTTCGCTTTTGGATGAGGTAAATGCTACGAACCGGTTGTTGTTCTGCCGGCGACGGATACCATCCTTTGGTCTTCGTTTCATTGTCATCCAACAACGCCGGATTGGCCTGCAACGCTTCCGGTGGCAACGGCGGCCAGATCGGTGCACCACCGGCATGAGGCAATAACTTGGCGGAAACCGCCAACACGGCGTCTCGCAATTGTTCGGCGGTTAACCGTTTCAATTCTCGGAATGGGCTGCCGTGGAATTGACCTTTTGCTCCCACGGCAGCAGCTTGTTGCTGATAGGCGTGGCTACCGACAATCAAACGCTGAATATGCTTGAGCGACCAATTCGCGGCGATCAGTTCGTTGGCCAACCAATCCAACAACTCCGGATGGCTTGGCGGCTCCCCCGTGACTCCGAAGTCGTTGGGAGTTGCGACAAGCCCACGTCCAAAATAATTTTGCCACAAGCGATTGACGATCACACGTGCAGTTAAAGGGTTCTCCGGATGCACGATCCAGTCGGCCAAAGCCGTGCGTCGTCCCGAAGAACCTGGGCGAACCACAGAAGCCGTCGTCGCATCGTAAGGGTTCCACATCACCGGAAAACCAGGCTCCACGATTTGCAATGGTCTACGATAGTCGCCCTGAGCCAAGACATGGGTTGCAGCCACAATCGCTTGATCGCGCATCAACACGGCATAGGTAAAGCCAGGCATGCGAGACTTTAGTTCGGTAATTTTGGTCTTGGTTTCGTCCGACTCGGGTGTGTCGCTCTTTTCGAGTCGTTCGATTTCCGCTTGTAGCGTTTTCCGTTGTTGTTCAATTTCTAAATGTTCAGTTGCCAAGTTGATGGGTAAATCCTCCGCAAACTCAACACCCGCAAAAAACGCTCGCAAACGATAGTGGTCCGCTTGCAACAAGGCATCGGTTTTATGATCGTGGCAGCGACAACACGAAAGTGTTAGTCCCAAGAACGCGCTGCCCGTTGTTTCGACCAAGTCCGTCAGCAGCTCATCACGACTACGCGCTTGTTCGTTAAACAAACCAGCCGCGTTGTCGTGCGGGCCCATCCGCAGATAACCGGTGGCAATCAGCCCTTGCTGCTGCTCGATCGTTTCCGGCGGCCCAGCTAACATCTCATCGCCAGCCAATTGCTCGCGAACAAATTGATCGAACGGCATGTCGTTCTGAAATGCGGCAATCACGTAATCGCGATACCGCCAGGCTTGAGGCCGGAACTCGTCCCAATCAAAACCATTGCTGTCGCTATAGCGAACCGTATCCAGCCACATGCGAGCCCAATGTTGGCCGTACCCAGGGTGTGCCAACAATCGTTCGATTTGTTTGGAATATGCTTGTTCCGATGGATCGGCCAAGAATTCGTCCATCTCGAAGGGCGTGGGCGGCAAGCCAATCAAGTCAAACGTGAGCCGCCGCAACCATTTTCGACGATCCAAATCGGCAGCGAGCTCTAAACCTTGGCGTTCCCAATCGGCCAACAAAAATTGGTCGATCGGATTCATGATCCACGCGGCGTTTTGAACCGGTGGAGGTGTGATGGGATTTCTTGGTTGCCAAGCCCAATGCTCCCAACGAGCATCGTTAAACGATCGACGCAACGGATGATCTTCCCGCTGCCAGACATCATGGAATCGAAAATGTTGATTCGCCTCTGGCGAGGCTCCCGACATCAACGTTGGATTTTGGGCTGGCGACGTGGGCCAGACCGCGCCGGACCGCGTCCATCGACGCAAGGTCTCAATCTCCTCGGAGGGCAGTGGGTTTTCCGGCGGCATCGACAATTCTGCGTGACTGCCATCGACAGAAGCAATTAGGAGACTCGTAGCTGCCTCTTGGTTATTATTATCTCGAGTAAACATCGGGCCGCGACGACCGCCGCGCAGCAAATGTTCGGCGGAATCCACCCGCAATTCCCCTTCCTGTTCCGTCTCTCCGTGACAACTCGCACAGCGTTGATGCAAGATCGCGATCGCGCGGCGTGCGAGCTCTTCATCTTCCACGGGTTCGTCACACGAAGCACTCGCGGTTCCTATTGCCATAGAAGCAACGACGACCCAACATCCAATCCACCATATCCTTACGCAGTGGCATAATGCGATGACCTCGCAAGGGGGCACGAAGAATTTTGGGTTGCTTTGTGCACGAGATCCAGTCATGCCAGAATCTCCTGAATCGGCTTGGCCGAGCCTGCTACGCCTGTCAATCGCTCCAAACGTCCGTTGACTTCAAAGAATAGTTTTTCGTAGTCCAGGCCTAACAAGTGCAAGATGGTTGCGTGCAAGTCGGGAAAAGGGACTGGGCGTTCGGTCGCCATCAAGCCGATCTCGTCCGTACTTCCCAGGCGAAAACCTGGTTTGATTCCGCCGCCGGCCAACCAGATCGTAAAGCCAGCGGCGTTGTGTTGCCGACCTTGATGGTCTTGCATCATGGGCGTGCGCCCAAATTCACTGGCGCAGATCACGAGCGTCGAATCCAACAGACCTGATTGCTTCAAGTCATTGACCAATGCAGCCATCGGTTGATCGGTCCAGCGCGCCCTGGGGGTGTGGTTGTCTGGCAACTTGTTATGTGCGTCCCAGCCATCCTTGTCAGGCATGTCGTAAAGTTGCACGAAGCGGACACCACGCTGGACCAAACGCCTTGCCAACAAACACTTTCGGGCGAAGCTCCGCGTTCGAGCGTCCTCATGGTCCAACCCGTAACTGGTGTGAACATGGGCGGGCTCATCTTGAAATTGGCCGATCTCGACGCCGGCAGACTGCATGCGATACGCCAACTCGTAAGTTGCCATTCGCGCGTCCAGTTGAGTGAAACCAGGTCGTTCCGCTTGATGTTGACGATTCAATTCATTGATCAGATCCAACCCGGCGCGTTGCCCATTTTGAAAACGTTCGGGAGGCAACAAGTCCAAGACGGCCGGTCCTTGATCACGCAAGCGAGTTGGCTGATAGGCCGGCGGCAAGAAGCCGTTGTGATAATTCGAACTTCCTCCGAGCGGCCCCGCATCGAACAAGACAACATAGCCTGGCAAGTCTTCGTTTTCCGATCCCAAACCGTAGGTTACCCACGAACCCAAGCTCGCTTTGCCGGCTCGCACGTCGCCGGTATGCAGTTGATAACTGGCCGGCGCATGATTGTTGGATTCGGCTTGCAACGAATGAATAAAGCACAAGTCGTCGACATGTTTGGAAAGGTGCGGAAACAACTCGCTAACCCACATTCCGGATTGGCCATGTTGCTGCCACTGGTAGGGGCTGGCCATCAACTCGTCTTTGCATCCATGAAACACGTTGGCGTACTTCGAGCCACTCAAGTTGTTCTTGAACAGTTCTGGCACGGGTTTGCCATGCAGATCTTTCAATAATGGCTTGTAGTCGAAGGTGTCGATCTGTGAAGGTCCACCGACCAGAAACAAAAAGATGACCGATCGGATCTTCGCCGGAAAATCGGGAGACTTGGCTGCCAGCGGATTATCGACGTCGAGGATTCCGCCGTTTTGAATTTGAAGATTGGCCGAACGTTCGCAACCATAGGCAGGAGAACGACCCCATTCACCGCTCAGCACCTGCGCGACCAAACCACCAAAGCCACCCATTCCCAACGACTGCAAAAACCGCCGACGTTGAGCAAGGCCACTGGAGTGCTCGTTGGCTGCCGAAACGAAATCACAGGTTGGCATTGGAACTTTCTCCGGCAATCTCGGAGTTCTGGCCCCGATCCAACCCCGAATACTCGAATGAGTCTACCATCTCCAACGGATCCGGAAAAGTAAATTCCGTTCGAACCGCCCTATTTACGGATCAATGGCTCGCTGGGTTATTCAACCATCAAACACAACTGGCGGAGCAGATTGTAGGACGATGTTAGTCGAGGGTTGATCTCGATCAAGGTGGCTCGCTCGTGGGAGGTCGCGACAAAGTCGATCCCAAACCAGCCACGAATCGAACGTCGTTCGGCAACGGTTAGGTTCGCGGCAAATTGCCGAAACAAAAGATCCTTCGTACCGTTGGTCGTAAATGCTGTATCAAGCTCCGCGCCTCGGTACTGGACCTTCTGCAGCCTCGTTACGTGCTTTTGAAGTTGGAGCGGGATCGGTACGTCTTCGAATTTCAGAATTTGCCGACACGGAGGACAGCACCACCATCCTGCTTCGGTTGCCAACACCAACAAGCTGCCCGCTTGCCCTTCAACCCATGGTGACCACAGAAGCGGTTGCTCGGAACCGGTTTCGCATGGCACCTGCTCTCGGAGTTGTTGGATGATTTGGATGGCGATGGTAAAGTCGGATACAGGAGCTGCCAAGGAGATCTTCCAAACATCGCTGCCGCCACATTGGTTGGTCGGTTTTAACGCCCAAGTGGACGCGTTCGCGAAAACGTCTTGGAACGTGCGCTGCACATCTGCTTCGTCACTGTGGGTTGCTGACGCAGATGCTGGCGAAGTATCTCGCGAAAGGAATCGCCAAGAATCCGGTCGAGGTTCGATCACAAGACTGGGGAGGCTGGTTAGATGTCGTTTGTCTTCCGCTCTCGCCAGCAAATCAACCGGCCATGTAAGAACTTTGTCGGAAAGCGCCCCTAACGCTGTCAGCCAATGTTGCATCTTGGGTTGGGGCGCTATCAACAAAGCCAAGTCAGCGTCGCGAACGGCCGCCCTCCACTGTGCTAACAAGAGATTTGGGTCGGGAACCATGATGGTTTCAGTACTCACCCCGTCGCAGCGAACAGTAGGCGGAGTTTTCATAGATGGCGGTTCGGGATTTCCCTCTGGAACTTTCCAATAACTCGCACCCCGCAAAGATACCGTTCGAGTCTCCAGTTGTTGCTGCCGAACCGGGTCCCAGCATACCAACGGATAGACCGACTGGTTCGTGTGAGGCAAGGGCTCGGTGATCAATGGTCTTGCATCAAAAATTGAATATGTCGGGGTGACCGCACTAGCACCTGTTGACCGACCCTTCGGGTAAGGATGCCACAACACTTTTATCACGTGTGGGTTTGTCAAAGAGCGTTTGACTCGCGTAGAAAAGAGTGAACGCAGCAACCAAGGAATACATTTTTCTTGAGTTGCGATTTCCTGTGACCCGCGCGGAAGTGAGTCGTCGTGCGAATCCTGCGCCGAGATTCGAAGTGCTTCGCAACAGTCCGCGGCCAAGGAGGTGATCATTGCCCAGGCTTCGGCGCGGAGCGCCATCGGAATCTCGGTCGTTGCACTGGCGTTGTCGTTAGAAGAACAAGCTCCACTACCAAAACCACCTGCAGTGACGGCTTCGAAGATTACAATCCGCACGGTCGAACACCTAAGTAAGGGCGATAGCCGGACGGGATGCAACGTTGAACATCGGTTTGACGGGAGCTGAAAATCTCAGAGATCTGTTCGCGCCTTCTACGGTCTGGCGAACATCGTGATGTTTACCAAGAATTGTATTCGTGGCTAAGTCCACCGTTTGGCGAACGCTGTGACATTTAGTGCCGAATTTCTCGGCGGCGGCGATATATCTGACTCACACGGTCCAAAATTTCACGTTCTTGGCTCGTCAAACCTGCGATACCGCTGGCACTTACTTTCAACAGAATTCCGTCCAACAATGCTTCTTCTGCCGCAGCATGGTCTTCACGCGCTTGTTGGCGACTGTCGCGATTTTCGATCATCCAGTCTTCCCAACCCGAGTCCGTTTGATCGGGCGATTCCCAAGTGGTCGGTGGTTCTTGTTCGCTCAGATCTGCAAAGTCAAAATCATCGTTTGTGGTCGTTGCGCGAACTTCATACGCAGATACGTGTTCATACTTGTCCTCTTCATTCGACAATGGTTCCCCTTCAAACTCGGCACGCTGATGTTTCAAGGTCATGAATAATTGCACATCGCGCAGGTATTCTCGTCGGGCAGCAAACAGCAAGGTTAGACCGCCAAGCATCGGCCACACTCCGGGCGAATAAGTCTGAGTCCCAATTTCCGGAGCTAACAGGAAGCTAGTTCCAACCATCACGACAACATACATGATTCCGACCAAAAACAATATTGCAGAACGTTGGATGGCGGGCACTTGATGAAATCGAGTTTGTCCCCAATCAGCCAGCATGCGCCCGAGATCCATCGGAGCGATCGGTATCATTCGTAAGAACAAAATGACGGCGTTGAACCAAACGAGCGAAATCAACACCGAAGATTCTAGGTTGCCCCATTGGAGCAGTTGTGGGTGCCACGGATACATGCTCTGCCAAAAATGGGTTGCATCGGGCTTTAGCCAACCGTTGTAACCGAGTATCGCGATCGACAACAACCCAACATTGGCCAGCATACCTATCGAATAAGTTCGAACTCGAAATTGCGGGGCCGTATCCACTTGCCATTCGAAATACGCACCCCATGGTTGCAATGTAATTCGGCGGATGGCTTGATTCGGTCGCGCGAGACCGAACAGTTGAGCAAGCGTGGGCAACAAATAAACTGCCCCGCCCAACAACAACATAAGAATGATCGTGCTCAGCGAACCTCGCGTTGCAACTCGAGCTTCTTCCGCCAGTCCATGGATCAACCCCAATTGGCAGCCAATCAACAAAATGGCTGCTAAGATCAAGGAAAGATGAAGGTGAACTGGAACACCCTTCCAGACACCTAATGAGACGCTCCAATGCTGAGTATCGTTAGGCATGCAACCCAATTCCTCACCCGTACCGTACCTTCACAAAAACCACACTACAGCGAACCGCAATTCCCGTCATGCGTTGCAACACCCGTAATGCTAGATCAATGTGATTTCTCGCTCCAATATTGTAACAAGTTCTTACCAAGAGAAAACAACATCAAGTGCCCTGCCCTACTACATTTTGTAGATTTTTAAGATTTTGGCTCAGGCGATCTAGGTAACTTCCACCATCGGCAGCATCGATTAGGTCCAACGAAACGACCGGAATTTTGAGTTGGTCCAATAACCCGGCTAATTCCGGTGCAGGGGGAGAAGTCAAAACGATGACCAACTCGGGGAATTGTTCGAACCGCTGCCGGAGTTCTCGCTCCAGTTGTCCCGGGTCTAGTCTCGCGGCCCGATTCAGTTCTTGGATTTCCACTGGCCAATCAAGCCGCCGAAACAAATATTCCGTGCCCGCCCGATCCGCAATCACGTTTCGAACGGGGAGTTCCGCCAATTTGGTCAAGGTGTCTTCCAAGGGCCGAACCGTTTCTTGCCAGCGTTGCATCGCCTGTTCAACCTCGGCTACCGACAGGAGTTCGCTTTTGACACACGCCAGCAAAACCGTGCGGAGTTGTCTTTGAAACAAGATTGGGTCCAACCAAGTCTGGGCGACAATCCCTTTATGAGAATGCTCACCGCCCGGCCCGTGCGAATGGCTGCCCAAGTTGTCGACCATGATCAATTGATCCATGATGTCAAACGTGGAAATTCGCTTTCTCGATTCCGGCAGAGAAACGGTATCGACCCACCCAACATGATGCGTCCCGTCCATGAAAATCAAGCGACTTGCCTGGACTCGTTTCACGGACTCGCGATCCATGACCTTTCCTGGTGCGAGCTCGGGATAATACAGTTCGAGTTTGTCTCCACCCACCGCGCGAAGAGCATCGTAAAGCGGGAACGACACGACGGTGATTTGGTTCGGCCAACGATCTTCGGTCTCAGAGATGTTGACTGGCTTGTCGAGGTTGGAGTTGCAACCTGCCACGATGATCAAGCAACCAATCATGCATCGCAAGGTGGCCCAGAGATTTCGAAATGGGGGCACAGCATTGTCCTTCTACGGAAGCGGGTGTGTCGGGACCAGATCCAATCGGTGGATCTCTGCAGACGCAATCCGGAAGTGTTCGGGGCGAATGGTGTAGTAACGCCGCAGCCACTGTTCAAAGTCGGGCTCGGCAAATTCTCCGCCCGCCGGTTGCACCGCAAAAGTTTTACCCATCGGCATCAACACCAGTTCGAAGTCGCGGATCATGAACTGGCCACCTTTGAGGACATGTTTGGGCATGGCGAACATCTGGTGATAATTGGATGAAGGGTTGTACAGCGTCACATCGGCATCGGCGCCGACTCCCAAGTGTCCTTTGTTGCTCAAGCCCAAAAGACGAGCGGGGGCGGCGCGCGTGATGATGGCGATCTCTTGTAACGAGTACTCCCGAGTGTGGTCACGCAAGCATGTCTTCTGACGCACGGCTTCCGGCAGTCCCGCCAAAACTTCCTGTCGATATCTGCGGTCCATCAACATACGGATGATCTCGGGATAGGCCTCGAACGAGCCGCCGTTGGGGTGATCCGTGCTCATCACAACTTGCCAAGGGTCGCGAACTGAAAGAAACCACTCAAGTCCAATGGCCCATTGCCAGGCGTGAATGACACTTTTCTTGCGGTATTCGATCGGCACAATCCCACAGCCGGTCTCCAATTCCGTATCGCTGCTCACCCATGGTCTGCCGTACAAGCGACTCAAGTAATAGCCCACGGGTCCATCGCCCGTCATGCTCGTGGTGTCGCCAAAAACCACCTGCCCTACATCGACCGACAGTTCGGGGTGCTCGTTGATGTAGTCGGCCAAGGCAGTGACCTGCGAGCCAAACGTGTCTTCATCCGCGTTGCCGCCAGCGTAGCTATGGAACTGGATGTGAGCGAAATGGGCCTTCAAGCCATCAAGACTTCGCATCGTTTCCAATGTCGTTCGCCAATTCCCCGGCATTCCCAAGTGGTTGGTATGGATGTGCAACGGATGAGGCAATCTCAAGTCATTTGCCGCACGAGCAATCGCTTGTAGGACTTCCCGGGGCGAAGTATCAAAGATTCCAATTCGCTGATCCAGCGACCGAATGTCGACTCCGGTTTGCTTCCAATTTTCTACACCGCCTGGGTTTACCACTTTCGGAGCATAACCTAATGACGCCGATAATAACCATGCGAGGATGTGCTTGACTTGTTGTGGGTCTCGGTTGGCAATCGCCCGCAACAAGGCCACGTGATTACCAACCAGCGTAAAAAAGCCTTTATCCAATCCAGGGAAATCGTCCAATTCGCGATGTGCTTGGCGGGCCAACAGCGGCGACACCGCTGCATCAAACGCGGTCGTGTAGCCCATGGCTGCATAGCGATACGCGGCCGCAAAGGTACTCGGGACACTACCCATCGTTCCACTAAAGAACTCGCCACGTTCGAATCGCGATGGCACTGGTGGGGCAAGGGAACGGTCGTCTGCTCGCAAGCTGCGCGCCGCATTGACCTTAGCACCCGCGATGTGGCTATGCATGTCGATCCCGCCAGGCATCGCGACCATTCCGCTCGCATCGATTACCTCAAAGTGGCCGTCCGCATCGGTCGAGCGAATAACTCGGCCGTCCCGCAGCCAGATATCCGCGATTTGCCCGTCGATTCCATTGGCCGGATCATGGACCTTGGCACCGCGAATGACGATTGTCCGGCTCATGGCATCCATTCTTTCAATGCATCGAATCGTTCAACAAACCGCGAAACAACGCGCTGCCAATTCGCACCAATGTCGCACCGGCAGCGATCGCTTGTGGCAGATCACCGGACATTCCCATCGATAACTCGCTCCAGGGCGCTTGTGCATCCGAGTTGAGTTGTTGTCGAATCTCCGCGTGAATTTCTCGGAGAGAATCGAATTGTTTTCGAGCCTCTGCCGGACTAGCCTCGAGGCCACTCATGCCCATCACACCACACAGTTGTAGGTTTGTCCAAGTCGGCCAACGGTCCAATAATTGAGGCATATCTCCGACCCCAAAACCATGTTTGTCGGCATCGTCGCTTAGCCGAAACTCCAATAACCCACGAACCCGCAGGTTGTTCTTCGTGGCGTATTCGTTCAGCTTGTCAAGTAAATCGAAACGATCGAGCGAATGAATCAACGCGGTGCGATCGGCGACGACTTTGATTTTGTTGGTCTGCAAATGGCCAATCATGTGCCACTCGACGGGCAAGTCCGCGGGCCACACGCTCCAACGTTCTTGCAAGACCTGAGGACGATTCTCACCCAAGATCACCGGCGAGGCGACGGTTTGAACGTCTGGGCACCGAGTCAAACATCGTGCCAGTGCGATCGCCATCGCCGAGTCGACATACTTCGTGACGGCGACCAATTTCACCTCGGTGGCGGAACGACCAGCCGCATGGCAAGCGTCAGCAATTTGCTGTTTCACCACCCGTACGTTTTCGGTCAAATGTTCTAACAGCGAGGCTGACATGTTGGCTAAGCCGATTCGATCATGATCATGGACTCGGCCGTTCCGTTGGGTTGAAAACGTCCCCAATAGAAATCCGCGTAAACATTTTGTCCAACAAACGTGCGACTGGCGGGGGCCGTTAACGAACGGTACATCAAAAACTGCTCGCGATTCAATTGAACTCGAACGGCCATGGCTTGGTCAACCGGCACTTTTTGCAAGTTCTCACCGACGGTTAGTGGTGACCAACTAAGAGGCTTGCTACTGCGTCGCGCATCCAAGTCGATGAGCACGGCTTGAAACAATCGACTTGCCGGCAGTTCGTATGTCATTCCGATCGCTGTCTCGGACGGTTCCAAGCGACCGTGAGAATGTTGTACACGCCACTCGGGCATCGATACCGGCAAGAATGACAAACGATTCTTGCCATCGGTTAACCAACCTTCGCGGGTCTCCGCGGCGGCTTCGAACCGAATGCCACTGGCCAAGGGTAACGTCCAACGGTGAGCCAAGCGATGCGTTCCTTCTAGAGCAGCGGTCGGTTCCAAGAGAACGGCGTCCGCGATCAAGCACAAGCGATCCTTTCTCGCAATCGCCACCTGCCTTTGCAGAAGTCCTCGATTGTCTGACAATTCGTTTTGCAGCTCGAGATAGATCATGTCCTCGTCACTTTGCCAACAGATTTCTTCCCATCGCTCGCCCAAGGACAATGGTTGACCATTGTCATGAATCTGGGTGGCGATCGTACCGGCCAACCAGGAGCGTTTGACGTTTAGCTCAATCTGCATCCCGGCCTGTCCGAAGGCGACTGCCAATTTATCGCTCTTACGTTTCCAGCGACTGCGAAGAACGGCCACTCGGCCCCATGCCGAATAATCCGCGGCATCCGACAATCGGCTGTCTTTCAATCGCGGACCTTTAATCGAGCTGAAGTCGGTTCCGGACGGGCAAGTCAATTCCGCGATGCGTCGCTCTTCAGCATCTTGCCCTAATTGCAGCCAAGTACTCACCATTGCCGCCGGAATCGAAACGGGCTTCGCAACGCTCAACAATGGCGAACCGTCATGGCCCAACATTCGCAAGTGCTGTTGAAATGCGTAACGAAATCGATCGCGCAATGGCGCCCCGGCCATCAAGTCGGCAATGAATTTTTCAAGTCGCCAAATTCGCGTCCACCCTGCCAACAACGCACCAAAATTCGAGACTTGATCATGGACGATCAAGCCATTGCCATCCGTCAGTTCTTCGATCTGAGCTTTCAATAGATCCAATGCTTGGATTTGAAGCGACGCCGGGAAGATCTCACCGGGCAGCCAAGCACTCAAGGTCAGTGGCAGTTCCATTTGCCATAAGCCGGCACAGACTTCACAATCGCTCGGCAGTTTTTGCGCGTCGCTCATTTCCAAGAGCACGGCCAACGTTGATTCACAAAGCTCCGACGAGATTTGTTCGGCCAGGGCCGGGAACAACCAAGCAATGGCCACGCTCTCCAGTCCAAATAATCTTGCGTCTCGGCGGAGATCGTTGCTGTCCGTGGCGTCCGATGGAGCCAACAATCTTTGCAGGCGAAGGGGTGCATGGATCGTCCAATGCTCCAGCATCTTCTCAATCCGCCGCCACTGCTTTTCGGACGCCGTGGGATCGCTCCAGGCCACTGCCAACGCCTTCAGCCACGGCAATAGCTCCGAGTTCTCGTCGACACTGACGTACCAAGTCAGAGGACTTAGATTCGGCTTCGACCAATCCCAAACCTGACTCCAGCGACGCCGTTTGCCCACGAGATGCCGCGCGACTTCAGGCCAGGAAATCGCCTGAGATGGGAGAGACGACGGAGCTGCGGATTTCACCTCGTCGCGAACAATCGCTTCAACGGAGGGCATCTTGTGCTCTTTTGCGGAACTACGTTTTTTGCGTGAAGTCGAGGATGACATGGGTCTATTTCTACATTTGTCAGAGGCACGGTATCGGCAACGTGCTGCTGGCGAAAAACTCGGACCTGCGGGCCCAAACACAATTAATCGGACCTGCGGTCCCAAACACAGTTACTAGGCTCTGTCCCCAAAGGGGGTTGACCCTTTGGAGGGCATGTAAATCGTTCGGACAAAATAGGATGACCGGAGAGGGGCAGACCCCTTTGGGGACAGAGCCTCGGCGGCGTCAGCGAGCCACCTACTTTGGGGGCGACTGGTTGTCTGACGAACTCGATGCGTCAATCTCCACCGGTTGACCGACAAAGTACATGATACCTACCAGAACTACCGTACCAACCGGCATACAGATCCACCAGGGTACACCAAAGCCTACCGGCAAGGTGCCGCAAACGATGGAAACCAGGAAGACGGCAATCGCGTACGGCATCTGCGTCCACACGTGAGCCAAATGATCGCAGCCACTGGCGTTTGAACTCAAGACCGTCGTATCCGAAATAGGCGAACAATGATCGCCAAAAATGGCGCCCGCCAGTACACCCGCGATTGTGGCGAGAAAAATCGGATCGTTCGGATCAACCGGGCCGCCCGAGGAAAGTAGGCTTCCCACCAGAGGAATCGCCAACGGCATGACAATGCCCATCGTGCCCCAACTGGTTCCCGTCGCAAACGCAGTAAACCCTGCTAGGATAAAGATCAGTGTCGGCAGCCATTTCGCAAACGGATGCGGCTCATTGGCACCGTTTGCGTTTGCGTCGGCGGGACCCACCCAACGCAACAACACGCTCGATAGGTACTTGCCTGTATGTAAACGATGCCGAATATCCGAGTACGGGAACTTCAAGCCACCGTCAACATTCTCCCACACGTCCGAAATGTCCGGTTCCGCTCGACGACCGCCCATCATGGCGGCCATCGGATTTCCTCCCGGTGCTCCCCCTTGCGCTCCTGGCCCACCCGGCGCGCCAAATCCGCCACCCGGTGCTCCACCTTCCTGCGCCCCACCTTCCTGCGCCCCACTTGCGGTCGGCTCATTACTTGGTGGTCCACCGCCCGCTTGTTCCTTACTCGGAGGATCACTGTCCGTACCTGGGCGGTTTGACGACTCTTCTTTCGTCGGCTCCGATTTCGTTGTTTCTTGATCCTGGCGTTGCAGACTTGTCGGCCACAAGACGACTTTGGTGGCAAGTTGGTCCTCCGCCGAACCCGTCGCGTCATCTGTCTGTTGTTGAGGGCCCTGGCCGCCATCGTTCAAGTCGGATTTGTTTTCGCCGGATTCTTTGGTCTCTTCCACGGTCGGCGGTTGTCGTGTTTCTTCATTGCCTTTGGCAGGTTCTTTCACATCCGTGGACCCGTCGTCAGCAGCTTTCGCTTTGCCCGACTCGTAGAGCTTCTTGCTCTCCTCGATGAGCGACGTTGATGGCGGTGCTTGGGACGGATCCGAACCCAAATTGGCGGCGGGAGGAACTCGCAAGGATTTCTGATAATCGTCCCAATTTACTTGCTGTCCATCTTTTTCTATGTACCGACCGTAAAATCCACTACCCAAGGATTGGTCGCCGATTTGTTCCAAGACCTCGTCCCAAAACTCATTGGGGTCCGCGTACTGACCCGCCAAGGTTTCTACAATGACCGGTTCGGGCAACTTGTGGAGCCGCAATGTGGCGGCAACTTGTTCAACGGGATCAAGGGTCGCGAACGCTTCGCCCATTTTTGGTGTGGCGGCAATTGCTTTGGCGATCGCTTTCGCTTGGTCCAATTCTCGTTGGTACGACTCGCTGGCGTCGGAACTAGTCATGGTCGATAAAGCCGAAGCGAGCCACAAGATTGCCAAGGCCGGAATCATGTGAGTTGCTCCATGGCCTGCAGCATGCATCAGTGATGCCGATGGCACAATTCTTTGCCAACCTAGCCAGAACCAGGTGAAGAAAAATCCAATCACCGAACCCCAGACCAAAGAACTGTAGCTGTCCGAGGCTCCAAAAATGTCCCCCAATCGCAGGATCGTCGCTGAGAAAGATCCATCGGCAGCGGCGTTTTCGGGCGTTTCCGCAACTACCTCTGTTCCCGTCAATACCGACGGTGCCGGTTGCAAATCGTTTAATCCCGTCTGATACATCAAGCCCAGGATCGCGAACACTGTAACCAAAATCGGCAGAATCGCATTGATACTTCGGGCCGGTGTTTTCTGGGGCGCCAAAGTCCGATCGTGAGCCACCGCAACCACTTCGGCCATTTCGAGGGGAATCACGTCATTCGAAACCGGTAATCGCGGCCAATCCAAATCGGCAGGCAAAGTAAACTGTTCGTTGAGACCAACCACCGGATCTTGACTCAATGCTCGGCGTTCTGCCTTCAGCATCGGTCCAAAATCTCGTCGCATGATGGCCGAAACAAGTACAAACCACAAAGCCCATACCACATAAAAGCGGTACGGAATCGAGGCCATGAACAATTCAAACGCACTGGTTTTGCCCCCGCTTTCGCTTACTTGTATTCCCGCCAATCCGTCATTGATGTACGCCAGCTCGCCAGCAATCCAGGTCGAAACAATTGCCAAACCTGCAACTGGCGCTGCCGTCGAATCGACAATGTACGCCAACTTCTCCCGCGAAACTCGCATGCGATCGTAGACCGTCCGATAGGTGGTCCCCAAAAGCATCGTGTTGGCATAATCGTCAAAGAACACGAACATGCCGCTGATCCAAGTTGAAATCTGCACTCCCACTCGCGAATTGGTAATTGGCGACATCAATCCAATCAGGCCACGCATCCCCGCAGCCCGGTTGACCATCCCGACGATCGCGCCCATCAAACACGTGAACACAAACACCGAAACTTTGTCAGGATTCAGCAATGTCGGCCAGAGATGATCGTACCACGTCGAAACGGCACCCGCCGCGACCAAGTCCCAGCCCGATGGTTCGTAATTGACGGCTTGCGGCGCCGAATAAAATCCTAAGATCATCGCACCCACAAAGATCGAGACCAACAGACTAACGATCACTCGCCTGGTTAAGATCGCTAAGACAATCGCCACGACCGGCGGCATCAACGACAACCATCCATAAGGATGCTGCTCCATATCCGCAAAATCTGGAACTTGCATTCGCAGGCGATCATTGGCAGTGATTTGACCGAGGAAACCGAAGTACCAATTCATCGAAGTTCTTTCCGGAAAATTCGATTCCACCAAAAATCGGCCAAGCCCGCCTATCTCGATTGCCCGCTTCGCTCGTTTTGGAATGCCTCTCGCGGCAAGCCAATTTGTCTGCTCTTGGATGCTGCCAAGCTAGTTGGACCGTGGGAACGGTCCACTACATTCAGTTGGACCGTGGGAACGGTCCGCTACACTCAGTTGGACCGTGGGAACGGTCCGCTACATTCAGTTGGACCGTGGGAACGGTCCACTACACTCAGTTGGACCGTGGGAACGGTCCACTACACTCAGTTGGACCGTGGGAACGGTCATCTGATCCGGTCAATGTTGTCGAACATCGCCCACACGGATTACCGAGTTTAAGCCCACGCTCCATGAATTTCTACTGGCGGAGCCCAGGAAATTCCCAGTTATGTCGGAACGGTCCGGACGGTATAAACGGTTTGATTCCGCCACGGGCCGTTCCTCGTCCAGTGACGTTCGCCAGAACGTGGACGTTCCTTTGGCTGATGCCCCGGAAAATCCACCCGTCCGGTGTCAGTGCACGCGATTGCCCGTACGTGGATTGGTTGCGTTTCAACAGTCTCAAGTTAGGAATACCAAGTGAATCTCGTGAAAATGATTAAAAGACTGCCTTTCATTGCCGGCTTCGGACTGCTTTCTACCGGATTTTCCTCCATCGCGACCTATCCTCACGGTTTACTGGCTCAAGAAACCAAAACGGACCCTCCCGCGGCTGTGGCTCAAGATGAAAAAAAGCCAACCCAGCTTTGGAACCAATGGCGAGGTCCCAATCGCGATACGACCTTTACCACCAAACCTTGGCCGTCCAAGCTTACCGAATCCAACTTGAAACTGGTTTGGCAGCATTCCTTGGAACCCAGTTATTCTGGACCGGTCACCGACGGACAGCGGATATTCACGACGGAAACTGTCGGCAAACGCGAAGAAACAACCCGCGCTTACGACCTGGCGACCGGGAAACAACTTTGGGAAGTCCGTTGGCCGGGTGCCATGACCGTGCCGTTTTTCGCTGCCTCCAACGGGTCATGGATTCGAAGTACTCCCGCTTGTGACGAATCCCGTTTGTATGTTGTGGGTATGTTGGACGTGCTCGTATGTTTTGACTCGGCGTCCGGCAAAGAACTGTGGCGAATCGATTTTGCGAAACAATACGAGACCGGCAATCCAGCGTTCGGTGCGGTTTGTTCACCCCTGATGGATAAAGATCACTTGTATCTCCAGGCTGCCAATAGCTTCTTCAAAATTCAAAAGACCGACGGCAAAGTGATTTGGCGAACGATGATCGAAGAAGGCGGCATGATGTCCGGCGGTTCGTTCTCCTCGCCGAGTTTTGCAACCTTGGGCGATCGATACCAGATCTTGGTGCAGTCTCGTATCAACCTGGCGGGAATCGATCCCGAATCAGGCAAAGTGCTCTGGCAAACCGAAGTCCCCCATTTTCGGGGCATGAACATCTTGACCCCCATCGAGTTCGAAGACTCCGTGTTTACTAGTTCGTACAACAATCAATCGTATTTGTACGAAGTGCCGTCCCAGTTCGGCGGTCGGCGTGCCTCGGAGAACGTTGAGGTGGCCTGGTCTAACCCGGCGAAAGGTTACATGTCGACCCCAACGGTCATCGACAAACACGCGTATCTATTATTGCAGAACGGGCGGTTGGCCTGCTTGAGTATGGTGGATGGGGAACGGAAATGGACGTCACCCAAGGCCTTTGGCGAGTATGCTTCGTTTGTTACCCATGGCGATCGATTTTTGATGCTGTCGAACACGGGCTTGTTGCGGTTGGTCAAAGCCACCACCGAAGACTGCGAGGTAATCAGCGAATTGCAACTACCCGAGATTGAGGATTCGTGGGCTCACATTGGAATGGGTATCGGTGCTGCAGGACAAATCCAGATTTACGTTCGATCGCTGAAGGGTCTTCACGTGTTCGATTGGTCCGATCCGAGCGGAACGCCTTAGTAATTCCGGTTCGTTTGTTCTGCGAGAGTATTGTTGCCTAGGCGTTTAGCCACTCGAGCAGCGTTTGGCTTTTCGAAGTTAACCGCATCAGCAGCGCTTGGTTTTTGAAGTTAACCGCTTGAGCAAAGCTTGGTTTGGTCGGGTATCTGACCAAACGAAGCGCCGCTCCGCGTTTCCACCTGCAAGCACCAGCCACGACCGACACCGAGACCAATTCCCGTTGACTCAAAACGCCGACGTGTTCCTTACATCGACTGTTTCCCAGATGCCGAATCCCGTTTTCTCGCACGGTCGGGTTCGGTTCGATAAGCTCTCTATCGGAAATGCTTGACTTTCGGTTCGGTCGCCGTTAGTCTGGCCACTCGGATGATCCTGAGTGTAGACGTGAGCAAACCGATGGTTATCGATTCAGAAGTTGATACATCCGAATCGTTGCCCATTGATGGGTCACGACGCGATTCGGTTGGCCGCAAAGGGTCCGCTTCTGAAATCGAACGCATCACTTTGGGTTATCTGTATCGTCACGCACTAGAAATTTGCAACCTGGAACGGGGGCTGGGCTTCACGGTTTTTCGTTGGCTGGCTCAGCCGCGCCGGGCAGCGCAAGAATTTTTATTTGAAGATCGCGGCAGGTATGTGAAGCCATTCACGACCTTAGCGCTGGCAGTCACTCTAATCACGTTTGTTTCTTTCCAACTGTTCGACCTGAACGCGCAAATGGCGACGGCCAATTCGCAGTTGGCCCAACTACCCGAGCATTTTCGTCCAGCCCTCCAATTGGCCTTGAGCTACGTCGTGCAATTCATCCATGTGTTTTTGGTGATCTCGCTACCATTTCAGGCCTGGCTCAATAGCCTTTTGTTTCGGCATGTCAAATGGTTTTTCCCCGAGCACATGGTGGCAGTGACCTACTTGTACGCGATTCAAATGCTGATCAATACTTGTTTACTGCCCCTCATGATGGTTCACGAAATTTTCTTTGGACTGATCAGCTCGATTGCAGCGCCCGCTTATGTGTTTTGGGCGATCTTCCAGATCTACGGAGCGCAATGGTGGCGGACGATTTTAGCTTGGGGAGGCTATCTCTTGATTGGGTCAATCATGCCAGCCGTATTGGCTTCGATTTTGTTCGGCGTTATTTATCTCACGGGTTTCGCAAACTAAGCGGGTCAAGCGAGAGGACGAGCAGCGGATGTCAACACCCAACAACGACGCCCTGAAAATCTGGATTGACGCCGACGCCTGTCCAATTCCGATTCGCGAGATTCTGTTTCGAACAGGACAACGACTCGGAGTGGAGACAATCCTGGTTGCCAATCAATCAATCCGAGTGCCGAGGTCCGAACTTATTCGCGTGATTACTGTGCGAAACGGCGCGGACATTGCGGACCAGACAATCGTCGATCAAATGCAAGCCGGCGACGTGGTCATCACCGGGGATATTCCGTTGGCCGCGCGCGTCGTTGAAAAGAACGGCATCGCAATTGGCACGCGTGGTGAAGTGTTCGATGGTGTGAGCGTTCAACAGCGACTGGCCAGTCGAAACGTCATGGAGCAATTACGTTCCGCCGGCATCGATACGGCGGGCCCAAAGCCGTTAAGTGCAAAAGACGTTCAGACGTTTGCCAACTCGCTTGATCGAACCTTAACTCGCCTGCTCAAGGACACGGCCGTATCGTCCAAGACGGAAACAGGATCTTGCCCCAATCCGTCGCAGTCGGTGAATCAAGGCACGAACACAAGGCCGTGAAGTGTTCTATGTTACGCGCTATCTTGTTTGATTTTTTTTGATCGTAGGATTCCTGTTGAGCAAAGCGGAGTGATACGTCGCCCATTCTTTGACGATGGCGGCGAGTGCCGATTGGGATTCTTGCAGCATCTTTAGATTGGTAAATGTGATGGAGGCGCGGTCGGCCGAGTGCCACTTCAGCAACTGCGATGGATCTGCAACCGCGGCGTCGGTCGTCTCAACCCAAGACCGAGGATTTCGCCCAATTGGCGTTTGCTTCACGCGAAACAATTCTGGCAATCGTTTACAAGTTTGGTTGCCGAGAGGACTCGGATGCTGCGACATGGATTCGCTGTCGAGCAACCATAACCGTCACGAGAGCACGACGTGACGCGACTATCTCCTTCGTCGGCGAAGCAATACGGCACCGGCGAACCCGATCAACGCCGGAATCGCAGTCGGTTCCGGGACCGCCGAAAATGCGGACAACGATGCCATCTGATTGCGATTGCCAACCAGAAAGTCAAAACCGAATCCGTCGTGCGTATTCGCAAATCGCATGTCAAATTCGAGCTTGAATTGACGTTCCAAGCCATCGGTCATGACCAAGCTATCCAGCGAGAAGATGTTGTCGGTAAAGAAGTCTCGGGCGGTCGCAAGTCTTGCGAAACGCGACCGATCACAGCAGTTTTGCAATCGATCCATCGAAGTCGTGAACGGTCGAATGTTATCGCTTCACATCGCGGGATCGATTCCGGCGAGTGGACAATAATCCGATCATCGGCATCAAGCAGAGTAGCAAAGCACTGGGTTCCGGGACGGCGCTGAATAGGGCGATGTCGTTACCGTTGCCGGCGGTGTAGGTAATGAACAAATCTTGGCCCGAGAAACGGCCCACAAGCGCACCTTCATCTAATCCTTGGAACGTTCCGAAGCGATTGCCGCCAATGTCGGCGATCAAGAAGCTCATGTTCGAACCCAATTCGAAATTGTCCCAGAGAGCGACCGACAACGAGCCCATAATGTTCAGGTCACCCGCGATCTTGAACTGATCGAATTGTCCGGGATTCAACCCACCCAACTCTATCAGAGAATGTGAGCCGCTGCCCAAGGTAAGTGAGCCGCCGAAGTTGACGACTGCGGGACTATTGCCGGGATTGACGTTGCCTTCAAAGAAGACATGGCCGGTGCCTGTAAAACTGCCCGCGCCCGAGACCTCGTCAAAGAAGACCGAACTGCCACTGCCGCTGGTACGGATCTCGCCGTTATTGACCACTTTATCGTAAAACGTCGTGGTCGCGTTGCCGCTGGTTACAATCAATGCGCCATTAAAGTTGTTGACGTCGCCGATGAAGTCTGAAGTGCCGCTCACGGCGATGGAACCATGATTGTCCCAGCTGCCCGCAACGAACTCGCCACGGCCGGTGATGAAGCCCGTCGACAGGTTCGTCATTTGGCCGCCAAACTCGACGGTTCCTCCCGTGTTGGTGATCCTGCCTGCATTGCTGCTTTCTGCTCCTCCAAACCGGATCCAATCATTCGCTGCCAAGCGAACATGGCCCGTCGATAAGTTCTCCAAACCGACATCCACGAAGCCACTTCCCGCCAAGGTACCGGAATTCGACAATTGGACTTCGTGGAGATTGGTGGGCGAATCGCTGAATGACGGCGCGAGCGTCGCAAAATTGTGGAATCCCGATACTTCTACTTTTCCTGCCATCGCTCCACCATAGCGTCCGACTTGGTGATACGAGGCCAATGACATCTTGCCGAACTCGAATCGACCCCCGTTCATGTAGACTTGGCCATTGGGATTGATCGTGGTGCGGTTGCCGACAATGACATTGCCACCATCGTTGACACTTAACGTCGAGTACCGGCTGGTGCCAAGTTGAAAGTCATTGGAAATCAACCAAGTCGCTTCGTTCCCGCCGACATAAACATCGCCTTGATGAACCGTAGCGTTCCAAGTGTCCACCCGGCCACCATCGGTCATATTCAATTGACCGTAGGCAACTCCAGTTCCCCCGAGGACCAAATTTCCACGGTTGATCCACTCGGAGCCGACTCCGGTGATCGACGCAACCCCGTACCCAATGTCCACCTGGCTGCCGATCGAGGCGTTTTGACTTGTGACGACGCCACCGTTCAGAACATCCATGTTTCCTGAACCACTCGTAAACTCCAGGTCACCTGCGATATCCCAACGTGACCCGTTCCCGGTAACCACGACGTGCCCTTGGTTGTGGCCACTCGTGCTGGTAACAACGCCACCGGCTTCAATGTTCAATTTGTTCCCATGATAATTCAGGAGAAGTCCACCTTGGTTGTTCCAGGTGGAGCCATTGCCTTTAACCGTCACAATGGCCGAACCAACGTAGGCGTTTTGGTTCGTAACGACCCCGCCTCCTTCGATGTTAAGCAGGCTAGGAAAGAATCCGCCGATACTCAGGTCGCTGGACATCTCCCAAGTTGAATTGGAACCATGAACGACGACCTCCCCAACGGCGTTTCCATTGCCAATTCTGGTCGGGTTTCCTAAGGTTCCACTGACCACGCGACCACCGTCGCTAATTACCATTTTGCCGAAGCCTGCGGTACCGATATCCATCGAATATGCATTTGTAAGTTGGCTGCCCGGCCCCGAAACGGTCAGCAAGCCGGAGGCTCCCGAGTTTCCGCCAATCTTGGCAAACCCAGCATTGCTGATCGAGCCACCATCCAAGATCGAAGCTTCGGCGTTTCCTGACACGCCCCCGACGTTAAAATGGGCGTACCCGTCGCTATTAAGATCGAGATTGTTTGCCACTTTGAGTTGGCTTCCGTGATAGATCTCGATCATGCCACGGTTCGTTAGGGATGTTGCGACGTTTACCAAACCTGCAACGTTCAGAGTTCCGTGATTGTTCAGTGTACCGACATTGGTCAGGACATGATTGTTATACGTACCTGAGTTGTCCAATAGGCCGTTTACAGAGATTGTTCCGCTATTTTCTATGATACCTTGATTGGAAAGGGTATTCGTCACCCCGACGGATCCATTGACGTTTAGCACGCCGTTGTTGTTTAACGAGTCGGTGAAGGTTGCGACATTGGTGTTGTAAGTTCCGTCATTGGTTAGCAAACCTGCGGCAGTTACGGTACCGTTTGCCGTCAAACTGGCACCACTGGCAATGTTGACGTTTGTCTCGACTGCATAAAGGTGATTGCCAAGATCAAACGTCAGGTCACCCGCCGCGACTTCCAATCCTTTCGCGCGGGCCGTGTTGCCAAAGTTGATGCTATAAGTGCCGCTCTTGTCGAAGACGGCAGTTGAAAGTGCCGTGCTGGGGATACGACCATTCCAAAGGTGCGAGTTCAGGTAGTCACCGTTCGTGGCACTGGTCCAAGTCACCGTGGTGGGAAGCTGGAAGCCGACGGGAGTGTTTCTCTGACCGGCCCCATTTATGCCCGCGGAAGTGAGCGAGCCATCTGCATGTACCAAATAGGTATGTACGGCACCGGCCGCAACATAGACCACGTTCGTTGCCCCCTGGACTCCCGACACATTTCCGCCCCAATCGTGACCCCACCCAACAACCTGTCCGTTACTCTGAAGAGCAAATGAACTACGCCCACCAGCCGCAATCGCGACGGCATCAACCAACGTGTTGGGGACTGTCACTTGCCCTTCACTATCCGCACCCCAAGCGGCGACAGTCCCATCAAAACGAAGAGCAAGCGAATGGTAAACACCCGTCGCGATGGCCGTTGCCCCGGTTACAGAAGTTGCTCCGGTGACATTTCCAAATTGATCGCTTCCCCAAGCCACTACCGTACCGTCGGATCGCAACGCTAATGAATGATCAAAGGCGGCAGAAATCGCAATGGCATTCGAGACTGAATTAGAGACAGAAAGCCCAGGTAATCCATACCTTCCCCATGCTGAAACCGTCCCATCAGAAAGGAGTGCCATCGAGAAAGAAGAGCCGGCAGAAATCGCAATCGCATTGTTGACTGAACCTGGCCCGGAAACTTGGCCTTCAGAATCATCACCCCAAGCCACAATTGTTCCATCGGCGCGAAGCGCTAAAGAATGACTGCCACCCGCTGCGACTGCCGTCGCGCCACTTACGGAATTGGCACCCGAGACCTGCCCATGATAGTCATACCCCCATGCGGCGACAGTTCCGTCAGGACGTATTCCCAGTGTATGAGAAGACCACGAACCACTGGCCAGCGATTGTCCATACGCAGGAGTGGCTATTCCCATCACGACCGGTGCCGCCACGAGTATCGCAGCCAACCGCCAACGATGGAGTAACTGATGCAACAGACTGGTCGCCGTGGAGCCCCAATATTCCCTCAATTCAAGCAAGGAACTTGGCCATTTGAATGAGCCGAAAGACTGAGGGCTTGATAAATAGTTCATGTTCACGAGTTCTGATTCGAAAGTGCGGGAA
>JAEUIP010000369.1 GCA_016795075.1 Planctomycetaceae bacterium | reverse complement strand
GCCGACTGACGTTTCAATCTTTGGGGCGTTTTTTACCGGGTCGGCAACATTTGGTGATCAGCCGACAATCAGATGTTCGTGGCTGGTGGCCCACGGATGTTTCTCCCGAACAGGGGTTGGTGTTCCGAAGTTTTGACGAAGCGTGGGATTACGGTCGGCAAACGGAGCATCCGTTCGTGTTTGCGATCGGTGGCCATTCGGTATTTGCGTCCGCCCTGCCATTGGCGGAGATGTTGTACTTGACGCGAGTCATGGCCCAGGTCGAAGGCGACGTTTGGATGCCAACGGTTGATTGGCAACAATGGGAGTGCGTCGAACGTCAGGTTTATCCGGCAGACGAACGCAACGAATTCGATTTGGCTTTCGAAGACTATCGCCGTCGTCAGGTGTGATTCGCAACTATTGACATTTTCTCCACCGTTTCGTGTGAATACCGTGAGTGTCGATGGAGGTCGTTTTTATGGCAAGATCGCCCGGTATTGTCGGCAAATGGTGGGGTGCGATCCATACAATCGATGAGATTTGCCAAAATCCAAAACAGGACTATTCGGCCGGGTTCCGGATGTTAACCTTACGACCTTCTTGTGGCCAATTTGGCCAAATGGACATGTCCGTTGAACGTTGGGAAAACAACTCCTGCGACCACGGCAAGAACGGTCAATAGATAAGGATTCAATCATGGCAAAGTCGAGTTATCGGCGCAATGTTCAACCCTCAGGGACTCGACAAAAATTTCATTTGCCAACCGGTGACGATTCACGCGGGCAAGCCAAGCAAGAAAACGCAATCGCCTGGCAAAGTGGACCGGCAAACGATCGTATCGACAACGAACGCTTGGGCATGGACTATGCCGTCGGTTTGGCCGAAGGCGATTTAACGTCTCCGATTGCGTCGGATCAATGGATGCCCGATCGTCAATTACATGACCGATCCAGTCGCGAGTTTGTCGGGCAATGGAATCGTTTGGTTAGCCAAACGAATTGGGAAAAAGGTCGGCTGATCATGGAATGGCGGTCGGCGTTGGAGCATGAAGGAGTCCCGTCGATTGAGTATTCGGACGAGGCTTGGAGTCGATTGGTGGGTGGCGTGACTGGCCAGCATGTTGGTCGCTTGCGCCGTGTTTATTTGCGATTTGGTAAGAACCAGGCGACTTTCAGCGGATTGTTTTGGAGCCACTTCCACGCGGCCCTGGAATGGGACGATGCTGAACTATGGCTGCAAGGTGCCGTCGAGCGAGACTGGAGTGTGTCGCAGATGCGGCATCAACGTTGGGAAACCATGGGGCAGTTGGCCGATCAAAAACCGGACCCGCGTGACGTCGTTCAAGGAGAGTTGGACGAGGACTTGGAACCACGCGATCGCAAGGGCGACGGGTCGGATTTCCAATCGAGTCCACGAAAAGAGGGCCCTGACTTCGGCGAAGAGTCCGAAGGCCGGTCAGGAGCGGCCGCTCAATCGGATGATCTGGCGTCGATTGGCGATCCCGATCGAGTAACGATGACCAATGAAAACGCGGTGGCGAATTTTCGACCGTTTGAATCAGCCGGCGCCTTGCCCGAAGGTTTTAGTGACTTGGTCGAAGATTTTAAACTATCCATCATCCGCTTCAAAACCGAAGGATGGAAAGAGGTCTCCAAGACCCAGGTCCTCAGTGTGCTGGACGGCCTACGCTATTTGGTTGAGAGCCAGTCCGATTTGGGTTCCGCCGACGAGACGGAATAGGCGAACGGTTGCCGGTCGTCGGTCTGGTGGTCGGCAATGTTTGGGTTGTATGTTATTCTACAAGCCGTCCAGAATTATTCTGGTGTGATTCTGTGTTCCGGCGTTTGGGGCCGGAACTCCAGCCTTCTGCAACAATCTACGGAGTCGAATTTGTCATGGGAGTCAACCAACCCCTCAATCGTAAACTGAATATGGCATTGGTCGGCGGCGGTCAAGGCTCTTTCATTGGTCGTGTTCATGCCACGGCCGGTGTACTGGACAACCGCGCGCGTTTGGTGGCGGGGGCGCTTAGTAGCAATCCAGATCGAGCCAAGGCCAGTGCGGCGGACTACGATATTAGCCCGGATCGAGCCTACTCTAGTTACGAGGAAATGCTGGCGAAGGAAGCGGCACTTCCTGAAGGACAGCGGATCGATTTTCTATCGGTCGCGACCCCCAATCACACTCATTTCGAAATTGCCAAGGCCGGAGTCGAGGCAGGATTTAACGTTATCTGCGACAAGCCGATGACTTTTGATTTGGCTCAAGCCGAACAGTTGATGGCCGCTGTCGAGAAAGCGGGAGTTGTATTTGCGGTCTCGCACAACTACACCGGCTATCCGTTGGTTCGCCAAGCTCGAGAAATGATTTTGGGTGGCGACTTGGGTGAAATCCAAGCCATTCGAGCTCAGTACATTCAAGGGTGGCTGCGCACGAAACTGGAAGATCAAGCCCAAAAACAGGCTGCATGGCGAACGGATCCCACCAAGAGTGGTGCCGCAGGTGCATTCGGCGACATCGCCACCCATGCGTACAATCTCGGCCGCTACATGACCGGTTTGTTGCCGGACAAAGTTAGTTGCCAGCTGCGCAGTTTTGTTCCCGGTCGACAATTGGATGACTACGGAACGGCCCTCATCACGTACGAGAACGGTGGTATGGGAACGGTAACCGCCAGTCAAATTAGCCATGGTCGCGAGAATGATCTCGAAATTGAAATCGATGGCACTTTAGGCTCATTGAAATGGCGACAAGAAGAGCCGAACCAACTGATCGTGCGTCAAAACGGGCAACCTCACAAGATTTATACTCGTGATCCTAACGCGCCGTTCATGACGCCGATCGCGGCTGCCTCTTGTCGCTTGCCATCTGGCCATCCGGAAGCATTCTTCGAAGCGTTTGCCAACGTGTATCGGTCGGCATTTGATGCGATGGCCGCGCGAGCGAGCGGTCAAAAAATCTCGATGCGCGATACCATTTATCCGAATGTCTACGACGGTGTCGAAGGCATGTACTTCATTCAACAATGTGTCGCGAGTAGCAAAGAAAACGGTCAATGGTTGCCACTGAAGCATGCCGTCGCGCGGCGCTAGAATCTAACTTGGGATTGACAAGTCGTTGCTGGCTTGATTAATTAATCTCTATTCGAACAGCGAATTGGTCAGTGCACGGACGCACACGCCATTCGTGAATACAAATGCACGGACGCAAATTTGTAGTTCGAAAAACAAAAACTCGACTTGGGAATTGTGGCCCTCAAGTCGAGTTTTTTGTTTTTGGTGTCGAGTATTTTTATAAAAGCTCGAGCAGTTCCCAGCGATTATCGATCGAACTGCATGGCATCAACCAACATGTTGGCGATGGTATTGTTGAAGCCCGAGTCATTGGGTTGCCACATGTTTTGCGCTAAATCCAAGCTCAAGATCGCCAAGATACCGGTTACCAATAGTGTTGAACCCAATGATAAGATTTGCAGCACGCTGTAGGGAGCTTCGGGTTGGACCATCACGCCCCCACCTTGACCGGCACCTTGGCCAGCCGGAAACACGGAGTCGGTAAACGACTCTAATGGAACGGCTCCCGAATCACCGAACTCGTCAGCGGAAAGCAGATCTCCACTTGGGCCACCCATCATGGTCGGGTGGGAGTCATCCATCAGATCAGAATCTTCCAGCGCGATTACTTGGGAGCTGCTGGATTGATCGTCCAATGATTCGCTGATCGGTTCGAGGTCAAAATCGTCCGCTCCGCCGGCATCCAAATTCAAGATGCTACTGTCCGACAATTCGAAGTCGTCTTCTTCTACGCCTTGATTGCTAACAACCAAGTCCTCGTCATCCAAGAGCAGGCTATCGCTATCCGAGCCATCCGAGTCGCTGTCGTCAACGACCACGTCGCTACTGTCGACAAAATCGCTGCTCATTTCTCCACTATCCAACCCGGCACTGTCTTGCAGGCTCAGTTCATCCGATTGGAACAGCTCGTCATCCAATAGGTCCAAGTTGTCGCTATTGTCTTTGTTGCCTGCCTTGTCGGTTTCGTCAGGCTTGGCTTTGCCTTTGGAGGCTTTGGGAGAGTCTTCCAACGAGAGTTCGTCGGAGTCCTGGAGCAAACGGCTCGACATCGAACCAGAACCGCTATCCGACAGCATTAGTTCGTCGCTGCCGTCCAAGAGGTTGGCGGAATCGGAAACGTTTTCGATGGGTGTGTCCAAATCAGAAATTTGACCAGAACCCAACCCAAGATCCTCCGAGACTCGGTCCAATTCGCTCCTCTTGAACTTCCAAGTGGAGCCGTCGCGAATTCCGAAGATCTGTTTGCTGGAACGCATTTCCAGCAATTTTTCCGGCGAAACACCTAAGATCTTGGCGGCTTCAGCGAGTGGGATCAGTTCCGATGACATGGGGGACAGGCTCCAAGGGAGTTTAAAAAACCATCCGAATGACGTCCAATGACGCCGCGACGGAGATGCGTGCGGGGTTTTCGCGTTATTCTATTCTAAGAGCCCGATTTAGAACTGCAAGTTTTGCCCGTCCATTTTGCCTAAAACAATCCAAATTACCTATCTGCGGGCGGCCCATTGACCGAACTTGCCCGCACAATCCGCCTAGCCGATCCTTTTCCGCGGAAAAATTGGGTTGGCCCGAGACCAAACAAATCATCAGGGCTCCAAAAGCCCGCGGTTCATGGCATTGCGGTGAAACATATCCTTGCGGTGTCATAAGCCGGCGCCTCATGGTCTCCCTTCTCCCCTTTTTTGGGGGAGAAGGGCCGGAGATGAGGGGGGCGGACGTTGGCGTTGCTCGTGATCCAGAAACGCTTAGGAATTGTCTGGAAATAACTTCCCGATTTGGGAGAGTCTGACCTTGGTTAATCCGAGAACCCCTAGCGTCAAATCTGCCGAGACACCAAATGGACTGCGCCGAAAAGCGGCAAAATGCGAGCGTTTGGTAATTCCCACTGCTAAGAAATGAGTGATGAAA
>JAEUIP010000368.1 GCA_016795075.1 Planctomycetaceae bacterium | reverse complement strand
AAACTGCCGATTGATCAAGTGGATCCGAATTTGGTGGCTCGGTTGGCATACGGGAAGCCTGGGGCAGGCTTGCAGTACTTGCGAGAAGAATTGCTTGGCCCCGAACGATTCGATGCAGCTTTTAGGCACTACATTCGAGCGTGGGCATTCAAGTCGCCGCAACCGGCCGACTTTTTCCGTTGTATGGAAAATGGGACTGGAATGAACCTCGATTGGTTTTGGCGCGGCTGGTTTCTGGAACACCTCTCGTTGGATCAAGCGATTGGAGAGGTCTTCGAAGATCCAGACGCATCGTCGGCCGAAATAACCGTCCTGAATCTGAACGAGATGGTCATGCCGGTGACGATTGAAATGGAGTTTGAAGATGAAACTAAAAAGCGAATTTCATTGCCGGTGCAGGTGTGGCATTACACGAATCGGTGGACATTTCGCGTGGCAACGGAGGGCAAATCGCTTCGGCAAGTGATGGTCGATCCGGATCGTCGCATGCCCGATGCTCGCCGGACCAATAATCGATGGCAGCGGACTGTTGCGGAAGAGGATGCGGTGAGCGAGGAAGACGAATAGAACTTCGTCCGAAGACCCCCGCCAGTTCAAAAGTGATTTGAGTTTTCTTTGGGACGTTGCTTTGGCGCTGAGTTACGTTCGTTCGACTTCGGTCACCAGCTCGGGAAGGACTTGCAGGGTGCGGTAGACGACACAATAACGTTCGGTCAGCTCCACCAATTTTTGCACCGAGGCGTCCGGGGCGTCGGTACTAAGTTCAAAACGGAGTGTAATCTTGGTTAGGCCGACGGGAGCTTGGCGGTTCACGGCCAGCGTGCCACAGAAATCGAGATCTCCGATGGCCGTAATTGCAGCCGAACGCAACTCGATCTTCATCGAATCGGCGACGGCCCCCAAGGTCACTCCAGCGCAGCCGGCCAAGCCCGCCAACATCAATTCGACCGGACAGATCCAGCTTCCGTCGCCGCCACCCATGGCGTGCATTCCCACGGGGTTCAGACCTAATGGTTCGACCACTTGGCACGACAGATGTTCCGGGTTCACCACAACCCGTGCTCGCAGTTGGGTTTGGGCCATCGCCGAGTTCTGTTGGTAAGTTGTCTTGAGCGCCAATTGGGCTTGCTTGATTTCGCTGGCGGTTTGCATTTTGTATCTCCTAGGCGCGCGGGAACTGGCTTCAAAACCGAAGCGCCCTATCGTATCCGCAAAGCCCCCGGGAGTTGAGGGGCCAAGCGTTCGTTGGGATCGTTGTGAATTCACCTTGAGTCAATCTGGAAAAGCTGCTATCAGAACGGAGCGTTGTCATGATTCGGCAACCGCCAGTGGGGACTTCGAGCCAATCCCAACAGGGGCTGACCCGCTCTGGTGACGCGGTAATGAAACGACAAATTTGACGACGCCTCCAAAGGGCCAGACTCCTTTGGGGATAAGCTCATAACTGAGGCAAGTACGTGGCCGTTCGACTCCCTGAAGAACATTTGGTTGAAAACTTGGCGAGCTCGATTTTCTTCGAGGTACGGGCGATCCTCAGGAATCGGCCACTGTTGGTCGTGTTTTTTACTTGGTGTTTTCTTTCCACCGCTAGCGGATGCCGACTGTGGAATTTGAGGCAAGAAGAGAAGAACGCTAGCCAATACCCGCAATTGGCGAATCCGTTGTACGTCCCAGCGTGCGACCGAGAGTTTGCGATGGATCAGGTCTCGGACGAAGTGGACGATTACTTCCAGATTCGTCGCGAACAGCGGATCGCGCTGATGGACAATGTCTTGATGGAAGGATGGATCGAAACCCAGCCAAAGATCGGGGCTAGCGTCTTTGAGCCGTGGCGTCGCGATGCAGCAACTCTCGAGGAACGACGACTAGGAACCCTGCAAACGATTCGGCGCTGGGCAAAAGTTCGAGTCATCCCGGATGGTCAGGGCTACTTGATTGACGTCAAGGTCTACAAGGAATTAGAGGATCGGCACCCGCCGGATCATTCCGTGGTCACCAGCGGACTGCCTCGGCACGACCTGGCGATGGATTCGCTGCAAGACTCTACCGCTAACTTTCAAGACGCCAACTCCAAACTGCGTTGGTTTTCGATTGGTCGCGATATCGAATTAGAGCAAAAGATGCTTCGCAATATCCAGCAACGATTGCAAAAGGGCTGACCGCAATTCGATTCAATCTCGGTTTCACCGCATTTGACCGGGAAGCCGAGCAATGCTGAACGGGGCTCCAATTAGTCCAAGTGTTTGTGCATTTCGCCCCTTTGGTGGGCCTGAAAATTCTGGATCAAAAAGGCAGGAGCGGTTTGTGCCAACCCTTTCAAGTGGTTTGGCAAAGTCAAATTTCAGGGTCGCGTTTTTTAAAGTTGTCAGGAGTCAATTGTCGCTACAGCCCATCGAATGCTGCGCACAATTGACTCCTGAAACCTTTACCAGACCCGAAGTTTTGGATTAGTCAAGGCACTCGGGGAAAGGCTGATATTCCGCTGTCCCCAGACGCCGTATAATCGGCATTCGTTTGGTTGCCCGACAGCGAGATTGAAAATAGGTTCTGAAATGGCATTGGGAATTCGACCAACCATTGACTTCGCCTTCAAGAAGATATTCGGATCGCCAGAGAATTCACAGGCCTTGATTGGACTGCTCCATGCGATCCTGCAACTTCCCAATCCGATCGTGGAAGTCACGATTCTAAACCCGTTCAATTATCAGGAATTTGCAGAGGCCAAGTCCATAGTCTTGGACATTCGCTGCCGTGACAGTGCGGGAAGGTCGCTGAACGTTGAAATCCAAGTGGCGGCGTTTCCTGGGTTGCTGCAAAGATTGGTCTACTACGCATGCAGCATGTACGTCGAGCAGATTGGGAAAGGTCATAGCTATGGCGACATCTCTGACTCGATTTCGATATGTTTGGCGGGGCATCGAATTTTCACTGACTCGGAGCAGGCCCACCACAAGTTTGAAATGTTCGATGTTCAGAGCGGAAAAACCATTGATCGGGCGGTTGCGGTACACACGATCGAGTTAACGAAGTATAATTTAGATGCGGCAACCATACGGCAGCGGACAAAGATCGAACAATGGGCGTTTCTACTCTTGAAAGCGCAAGACTGCGACGCATGGACTTTGCGGGAGTTGTTGCCTGGCGAAGAATTCGACGTGGCGATTGATACTTTGGAAAAGATCGCAATGAAGACAGAGGACCGGCTAATGTACGATCAACGCGAAAAAGCTCAGCGGGATTACGAGTGGGTCATGACTTCCGTACGTGAAGAGGGACGTGAAGAGGGCGTCGAAATGGGAACCGTCGCGGGAATGATCATGATGCTTCAGGAGATCCTTGGCGAATCTGTTTCGGACCGTGACGAACTGATCAAGCGTCCGGAAGCCGAGCTCCTGTCTCTGAAACTCGCGTTACAAGAAAAACTCCGCCGTCGCAGCAAATAAACGAACGCTCCCTTAGCTCAGAATGAGACGACAGCAGTGCGCCGATCGTTTGGAAGTTGTTGCGGCGCCAGAAATATAAGGTAGCGATGAATACAAGGGCAAATGTTAGCCGTCCATGTGGCTCGGGGGTGCGGTGTCGGTGGTTAGGCGAGACTCCCGCGATGGTCGTGTGGCGTTTGGTCCATCATTGCCCATTGCTGGAACACTTTGCCCAGAGCTATCGAGCGCCCAAGACGCCGGTCGCGATCCACCAATGTTTCAAGCCGTTGGAAGCGATCGACGAGTCGTGGCGATTGGGTAACGTCCAGGAGGACTGGGCGGTTCTTGTGGCAAACGATCGGCGGATCCTCGGAAACCATCGCGATCAAGCATTGGCATTTTCGCTGGCCGAGGCAACGCAAGTATTTGGCGGACTCGAAGCCACTATCAACGCATGTACTCAATGTCCCGCCAATGCACCAAGACATGCGGTCGCTGCGACAAACTCGGTGTCCCTGGCGGGATGTAGCCAAGTTTTGGTGTTCGGCAGCTTGCCACAACTGAGCGAACAAACGCGAACGCTAAGTTCTTCGCGATTGCCGATATTGCGTCCGACTTGGTCAAGCGCGAAAGTCGCTCCAACTAAAAATGATGCGTTGATTGATGCGGTTGTTGGCCCTCTATTCGAGGGCGGGAAACTTCGCCAGTTGGTCGGTGCAAGAACACCGGCAGAACTTTGGCAAAGGCTTTGGTTTTCTCGTGAAATGGTCGTTCAATGGGACCGTGCACGGATCTTGGCTCTGATCGACGACTTGAAGGGCGGGCCTTCAACCGGCCCGCAAGAAGAAGAGCTTTCGTTAACGGGTTGGCATCAATTTTGTGCGGCAGCGAGCTTGGCTTTGAAACATGGCAATAACTTGGAAACTGAGTACATTCCTCGCGGTTTCTCGGATGGCCGGGATTGGTGGCTCAGTCCGCACTGTAGTCACTGTGGCACGGCAATGGCTGCAAACGTGTCTCTCTGCCAAGTTTGTGGGCGAACCGGTGGTCCAGTCCCGGAGCAGAAACGTCGGATCATGGGTTGGGCACCGTACCGTCCGCTCACAACGCTGTTAGGCAGCGAGGCCGCCGAACGACTCGTGCAAACCGCGTCTATTCAACGCGGCCCGAACGGCTAGACTATGGGGCACCGAGTGAATGGCGAACGTTGGAACGGACAAAAATGGCCTGGAACCATCCTGCACTATTAAAGATTGGCCCGCGAGTCAGCGTTTTCCCGGTCGTTCACGGCAGTGGCGATTTTGCCTGGGAGGTTAGGCGGCTCATGTTGCAAGGCGACTTTGATGCCTTGGCTATTCCGTTGCCCGCATCCCTCCAAAAACCTGTCGAGCAAGCCGTCTTGAACTTGCCTACACCGGCGGTCGTGATTCAACCATTTCACGAGTATCAACCGGTTTGGGATGAGCAAGAACACGCCCATGAGCACGATCACGGGCCTGAGGCAACCGAGACGTGGAAAAACGACGCCGAGCCGGGATACGAATCTCCCGAATCGGAGTTCCCGACC
>JAEUIP010000367.1 GCA_016795075.1 Planctomycetaceae bacterium | reverse complement strand
AACCGTCACTGTTACACAATTTTCAAGTGATGTGCCTGCCAGGTGGGTTTAGTTTCGGCGATGACTTGGGTGCAGGGCGAGTCTTCGGCTACAAATTGGAGCAGCAACTGGGTGAGATCCTACGCCAATTCCACGACGATGGGAAATTGATCTTGGGAATCTGTAATGGCTTTCAAATTTTGCTGAGTTGCGGTCTTTTGGTTTCGCCTCGAACGGATGGGGTGCGACGGGCCACGTTGGCGACCAACGATTGCGGGCACTTCTTGAATCGCTGGGTCTATTTGGAAACCGCATCCTCGAGATGCGTGTTTCTCAAGGGAATCCAGAGAATGGTGATGCCCATGGCGCATGCCGAAGGAAAATTCTTGACCGATAGCCCGGAAACGACCGCCGAACTCGTTAGCCAAGAGCAAACAGCGTTACGTTACGTGGCGCCGGAACCCGAAGAACCGTCGCTCGGAGATTGGCCCGCAAATCCGAACGGCTCACTATTGGATTTAGCAGGTATCTGCAACCCTTCGGGGCGTATCTTGGGGTTGATGCCGCACCCCGAGCGGCATATCACTCGGACACAGCATTTCCAGTGGACCCGCTTGGCCGCACGAGGGCTGGGGGAAGGTACCGCCTGGCCAACCGATTGGGCCCAAAATGGACTGGGCGTCTTCCAAAACGCTGTCGAGTATTTTCGGTAGGTGCGAGCAATGAACCAGATCAAGACACCAGAACCGGACCAATTGTTGAATCGTGAGATGAGCTGGTTGGAGTTCAACCAACGTGTCCTCAATCAAGCGCACGACCCGGCCAATCCTTTGTTGGAACGGGTGAAGTTTCTCGCAATTACCGGCTCCAATCTCGATGAATTCTTCATGGTGCGAATTGGCAGTTTGCAGATCTTGATTGGCTCCAAGCACGAACGACCGGACGTGACGGGCTACCGCCCGCAAAAACTCTTGCAAGTCGCGGGGGATCGAGTACGGCGATTGATGGCCGAGCAATATCAGTGTTTTGAGCAACTCCAAACGGGATTGCTCCAGAACGGGATTACTCAGCTCGAACCTGATCAATGGTCCCGGAAGCAGCATGCTTTCTTACGGCATTGGTTCGAAGAAAACGTCGTTTCGTTGCTAAGTCCGATTGCGATCGATGCCGACCAGAATTTTCCATTGCTCAATGATTCGGAAATGGCTTTGGCGGTTCAGTTAGCCTGGGACCCAACCAAGATGTTGGGCGGAGATTGGTATCAACAGCCCAACGAACTTTCGGAAGAAGAACGACCCAGTTGTCGGTTTGCGATTGTGCCGCTCGGGCGGAAGTTGGACCGTTTCGTGACCGTACCGGTCGAAAGTGGCCACGGTTATGCGCTGTTGGAATCGGTGATCAAGAAATTCGTCGGCGAGTTTTTTCCTGGCCAAACGGTTCGCGACTGCATTGCATTTCGGATCACGCGTAACGCCGACATGCGCGTCGACGAAGATGGGGCGTTTGATTTGCTGCACGGTATGCAAGAAATCTTGGCGGAACGCAAAGAGAGCAGCTGCGTTCGTCTTGAACTAGAAGCTCACGCCGATCCAGCAACCCGGGAATTCTTGATGAAATGCCTGCATGTCGATGACTTGCATGTGTTTGAAACCCACGGCCCTATACGTCTCAAGGACTGGTTCAAAATTGCTGGTTTGCCCGGTTACGATGGCTTGAAATTTGAAGTTTGGCCGCCTCAGGATTCACCGTGTTTTTCTGTCGAGCGAAATATCTTTGATGTAATCCGCGACGGCGATCGGATTTTGTTGCACCCGTATCAAGTTTACGATCCGGTTGTCCGGTTCTTGGAAACCGCAGCGGAAGATCCCGACGTCTTGGCGATCAAGCAGACCTTGTATCGAACCAGTAGTCGTAGTCAAATCGTCAAAGCCCTCGAACGAGCCGCATTTAATCAGAAGCACGTGACGGCGATTGTAGAGCTGAAGGCGAGGTTTGACGAAGAGCGCAACATCAAGTGGGCCCGCAGCCTGGAACAAGCTGGCGTCAATGTGATCTACGGCGTGCGAGGATTAAAAACACACGCCAAAATTTGTGTGGTAGTCCGCCGAGATCCGGATGGCATTCGGCAATACTGCCATATCGCGACCGGGAATTATAACGAAGCCACTTCGACACTCTATTCGGATGTCAGTTACTTCACCTGCAATGATGTCATTGGCGGCGACGCGATTAGCTTTTTCAACGCCATCGCAGGGATGTCGATCCCGCAACCCATGCAGCAGTTGTCGATGGCTCCGCTGGGTTTGCGCCAGCGAATCCTGGAAATGATCTTGGTAGAAATCCAAAATGCTTCGAGTGATTTGCCGAGTGGAATTCGTCTCAAGGTCAATTCGTTAGTGGATCCGACGATTATTGGGGCCCTGTATCAAGCGAGCCAAGCGGGAGTTCCGATCGACTTGAATGTGCGCGGGATCTGCTGCTTGCGACCGGGCGTACCGGGACTTAGCGACCGAATCAACGTCACCAGCATTGTGGACCGATACCTCGAACACTCGCGAATCTTTTACTTCCATCACGGTGGTGACCGGCGTGTCTTTATTTCGAGCGCCGACCTGATGGCCCGCAACTTGGATCGGCGGATTGAATTGTTGACCCCCATCGAAGATGAAACTTGCAAGCGATACCTGCTGGATATGTTGGACTTTTATTTCCAGGACAACGTCAAAGCAACGCGGCTTCAGCCCGATGGTTCCTATTGGCCGGTACAACGTGGCGATCAGGCAGAATTCCATTGTCAGAAGCAGTTGTTTCGTTACGCAGTTCAACAGCGCACCGAGCAATTTACAGCGGAGACCTCCATGTTCCATTCACATCGCCGAGATAACGAATTAGGGATATTCTCCTAACCAACCAATCTGTTCGGAAAAGCGGTCACACACATTGCTCCTTCCAGTCGGTTACAATGGACACGGAGGCGATAAAGCGAGGCAGTTGTTTTTTCCGTAATCTGTGAGAGCAAAAAATGAATTATTGGGTACCGAAAACTTGGGGTGTTGGCCTGATCTTGGTCGGACTATGTTTGGTCGTTGGATCCGTTTCTCGAAGTTCCGCTCAAGACGAGCCTACGAAACAAGCACGGCCGGACGATTCGGCGGCGGAAGCCATGGGCTGGATGTTGGGCACCCAGACTTACACTTTTAATCGGTTCACCTTTTTCGAGGCTGTCGACAAGGCCCACAGTGTGGGTCTGAAATATGTCGAAGCGTTCCCCGGGCAAAAAATTGCCGCCGACATCGAAGGAGCGATGGGACCAGGAATGTCGGCCGATCAGATTGCCAGCGTGAAGAAGAAACTGGCAGAGACCGGCATCAAGATTACGGCGTTTGGTGTTGTGGGCTTAAGTGCTGAGGAGGCCGAAAGCCGCAAGACGTTTGAATGGTGTCAAACGATGGGAGTCCTCGTGATCAATACGGAAGTTGACCGAACGGCGTTTGATACGATCGAAAAACTGTGCCAAGAATTCAAGATCAAGGTCGGTTTGCATAACCATCCGAAACCGTCGATCTATTGGAACCCAGACACGATCGTTGCAGCCCTCGAAGGGCGCAGCGAATGGATCGGTGCTTGTGCCGACACAGGGCATTGGTTGCGAAGCGATCTGAACCCCGTGGAATGTTTGCGCAAGTTGGACGGAAAAATTGTTAGCATGCACTTCAAAGATTTGAACAAATTTGGAAGTGGCGCTCACGATGTACCGTGGGGTGACGGAGTAGGCGACGTGCCAGCGATTTTGGCCGAGATGAAGCGGCAAAAGTTCAGTGGACCGATTTCCGTCGAGTACGAACACAATTGGTTGAACTCGCTACCGGAAGTCGGCCAATGCGTGCAAAACTTCCACCGAATGACCGCCGAGTTGAAATAATTCCTGTGCGTCGTGTGTGATAGGACGCCGGGCTTGCGCCATGGAGTAGGCCCAAGCCGTTTTTCTGAGTTGCATCTGGGCAAACGCGGCGACTATTGGACATTCTTATTCGCTGGACGGTTGGGGCTCGATACATTTGGGCCCTTCGTGGCGAGCGTTGTTGACGTAATCGGAAACTGGCTCGACGATAAACTCTTGGCGATCGCCGACGGACAAGACATGCTCCAGAACTTGGCGACCGTCGGGTTCAGAGGATAACCAAGCTTCACAGAAATCCCGTGGTACGAAAACCGGCATCCGGTCATGGATAGCGGCGAGATCCGGTCGTGCGGCGGTGGTCAAGACGGAGCATGAAAGCATGGCTGGTAAGCCGGGGTTCAGTTGTTTGTTGGAATCCCAAAGTCCCGCGAAAAACAGTGTCTTTCCGTCGCGCGAATGAATATGAAATGGCTGTTTGGATTTGCCGTTGCGACGCCATTCGTAATAACCGTCGACGGGAATCAAGCATCGCCGGACGGAGAGCGGCTTGCGAAAAGAAGGCTTCTCATGCGCGGTTTCGCTGCGAGCATTGATCATCGAAGCGCCAATTGCGAGGTCTTTCGCCCAACCGGGAATCAACCCCCATCGGAGAAGGCTTAGTTCGCGAACATCGGTGGAATCAGGCAAACCGACCGCGGTCGGTGCGAACAGTCCGTCATGCGTCAAAGGCCCTTTTAGTTGACGAACCACCGGGATGGTCTGCGTGGGAGCGATGTTGTAGCGAGGACTAATTTCAGGGAGTAATTTCACATCGAAGCCGGGCAAAAGGGCAGTTGCCCATTCGCGGGGCGCCGTGTGCAAATTGAATCGACCACACATGATTGGCACTTTCGCTCGAACCAAACTCCAGCCCAATCATTGATCTTAGCTCAAAATGGGACGCAAATGGCAATGGGACGGATATCTCATGGCACGGAGGATCGCCTCGGCGCATCGAGGATCGCTTTCTTGAAACTCGAGGGACCCTGCTTCGGTCCGAAACCGCGCTAGTGCTTTGTCAACGTCTAAATTTAGGGTCGGGTCTGGTAAAGGTGTCAGGAGTCAATTGCCGGTACGGCCCA
>JAEUIP010000366.1 GCA_016795075.1 Planctomycetaceae bacterium | reverse complement strand
CCCCCGTGACTCTAATGGCTCGGCGGTCCCGCTCGCAACAAAAGGTCGCCAAATTTACGTTGCAAAAGCCTCACTTAGGTGGGTGGCACCTATCGGTGACCTGTCAAAGTCTCACTTAGCTAGGCGGCACTAATTTACTGTCGGTGAATCACTAATGATGGATGGCACCTAAACTGATGCACCTAAACTGACCGTCAATTAATGGGTGGCACCTAAATTGTTGGGATGATCTTGCCTTATTTGCGAGAAATATGTAGTAGCACGGTGTGTCGATTTGCCCGAGTTTCTGGACGGGAACGTTGCGTATGTCCAAAGTGAAAGGGACCACGAGGCAGCATTTGCAGCAGAGCAACCAGTTGCATCTTTATTCACATGTGCAAGGCCCGCTGAAGTCGCTGTCTTTTCTTCGTCGCAGTTTGGTTCTCGCCGAATTGTCGATGCTTGCGTATCTGCCGCCAGACTCGTGCGCTCCCGCGGCAGCCCGACTAGGATTTCCCGGACACATGTTCTTTGATCAAGACGGTGCTCAAGCCTATTGGTTCGACAACCGGTGGGATGCGATCATCATTTGTCGAGGAACCGAGCCACACGATTGGAACGATATCCGAGCGAATGTCAATTTGTGGATGGAGGTCGCCGAGTCGGTTGGTAAGGTTCATCGTGGGTTCAAACGGGAAATGGATCAGCTGTGGCCGCGTTTAGAAAAAGCTTTGTTGCGAAATCGCAAACCCTTGTGGTTTGCTGGTCATTCGTTGGGAGGAGCCATGGCGACCATATGTGCCGGTCGGTGCAAGCTGTCGTTCATCAAGTCCAACCCTGAAGAGTTGTTCACGTATGGGAGCCCCCGTGTGGGCGACCAACGGTACGTGCACTTTACTCGTCTACGTCACCATCGCTGGGTCAACAATAACGACATTGTTCCGACCGTCCCGCCCACTTGGTTGGGGTATCGACACTGTGGTCAGGAATTGTACCTGGACTATCGGGGGCAACTGAGAGAGCTCAATTGGTCGGGGCGACTTATCGACAATTGGCGAGGTCTCCGGGAGAGTCTCCGAATGCGACGGTTCGATTTCGTGGCCGACCACTCGATGTTTGACTATATCGATGCAATCGTCGGCCTTTGCGAAGCCGAAGAACGGACTAGCGGGAAAACCGTGTCGGCGGCGTCAATTGCGCACGTTATCCCAATTTCGCAGGCTGAAACGCCAGAATCTCGAGAGTTAATGGCAAATACCACTCCAGATTCAGTTATAATCCATGAAGAAGCGTTCCGTCGGTCCGCCTGATCCCCATTGCTCTTGATCCTGGCGAGCAAGCAAGGTTGACACGGCTTGCTCTTAGACGCGGGTGACCGGATGCGGCTCGAAGATTTCTTGGGATGTTTCGTATGCTTCTTGATCTTCGCCGCATTAGTGGCCGGTGTCGTCCTGTTTATCAAAGCATTGACGCAGCGGAAACCGACATCGAGTAACCGAAGCGATGCGGCGGTTGACGACCCAAAGAACATCTTCGATCGAGTCATGCGAATTCGCAGTCTGTTTTCAGGATTGCCGCCCGAACATTGGCCGCGAGTACTGGCTCGACTGTACGATGATCTTCGCGAACAAAACCAAATTAGCGCTGCGAAATGCGAGGAACTGAAGCGGGCGTTGTCAGAACCAACCGCAGCGCGCGAACAATCCAAGCAGCCATTGATTATTCCATCTGGCTCGGTAGCCGAGTCGCAACCGTTCGCTGCTAGTGGCGTTGATCAGCGGGAAGCCGCGGGACCCTCAACAAGCCCGGTCATTTTTTCGAACAAAGTTTCGACTCCCAGTTCGATTGCAAGTTCAGCAGTGACGGCTCCGTTGGCAGCGTCGACGCGCGCCGACGAATCCGTCGTAACGGCCTCGATTGTGGGAACATCTCCGCCGATTTCGACAATTGCTCAATCGGATCGTTCTGCCCGCCCCTCGGCTCCTTCAACACCTGCGCCTTGGGACATGCCGGACCCAGAGCCGCGCAAACCTCGCAAATCTTTGGCTGAATGGAGCCATAGCTTCATGGAGGAGCGAAACATTCACTGGGGTGAATTGGCGAGTGGCATTCTCATTGTCGGCAGCGCACTCGGCTTAGTCATCAGTTTGCGGAGAGAACTGCAGGACACGATCCCCTACTTCCCGGCGTTATTGTTTCTGATGATCAGTCTGGCGGTTCATTACGCGGGTGTCTACACATTAAAACGTTGGCGATTGCGAAGCACCAGTCGCGGACTACTACTCATTAGTCTGTTACTCGTACCACTTAATTTCTTGGCCGGCGTCTTGTTCAACGCCGATACGGACAGTCGCCGTCCGCTAACTGATCCATGGCTGTGGATTGCCGTGGTATCGGGAACGATGGGTACAGGTTGGATCACATGGTCCGCTGCTCGGTTCTTGTTGCGGAAAGGACATTGGGCATTGGTCGTGCCCGTGATGCTCATTGGCCTCAGCATCGTTGTCTTGAATCGGTTACCGGCAGCGGAACAAGACGTGGCGCGTGGTTGGACGTTCCTGCCGATCGCCGCGGTCTTGGCGGGAGTTTATGGAGCCTTTGCCTGGCGTTTGGTGAAACACGGCCGAGCAACTGGGCACACGCCGGCGCGGGCTTGGATTCTGTCTGGCATCACGTTGTTTGCGCTAGGCAATGTGTACGCGCTTTACCTGATGAAACAGCCTTCACCGCAGTTGCTGTCTTCGTTGTCGCCAATGACCGCTGTTTGGGTCTTGGGTTTACTCGGGATGATCGTCAGTTTGAATCGAGTGATGCGGGCTCCCACTTTGTTGACTCAAAACTTGATTGGGCACGGTGTCGCGGGCTTGTTGTCGTTTGCATTGGTCGTTTTGGTGGCCTGGACATTACGCTGCCCGCGCGACCTGTTATTGATTTCCATGGTCTACTCGGTGACCGCATTATTCTGTGCCCTTTGTTTTCGACGCTATTGGTTTGTGCCCGTCGGTGCAGGTTTCGGGTTGACCGTCCTGCTGTTGGGGCGAGGATTTGCAATCGGAGCCGTCGACTGGGCTGATGTGATCTCGATTGGCCAGCTATTCGAACTGATGGTCAATGGTCGCTCCGCTGTGATGTTCTTGGTGGTTGGTGGAGTTCTTGCAGCCACAACGACTTGGTTTCAACAACTTTTCTCGACTCCAGAAAGTGAAGCGGCCGGTTCTGGTAAAGTTGCTCCTCGCGCAACGTCTCGTCAGATTCGTCGGTGGAATTCGTTGACAGCTGTTGGATTTGTGGGAGCTGGCAGTGTAGTGGGGCTGATCGGAGCCTATCGCCCGACAGCTGACTTCTGGGACTCGATGATTGGCACGCTTCTGCTGCATGCGGTATCACTGTTCGTGATAGGCACGGCCTTGTGGGGCGGGTATCGACGCGTCGGAACGACTGCGTTGACCGTTGTCGGAGGTCTGTTGACATTCGCGGCCAGCTTCGAAACTTGTTTCGGAAATCGAGAGGTGGTGGCTCGTATCCAAGAAGCCGGACTAAGTGGCCGTTTGCAAGTTCAGTTGGCCTTTGCGCTTTCACTGACTGTGTTGGCGGCCGCGGCTTGTTTGCAGTTTTGCCGATCATCGACATGGGGAGCGGATGATCGTACGACGCACCGCGAGTTGGAACCCGATCTGCGATTTTCAACGATCGGGATCGTCTTAGGTTTACTGGGACTGCTGTTTGCGACGTTGACTTTGACCGAGGAACCGGCGACCCATTCTGGATTGATCTTGGGGAGTGTCATTTTCTCGATGGGGCTTTTGGGCATATTTCTTCACCCCAGCCATCGTCAATTTTGGTGCGAAGTCTTCACACTGCTCAGCGTGTTCTTTTTCACTGGTCTGTGTTTTCAAGCGACGGTCGAGCAGCCATCGCAAATCGGGTCCGGTACATGGGCGTATTGGGTCGCGGGTGCGATAGCGGTTTGGTGTTTGGCCATGCAATTGATTGCCGTCGGGAATTGGTTAAAAGATTGGCGTCCCGAAACTTGGCAGGTTCCCGTTATGCCTCGCGAAATTGTGTTGGCGGCCGGCCCCTTGTCGTTGCTTGTCATGGTCGCATTGGGTTTAACCGATACAGTGAAACGAGAGATTTGGGCCGTCGCGGCCACTTGGATGGTGCCGTCTTGGCAGATGAGTGAAACGGTGAACTTGACAACGGCCGTCTTGGCCTTTTGGACCGTTTTGTTGCTCGTCAGCGGCAGTGGTCGGCGGATTGCCAAAGCCCCGTCTACCGGAATTACCAGGTTTGAGTGTTTGATTTTGGGGAGTCTTCTGTTCTTGTTGATATGGGCCGCTCAAGGAGCTCGATGGGATGCGGACATTCGAGGTGCCTCCGCGGTTCGCTGGCTGTTGGCGCTGGGAAGCCTATCGGTGGCGATCGTCCCTTGGTGTTGGTCTGCCCTGCGGATTTCAAGTAGCGAACAATCGTCGGTTCGTAATGTGAACATGGATGAAGCGATTCAGCCTCGTGGTGCGTTTTGGCTGGAGTCGTCTGCGCGTTTAACGATCGTGTACACAAGTGTCATTGGCGGCGTGATTGGTTTGTTTCTAATTACCGGAACAGCAGTCGCTGGATTTCTAACCGTTGGACCGGAAGTTCGCGGTCTATCGCCGCAAGAAACGTGGTTGGGCCAAATGCGACCGGATGTTTCGTATGGTATTCCCGTCGCAATCATGCTTGCATCCGTGTTGTTGCATGGTATCAGCCAGCGACAGCGGTTGTTGACGATTGCGGGGTCCTACTTGCTGAGGTCCATTGTTGTATTTCAACTTTTGTTGTTGGTCGTATCCCCGCATCCTCAGTTGGCAACGACTTGGTTCGTGCATATCGTCCAAATGGTATCCGCGGGGATGACGATCTATGGTTGGGTCTGGTACGTAAATCGGGTCAAGTGCGATACAGGATTTACGCCCGGCAATTGGATTCAGCCCATTCAAATGCACACATGGTTTAATGGTGCGTTAGTCGCTGGTTTGATGTTGTTG
>JAEUIP010000365.1 GCA_016795075.1 Planctomycetaceae bacterium | reverse complement strand
GCAACATCCGTTGGGGCGGCAATTCTTGGCTCGAATCAAGTTGGGCGTTGATCGGCATGCATTTCCGCTGTTGGCGCAGCGAATTGTCATCGATTTTGCCTCGTTAGGAGGAGACGCGGGCTATATCGGGGCCGCCGGATTGGCTCGGGCAGCTGCGAAATCGTCCGGTCATCGTTGATCGCTGGGAGCCAATGACGGTTTGCGGAGCAAACCGCTACAATCGCCTGGGGCAATGTCGTGGATCGCTCCGCGATCCATTGTTGGTTCGCGGAGCGAACCACGACATTCTTACGGGTGGGTAATTGGGACTTCGGGCCTTTTCGACCCAACAAAGCCCAGGTCGAGGCCGATTTCCACCTCCCCAGATTGGCTATCTTCGAATAAGATTAGGCTGGCCCCTCCAGTAGAATTGCGGTAACGCACCAGCGTCATGGTTTTGTGTGGACGCTGAAACGACCGAATGGGGGGCAATACCCTTTTGAAACTAAGCCTAATGCCCCAAGACAGAATTCGTAACTTTTGCATCATTGCGCATATCGACCATGGGAAGAGTACCTTGGCCGATCGCTTGCTGGAACACACGGGCACCGTTTCGCTTCGCGAGATGAAAAATCAGTTATTGGACGACCTGGAGTTGGAACGCGAACGGGGAATCACCATCAAGGCCAAAGCGGTCACGATGGATTACAAGCACAGCGACGGGCAACAATATGAGCTGAACCTGATCGACACCCCAGGCCACGTTGATTTTCATTATGAAGTATCCCGGTCGTTGGCGTGTTGTGAAGGAGCGCTATTGGTCGTCGACGCGTTTCAGGGAATTGAAGCGCAGACCATGGCCAACACGTATGCCGCTTTGGACCAAAACCTCCAAATTATCCCGGTGATCAACAAGATCGACTTACAACACCACCGCGCCGACGAAGTTGCCGAAGAGATCGTGCAGGTGCTAGGTGTCGAGCCTGAGTCGATTCTAAGGTGCAGTGCCAAAACGGGGCTCGGGATTCAAGGTCTGTTGGATGCGATCATCACACGATTACCAGCCCCAAAAGGCGCGCTCGATGGACCGCCACAAGCGATGGTGTTCGACTCACATTACGACGACTACCGTGGTGTGGTGACCTACGTTCGAATGATTCAAGGCGAAATCAACAAAGGCCAAAGAATTCGATTCTTGCGGGTCGGAGAAAATCACGACGTTTTGGAACTTGGGCATTTTCGGCCACAACGAGTCGCCTCGCAAAAACTGTCTGCGGGCCAAGTGGGCTACTTGATCTGCAATATCAAATCATTGACCGAAGTGGATACCGGAGACACCGTTAGCATTCCGGGCGATCACGCGGCCCCGCCATTACCGGGCTACAAGAAACCCAAGCGAATGGTTTACTGCGGACTATATCCGTCGGACGGACAAGAATTCTCGGAGTTGCGTGATTCGCTGATAAAACTTCAAATCAACGATCCGAGTTTTGAATTTGAACCTGAATCCAGTGATGCGCTTGGCTTTGGCTTCCGCTGTGGCTTTTTGGGTCTGCTTCATATGGAGATTATCCAGCAGCGACTGGAACAAGAAGCCAATTTGGATCTGGTGCAAACCGCACCGAACGTGACCTACGAGATTCTACTCCGTAGCGGGGAAGTCATTGAAATCCATAAACCTCAAGACGTCCCAGATCAAGGCGAAATCGCCGAGTTCCGTCAACCGATCGTTCGGTGCAACTTCTTGGTTCCGGAAATATATGTTGGAACCATCATGAAACTTTGCCAAGAGCGGCGGGGAGTGCAAGCCGGCCAAGAGTATTTGGGTGGACGTATGCTTGTAACTTACGACCTGCCCTTGGCGGAAGTTATTTATGACCTCCACGACAAACTCAAGAGTTCGACCCGTGGTTACGGCACGATGGATTACGAACTGATCGGATATCAACCAGCGAGTTTAGCCCGGGTCGATATCTTGGTGAACGGGAATCGCGTTGACGCACTGAGCATCATCTGCAACCGAGACGATGCGGAACGACGCGGTCGAGTGGTTGCCAAGAAATTGAAGGAAGAAATTAGCCGCCACATGTTCGAAATCGCGGTGCAAGCGGCGATTGGTGGCAAAATAATCGCCCGCGAGACCGTGAAAGCCATGCGGAAAAACGTAACCGCAAAGTGCTACGGCGGCGACATCTCGCGGAAGAAGAAACTGTGGGCCAAGCAACGGGAAGGCAAGAAGCGGATGAAGTCCGTGGGGAACGTCGACATTCCTCAAAAAGCGTTTATGGCGGTCTTGGAGACCGGTGATAAATAAGTTGGCACAACTGTTGGCACCACGAGAGAAACCCTGAAACCGTTCCGATAACTTCGGGCGGGCGGTGACGCAAGGAAGCGTTTGCAATGATTCAGAAAATGGATTCGAGTTCGGCGTTCCGCTCGCGTCAGGGCAACGCGTGGGACGTGGTCGGTCTGCTGCTGGTGGCTACGTCCGTTTTTTTTGTCAATCTAGGCGGCGCTCGGCTTTGGGATCGCGACGAACCCCGCAACGCTGGTTGCGCCGTGGAGATGTTGCAACGTGGCGATTGGGTCACGCCGATGTTCAACGATGAACTACGCGGCCAAAAACCGGTGTTGACCTATTGGTTGATGATGTCGGCGATTTCTGTATTTGGCGTCAATGAATTCGCCGTTCGATTCTGGTCGGCGGCGTTAGGGGTGGGCACGGTTCTTCTAACGTATTTGTGGGTTCGGCATTTGTTGTTCCCGACGATTGCTCGTTGGACCGCTCTGATCTTATCAACCTCGTTGATGTTTACGTTGGCCGCTCGCGCCGCCACACCCGATGCACCACTGATCTTTTGCTCAACACTGGCGATCGCCGCGTACGTCATGTTGACGTTCAAACCGTCCATGGGAACGAATTGGGACGACGTTTTGGCTCAGGGGCGGGCTGACCGTTTGCGGCGCCCCGGCGTTTGGTTCCCAACCGGTGGAGGTGCCTTGCTGGTTTATGCAGCGATGGCTTTGGGCGTTCTGGCCAAGGGACCCGTCGGGTTTGTTTTGCCCACAATCGTCATCGGCCTATTCATTTTGATCGAGTCGTCTGTTGGCGTGTTTTACCCGACAACACCGGTACAGCGCCATACCCGTTTGACCTGGTTGCTCTACCGGACAGGATCCGTGCTGCATCCGGGGCGATTCTTCCGAACGGTCTGGCAAATGCAGCCTTGGTGGTTGGTTTTGATGGTCGCCGTCATTAGTGTCCCTTGGTTCGTGTGGGTTGGATTGAGGACGGACGGTGAATTTCTCGAACTGTTTTTCTTCCGCGAACACTTGGAACGAGCGACATCGGCCATGGAAGGCCATCGTGGTGGCTGGTGGTTTTATCCGTTGGCAATTCTGATGGGCGTGTTTCCCTGGAGTATTTTAGCTGTACCTGCGATCCTGGTTTGGCGTGGATTGGCCCGATCGATGGTCGTGTCGGCCGCACAAAAGAGCCCAAGTTCCGATCCCGTGGGAGTTGCATTGCCGGACGGTCGTTGGTCGAACGCGTGGACCTTGGCCGCGGTCTGGGTTGGTTTGCAGGTCGCGGTCTTCTCGCTCGCTTCCACGAAATTGCCCAGCTACGTGACACCGTGTTATCCGGCTGTCGCGTTGCTCTTGGCAATGGTCCCCACGCAGCTCAGTCAGTCAACATGGCGACTCCATCCGTTTTGGCTGCGCGCCGGTTTCGCAACTTGGGCACTTGCCGGGATCGGACTGTCGGCGGCTGTGGTTTATCTGTTCGTCAACGTTATGGATTGGCCAGTCGGCTGGCTGCCAGCTTTGGGGGGAGTGTTGGTCCTCGGTGCCGTGCTGGCCGCGATTTTCTACGAAAAGCAACAACTGCGTCGGGCCGCACAAGTGATGTTTGTCACCAGTTGGTTGTTCGCCGTCGTGTCGTTTGGTTTTGCTACAAGCTATGTATCCCAATTTCGCTCCACGGACGACTTATGGCGAGTCGCCCGCGAACATCAACGCGATGGAGCCATCCTGGCAGGTTATCGCGATCTAGAATCCACATGGGTTTTTTATGCCGGCCAACCAATCTGGGAACTAGCACTTCCATCGGAACCAGTGCTTGTGCGGAGCGAACGATCGTCCGCTAACGGTCCCTCCATAGCTCCGAGTGCGACGCAAGTCGATCCGTTTGCCCGTGCACATGATTGGCAAGTGAAACCGCGTGCCACCGTCGAACAACTATTGGTTCATCGACCTGGATCATTGATTGTGACCCCCGAAAAACATCTTGACGAATTGTTGGCCCAACTGCCAGACAATTACATAGCATTGGAAACTCGTCCGGATTTTTTAACTAGACACCAATTGGTATTGGTGGGGCCCAGACCAATTCTGGCCGACGTTCAATTGGAGCAATCACGGTCCGCACACGGAGTCGAGGTGACCACTTCACGCTAAGGATTCCTCAACGCGGAGTGGCGATGTCCCGTGCTGTAACATGAACGGAGTCGTTTCTTCGTTTTCGTCGTTCGTTTCTCTTCGGATTTTACCGGCCCCGAAATTGTGTGAAAGAAAACGGTGTCGGAGAAATTGGAACAGGAGGGAACTGAGGTAACAGAGATTCAGGAAGTCCAGGCCTTCGGACTGGTGATAATAGGAGTGGTAGTATTGTAACTTGAATGAGATAAGTTCTCCGTTTCCTCCGTTTGCTTCTGTTCAAATTTTCCTTGCCGCGACATTATGCGATGCGAGACGGTGTCGGAGAAATTGGAACAGGAGGGAACTGAGGTAACAGAGATTCAGGAGGTTCAGGCCTTCGGACTGGTGATGTTAGGAGTGGTAGTATTGTAACTTGAATGAGATAAGTTCTTCGTTTCCTCCGTTTGCTTCTGTTCACATTTTCCTTGCCGCGATTATGCGATGCGAGACAGTGGCGGAGAAATTGGAACAAGAGGAAACGAAGGTAGCAAAGATCGATGAAGTTTGGTTCTGCGTTAGCCCAAGACTGGCGGACACCTGAAATTGATTAAGCGGCTAGGTTTTTGTCATG
>JAEUIP010000364.1:343-5031 GCA_016795075.1 Planctomycetaceae bacterium | reverse complement strand
CAAGATCCTGTTGCCGTGCGTTTTGAAGTTGGGGGCAACTTGACGCAAACGGAAACCAGTGTGCGACGAACGTTGCAAGCTGGGAAAGCCTACCATGAATCGTGGGTCAAATATGAGAGCGAATTGGCGGATTATCAAGCAAAACTAAAAGTGTACGAAGCGGAATTGGCCAAGTTCGAAGCCGCCAAAAAGGCTCAGGAAGCCGCGGCCGGTGCCGGAAATACTCCACCGCCCCAAACCACGACAAACTCGGGAGCGGATGCTGCGAAACCGGATGTCGCTCCCAATACTCCCGCTCCATCGACGCCTGGTGCGAAACCGGATGCCGGGACAAAGCCAGTAACGGAAACCAAACCAGATGCCGGGTCGGGTCCCAATGCGGGAACCAAGCCAGATGCTGGAGCGACGCCCGCGGCGGAGGTGAAACCCGATGCTGGGAACACGCCTGAAGTGGGGGCCCCGCAGGATGCGGCCAAGGCAACCGAGCCAGTTGCTCCGACGAAACCCACCGAGCCGACAAAGCCACGGGCGCAAGAGGCCTTGGAGCCGTATCGGCTGCTGTGTCGCCAAGAGATTCCAGCCATCGTGGAAGTGGCAGACGCCTTGAGTACGAAACTGGCGTTGCGTTTGTTTCAAGACGAATTCAAGTTTCGGACAATTGTGTCGGGGGGTGCCGGGTTGGAGTCCGTCGCCAGTGAAATTACCAAATCCGGTGCGAAGTTCATCACCGGACCGACGCTCGTCGCGCAAGAGGCCGGGCAGGCAGTCAATTATCCGCAGTTGTTGGCGCAACACGGCGTGCCGTTTGGTTTTCAATCGAAAGCGGGTGCGAACTCGGCTAGTATGGCCTACGTCGTAGGCTTCGCGGTCCATCAAGGCTTGGCAGATCGGGACGCGTTGAACGGTATGACGAACGTGGCGGCGGATATGTTCGGTCTCTCGACGGTTGGACATTTGAAGCCGGGCCAGGACGCTGATATGGTCGTGTTAAGTGGGCCGCCGTTTGATCCGGGAAGCCGTATCTTGGCGGTAATGATCGATGGACAATGGGTCTATAAACGGGAAGTGAAGCCATGATCAGAAGTTATCCAAGTAGGCCTGTTCATGTCGTCGCTTGTTCTGATGTTGGCCGAGTTCGGACGCGACGAAGTGGGGGGACAATGCTGTTGGTGTTCCTGACTAGCATCCTGGCGCCACTGATGGCCGCGAGTGGTTGGGCTGCGAATCGGCCCGATAACGATAGCGGGGATCCTCCGCCAGTTGCCTCGCTGCAGGATGAATCGAACCAGGATGCGACCAACGCGGAGTCGAGTGTTACGGACTCGCGCGGACCAGCGCCCAAGTTGGCGATCTTGGTGGGCAAGTTGATCACTTGTGCGGGTCCAAATATCGATGGCGGCACAATTCTCGTCGCTGACGGAAAGATTCAAGCGGTCGGTCCATCCAGTGAAGTAACAATTCCGGAGGGTTACGAGGTCATCGATCATCGTGAACACTTTGCGATGCCGGGATTGGTCGAAGCCCATTGCCACACGGCTGGATCAGGTGACTTGAACGAAATGGTTTATCAGACCAATCCCGAATTGCGAAACTGGGATCAGATCGTTCCCCACAATCCTCGACTTCAAGTGGCGATCGCTGGGGGAGTCACAACCGTCTGCCAGATTCCTGGGAGTGGCACAAATATGGGCGGTTGGGGTGTGTTGATGAAGACGGGGCCGGGGCGCCCCGAAGAAGTCATCATTCGCGCGCCGGGCGTCTTGAAGATCGCCCAGTCCGGTAACCCGGAGCGATCAGGCGGCGAAGTTGGTTCTGGAAACATCGGCATGAATCATGTGATCCGACAGCAATTGGTCGAAGGCCAAATGTATGTGCGGCAATGGGACGAATTCGAAGCAGGTCGGCGAACTACCAAACCGGAAGTTGACTTGCGTTTGGAATACTTCAAGCCACTGTTCCGGCGCGAGATTCCGATCTTGGTGCACACGCAACAGTTTCAAGTGGTTCAGTCAACGCTGCGAATCCTGCACGACGAATTGAACTTGAAGATCATTATTGGGCACGGAACGTTTGACGCTTATTTCTTGGGCGAGGAAGTCCAGAAGCGGAATATTCCCGTCATGGCGGGTCCTCGCGGCTTTCGTTACGATCCGCAATTGGGGCAAATTCGGGGGATCGTCGCGGAATACGATGCGCGCGGGGTTGAGGTACTGGGGGTCAACACCGATTCCCCAGTGATCCCACAGGAGGAACTGGCTTTTCAAGCAACCATGGCCGTGCGATTTGGTTGGAGTGAAGATCGCGCGATCCGTGGATTGACGATTGAACCGGCCAAAGCCTTGATGATCGACCATCGCGTTGGTTCCTTGGAAGTTGGGAAAGATGCCGACATCGTGATTCTGACCGGTTCGATTATTGATCCGCGGCAACACGTCAAACAAGTTTTTATCGACGGGCGAAGTGTCTACAACACGGCTCACGATCGGCGGAGGTTTTAGTCATGCTCAGACTGCAACGGATGATGTCGGTTATCGCGGTCGGTATGCTCACAGTCGCAACAGCCGTCGGTTGGACTCAGGAACCAGCGGCAGAAACGCCCAAAGTCGAAACCAAAGTTGTGCCCAAAGGTCCGGTGACCGCTTACGTTGGCGCCGATGTTCGTACGGCGGCGGCACCCGGCAGCATCAAGAACGCGACGATCTTGGTTGCCGATGGGATGATCCTACAAATTGAAGCCGGTTTGCAACCGCCGGACGGCGCGCGGGTTGTTGATTGGACCGGCAAGACGGTTCTGCCGGGCATCGTTGATCCGTATTACGTGGACACCTCGCTCCGTCCGAGTCGAGGAGACAGCGCACCACCTCGGCAAATCGTCGTTGGTGGTCGGACCATCGAAATACCCCAGACGGGTGCAGCCGTGGAGTCCACGGAACTTCTGCGAATTGCGGACGTCTGGAACGTGGAACCGGACAGCAGTCAAGTGGCGTTGCGCAGCGGGATCACAACATTGCACTGGGTGACAAGTGGCCACGGGATGTCGATTTTTTCGGCGTCGCAATTCGAACGTCGCGATTGGCACTCCAATTGGGGCGAGTTACTGTTCACGGCGGCGAACAACAATGCCGAGTCGCTGGAGTTGATTCGTCGCGCCTTGGCTGGTCAACCCGCGGCGGCAGCAGGTGGTGCGGAGCGCCCCGGTGGTCCGCCTGGTGGTCCTCGTGGTCGTCGACCGCGTGACTCTTCGATCGAGTCTTTACCAATTGGAGCCGATGAGCAAGCCGTCGGTATGGATGATGATTTATTTCAAGACCCTGCACCGGCAACCGACAACGCCCGTCCCAGTGGCCCTCCCGGGGAAACCGTCACTTCGGTCGCCGAACCACTTTGGGTAAAGGTACGCGCGGGAGAATTGCCTTTGCTGATCAACGCGAGCAACGCGGCCACGATTTTGCACGTCTTGAAAATCTTGGAACCACACGAAAAAGTGCGAGTAGCGTTGGTAGCAAACGCTCCGGATGTTTATCAATTGCGGAAAGATCTTCCGTCCGGCCGATTGAATTTGATCATTCGACCACGATTGGACAAGGTTGCGAACTCGGCAGCCCGCGTCAACATCGCGAAGGAGTTGAGTCGGTTGTCCATCCCATTTTGTTTTTCGCTATCGACGAATCAGGCCGATTTCCAACAATCGCAAGATACGCCTCTGTTTCCCGTCGCGTCGCTGGTGCGAACCGGTTTGGACGCCGATCGGGCCGTCGACGCGTTGACGTTGCAGCCCGCCAAGCTATTGGGAATCGACAAATGGGTTGGATCGCTCGAGGCCAACAAACACGCCGACATGCTTATCTTTGATCAAGACCCGATCGTTGGGGTTGGTCGCTTGGAAAAGGTTTACTTAAAAGGGAAGCTGGTCTATGAGAATCGGTAGTCGCGGCTCTTCAGGGCCCGGATTGTTCCAGCTGGTGGTCATCTGTTTGTTGGGGAACTTGCTGAGCGGCAACGTTGGGGCACAGACCCCTGCGCCGACTCCACCGGCAACTCCAGCACCAAATGCGGAGGCCGCAAAAACGGAAACGAAGCCGGCGAGCCTCAAGTCGCCTCCGATTGCAATTCGCGGTGCTGATGCGCACACGGTCACCAATGGCGTGATTCGCAACGCGACGATCCTCATGAGCGACGGAAAGATTGTTGCCATTGGACAAGGTTTGGAAATTCCCAAAGAATATTCCATCATCGAAGCTCAGGGCAAGGTCGTCACGCCGGGCTTTATCTCGCTGAACTTGACCGGGACTGGAATCAATGGCAGTCCGACCGGAGCAGCTCAGTTGGCCGATGCGTTGGACCCGTTTGATAACAACATGCGATTTGCCTTGGGCGTGGGGATTACTTCGGGTTGTGCGCAATTGACTCCTGGTGGTGGCGGCGGACGGCGAAGACGCGGCGCGGCGGATCGGTTCGTGGGGCTCGAGGCGGATGAGGTCTTGGCTGCATTAGATGACAACCCGGCGGAACTGGATTACGGAAGGCCGGTTTCCTTGTGTCCATGTTGCGGACTGCCGGCACTGATTTTTGAGCCGATCGAAGAAACGCCACCCACGCCAATTACGACTCGCAATCATGCGGTGATCAAATTGAGCTATGGGCAATTGGATGGCATGTTGGTCAAGACGGATTCGTTTTACGACGTG
>JAEUIP010000364.1:0-333 GCA_016795075.1 Planctomycetaceae bacterium | reverse complement strand
TCCTGGTTCGTTATCTGGGGCACTCAATCAACACGATTGGCGACGACAGATCACGGAAGCTCGCGCGTACTTGACGAAGTTAGCCGAACACGAGAAAGCGATTCAAAATTTGAAAGAAGGGCAAGAACGGCCTCGTCCGCCGGCGAAGGGGCAAATCACAGACGCAATGTTGGCACTGGTGAAGGGCGAGATTCGCCTGCGAACTCGGGCGGAAACTTTGAGTGAGATTCGCAGCATGATTGCCTTAGCGAAGGAACTGAACTACCAACTTTGTTTGGACGGTGTGACCGAGGGCTGGTTGGCCATTCCGGAGTTAGCCGAATCGGGTGCCGG
>JAEUIP010000363.1 GCA_016795075.1 Planctomycetaceae bacterium | reverse complement strand
AAGCCGGTTTCGTACAGCCACCGTTTGCCGCGTGGCATGCCCGTGCCGTGATCCCCGAAGTAGAAAATGATCGTATCATCGCGCAAACCATCCCGCTCCAACTCGGCCAATAGGTCACCCACCTGCTGATCCATCGCGGCGATTTTGTCGTAGTACTGCGCCCAGTCCTGGCGGATCGCAGGTAAGTCAGGATGAAATGGCGGTAGCGAAACTTGCTGCGGGTCCAAGCCCGGTTGATGTGGCCGCGAACGAATTTGGCTCTCATGAGTTGTCGTAAAATTTACGACGGCAAAAAATGGCTGATTGGGTTCTCGATGGCGCCAATGTGCTCGAGGACTCGAATCGTCCCACAAGCCCGGCGATTGTCGCAAGTTGTAGTCTTCTTTGGAACGGTTGCAGCAATAGTATCCGGCCCGCCGCAAGAGGCGCGGGAAGAATTCCACTTCGGCCGAACATTCCACATTGCTTCGCATATGCTGCGAACCTGTGGTGGTTGGATACATGCCGGAAACGATGGTGGTTCGCGCCGGGGCACAAACCGGTGCGTTCGACCAACAGTGCTGATAACGCATGCCCGCCGCAGCCAATCGATCCAGATGAGGAGTCGATGCAACGGCGTCCCCATAACAGCCCAATTCCGGACCATTGTCTTCGCTAGTAATCCACAAGATATTGGGGCGATCCGGTTCGGTAGCCATGGCTACCGAACCACCGATCCAAATCAAGAACAACCAGAGGGCGAATCGCAGGTTTCCGGACATTTACTTCAAGCCGCGACGTATCAACAATCCATCAACTTGCGGTTCACGTCCGATGAAGTTGCGATACTGATCCATCGGCTCGACACTTCCACCGCGGGACAATACGGTCGCGCGGAATCGATCGCCTGCTTCGCGCGATAAACCCGGATTGTCTCGGACCCACGCAAAACTGTCCGCGGCCAAAACTTCGCTCCACATGTACGCGTAGTAACTAGCCGAATATCCACCGGGCCACACGTGGGCAAAAAACGCGGTTTTGTAGCGCGGCGGAACCGCATTGAGCAGAACACCGCGGCGAGCCAGCGCTTCCGCTTCGAATTGCTCGATATCTTGGGGCGCTTGGTTGGGCGACAAGGAGTGCCACTCCAGATCCAGCAAGGCGGACGACAAATACTCCAGGGTGTCGTAGCCTTGATTGAAGGTCTTGGCGGCAATGATGCGTTCCAGCAATTCCGGTGGTAATACCGCACCGGTTTGATGATGCTTCGCGTAGTTCTTGAGCACTTCCGGATGGATCGCGAAATCTTCTTGAAACGTCGATGGAAACTCCACAAAATCTCGAGGAACCGAAGTGCCCGCCAGTGATGGGTATTTCACATCGGAGAATAGCCCATGCACCGCGTGCCCCATCTCGTGAAACATCGTCGACGCATGGTCAAAGCTGATCAACGCGGGATCTCCAGCGGCCGGTTTAGGGATGTTCATCACGTTGACAATCACGGGCTTCTGTCCTAGCAGCCCGGACTGATTTACAAACGAACTCATCCACGCACCACCGCGTTTGGTCTCTCGTTCGAAGTAGTCCGCATAGAACAGACCGATCGGAGTGCCATCGGCGTCGATCACGTCAAAAACTCGCACGTCTTCATGATAAACAGGAATGTCGAAGCGCTCTTTGAATTCCACTCCAAATAATCGGTTCATGGTGTGAAACACACCATTCTTCAAGACGTTGTCCAACAGGAAATATTGCCGAACTTCGGCATCGTCCAATTCATACTTCTTTTGCCGAACCTTTTCCGCGTAATACTCCCAATCCCACGGTTGGACGTCATCGTTGATTCCGTCGGCCTGCATCAACTCGGCGATGGCTGCGGTTTCTTCCTGAACTTTTTCGACCACCGCGGGAACCATGTCCGTTAACATCTTCGTGGCGGCCGTTGGGTCTTTCGCCATCGACTGTTCCAAAGCGTAGGCTGCATGGTTGGCATAACCCAGGATCTTGGCTTTTTCGGCCCGCAAATTGGCCAACTCCGTGACAATCGCGCGGTTATCCAATCCCCCGTCACGCCCCAACCCGCGATAGGCCGAGGCCTCCCACACGCGTTGCCGCAATTCACGGTTCTGTAAACTTGCCAGCACCGGTTGTCGCGTTGTGTTCGTGATGGTTAGCAAGTACTTGCCGTCCGCTCCACGAGCCTTCGCTTGTTGGGCGGCAGAAGCGATTTGCTCGGCACTCAGGCCCTGCAACTGGGCGATGTCTTCCACCAAAACAGATCGTTCTTTGGTGATGGCCAACAAATTATTTTGGAACTCGGTGCTCAACGTCGACGAGCGTTCGTTGATTGCGCGAATTCGGGCTTGCTGCTCGGCATTCAGTCGTGCTCCTGCCCGAACAAAACGTTCGTACGTTTCTTTCAACAGTCGCTGTTGTTCCGAATCCAACCCTAACTTGTCGCGTTTATCCCATAGGGCCTTCACGCGAGCAAACAGTCGGGCGTTCAGCAAAATATTGTCCGAATGAGCGGCCAGTTTCGGTGACAACTCGACTTGAATCTTCTGGATCTCCGGGCTGGTATGGGCCGAGCTCAAGTTGGAGAACACTCGTTGCACGCGATTCAAGATTTCACCGGATCGCTCCATCGCTTCAATGGTGTTGACAAAGGTTGGCGCATCGGTCGACTCGGCGATCGCCAAGATCTCCGCCATTTGATCCGCCATGCCTTTGTCGAACGCTGGACGAAAATGGGCCTCGGTGATTTTGGTAAAGTCCGGTGCGCCAAAGGGCAATGTACTAGGTTGGAAGAATGGGTTGTCGTCAACCGCCGTTCGGGTGGTCGATGGCTCGGTATGGGGTGCTGAAACAAGTGACACGTGTTGACTCCTTGATTTCGTGTGCGCTAAAGAGCAGGCATTGGGTTCGTCCGCCGTGACATCTGCTCCGGTCAATAATTGGATGCTGCTCGCAAGCATTGCGCCGACGACGCAGTCGCGTCGGATGTTGTTCTTCCAAGTTCGCATGGCATTCACCTTCCTTATCTCGTTTGGTCCTACTCGCCGCTTACCCGCGTCACCGGTTTGAAACGCTTCAGCAAGAAATCCGTCATCAACTTTCGCATGTGACGTACTTGCTGCTCTCGAGTGACGGCATGTCGGTTTGCCGGATAGACCATCATTTCAAACGACACACCGGAATCCTGCAAGGCCTTGACCAATTGCATCGAATTGTTGATGTGGACATTGTCGTCGATTCCGCCATGAATCAGCAACAAGTCTCCGCTTAAGTTGGCAGCTGCCTCAACCACGGAAGAACGCTTGTAACCTTCCGGATTGTCGCTGGGCAGTCCCATGTAACGCTCCGTGTAAATGGAATCGTAGTTCCGCCAATCGGTGACGGGAGCGCCGGATATTCCCAGTTGGAAGACCTTGCTATGGGTCAACGCGTAGGCCGTCATGTAACCGCCATAACTCCAACCCCAGATCCCAATTTGCTTGTCGTCGACCCAAGGTTGATCTTTGAGCCAGTTGTAGCCTTCTAGGATGTCTGCCAATTCGTGCTGACCCAAATTGCGATGCACGGGCCACGCCAATTGCGACGCTCCCCGAGTGGCGCTCCGATTGTCGCAGATCCACACACAGATTCCTTGTTGTGCAAGGTACTGATGCCAGAGATACGTCTTGCCGCCAAATTCGTTCTTGACGCGCGGGGCCTGGGGGCCGGAATAAACATGAAACAAAACCGGGTACTTCTTGTTGGAATCAAAGTCCGCGGGGCGGATCAGGTACGCATCCAAGCTGCCACCATCGCTGGTTGGAACCTTGATCAATTCGGGTGGGTTTGATTTGAGGTAGTTGAGCCGATCATCGTTTCTCGTTTCAAGGACGCGGATTCGCTTGCCGTCGTTGTCGCGAAGCTCGATGCGTTTGGGCATCGTGACCGAACTGTACTCGTCGATAAAGTACGTATGGGAGCGATTGAACGTGACTTTGTGTGATGCTCCCAATGACGTCAAACGGTGCAACATCCCGCCCGACATGGTGACTCGGTGGACGTGAAGCTCCGTTGGTGAAGGGTGGTACGCCGAAAAGAACACTTGGTCGCCCGCCGGAGAAACACCCAAGATCTGTTGGACTTCCACTCCTGGTTGCGTGACCGCGACTAATTGGCCATCGTTGGTGTGATGGTAAATCTGCCGCCAACCACTTCGCGGACTTAGCCAGAGAAAACTGCCGTCCGCCAACCAATAGGGCGAACCTGGCGATTCGATCCAACTGGCTGTCTGGTCACGGAAAATTACGGAAGTCTCTCCCTCGGGAGTCAGTCGACACAAATCCAACCAAGTTTGCTGGCGATTTTGGAGTTGGAAATAAACCGAGCTGCCATCGGAGTTCCAGGAGACATCCGATACGACGACGTCTGTTGAAGGCTCCGCAAATTTTGCCCACTGTTGTTCGCCGTCCATGTTTACGACACCAACTCGGACGGTTGCGTTGGGATCCCCCGCCTTCGGGTAGGGCAACGTTTCCATTCCATTGTTGAGTGGCAACTGATCGACGACGATGAAACGTGGTACAGCCGTTTGATCCAATTGCAAAAACGCAATTTGAGTCGACTGCGGGTTCCACCAATACCCTTTGTAATTGCCGCGACCATACAATTCCTCTTGATAGACCCAGTCCAATAGGCCATTGAGGACGTTTGGCGAACCGTCCGTCGTCAAGATCCGTGGCTCGCCCGATTCTACGGACACCACACACAAGTTGTGGTCCGCATTGACGAATGACACCCAGGATTTGTCTGGTGAGAAGTGGATCAATTGTTTGCGAGTTCCATCGCGAGTCAAGCGGCGAACTTGATCGCTGCCGGCTGACAAACAATAAAGGTCGTCCGCGTGTTGCAGGAGCACCGCCAGTCGATCAGGGGCATAGATCAATTGATCTTCTTGGACCTTGATTTCCGGCAGGTCGGTCCGCTCGGGCTCGGAGGCCGCCGCCTGTTGCTCCACCAAAAACTTCTGGAACGTATCCAAGACACGACGACTGGGCAACGCGTCATC
>JAEUIP010000362.1 GCA_016795075.1 Planctomycetaceae bacterium | reverse complement strand
GGGCCAACGGCGGCGATCGTGGACCGGCCGTCGTGCCAAACGATGTCGAGAACAGCTGGCTAATTCGCGCCGTGCGGCATAGCGACCCCGACCTGCAAATGCCGGCCGAAAAAATCAGCGATGAGGAAATCGCCAAACTGGAGCAATGGGTCCAGAGCGGGGCCATCGATCCACGAGTCGTTCGGCCAACCACCGAAGATGCGGATCGTTCCCCTTGGTGGTCGTTGCAACCTTTGTCCCGACCGATGTTGCCAGAGTCACCGTCGAGCCTAGTGTCCGATGCCAAGCATCCGATCGATGTGTGGATCGAAAAATCGCTGAACGAGCAGGGATTGTCACCACAACCTCGCGCCGAGCGTCGCACTCTCATGCGACGATTGTGGATCGATCTTTTGGGGATGCACCCCACGTTGGCGGAATTGGAAGCCTTCGAACGGGATGCGTCGCCTGACGCTTGGACAAGGTTGGTCGACGAATGTCTGGCGCGACCGCAATATGCCGAACGCTGGGCTCGGCACTGGTTGGACACGGTCCACTACGCCGATTCGCACGGCTTTGAACACGATGTTTTTCGCCCCCACGCTTGGCCGTATCGCGACTACGTCATCCGCGCGCTGAATAAGGATTTGCCCTGGGCCGATTTTATTCGCGCGCAATTGGCGGCGGACCATTTCTTTCCCGAAGATCCAACTTCGCTGGCTGCGTTGGGTTTCTTGGGCGCTGGGCCGTACGATCAAAGTGCAGCGGCCACCGCGCCCCTATCGTTCGAGTACTTGGATCGCGATGATTTGGTGACTCAGGTCTGTGGCTCGCTGCTTAGTACCACGGCCAATTGTGCCCGCTGTCACGCCCACAAATTTGATCCGATCTCCCAACAAGATTATTTTGCACTGCAGGCGGTGTTTGCCGGAGTTTTGAAAGGAGAGATCCGCTACGACTCGGACGTGACCGTGGCGACCGAACGTCAACGTTGGCAACGCGTGTTGAATGAAGCCAAGGTTCCAAATTCGCCATGGCTGCAAACCTCCGAGGCGGACGAGATCATGCAGCATTGGCAAGCCGCCAAACCTCCGCGGTGGTCACCGTTGAACTACGAGACTTTTTACTCGAATGGCGGGGCTGAACTGCAGCGATTGGAAGATGGATCGATCTTGGCGGGAGGGCCCAACCCCGAACATGAGACATTCGTCGTCACCGGAACGACCGAACTGGCAACAGTAACCGCTCTGCGATTGGATGTGCTGCCCCACGATTCGTTGCCGGCCATGGGACCCGGCCGAGCAGCGAATGGCAATCTGCATCTCAATGAAATCGCGATGCATTATTTCTCGCCGGGCAATGCCGTGCCGACGAAGTTGACCATCGCCGCGGCCACCGCAGACTTCAATCAAGACGGTTGGACGATCGAACACGCGATCGATGGTAATCCGCAATCCGCGTGGGCGATTCATCCTCATGTTGGGCAACCCCATCATGGGATCTTTGTACTGAGTCAACCGCTGCAAGTTGAACCGCTGGGCAAGATCCTGGTGAGTTTGCGACAAACCCATGGCGGCTCGCACGTGATCGGTCGCTTTGCCATGTCGGTTTGCGAAGGTGACGCGCTTCACGCGGTTGCTATGTCGACGGAAAGTCAGGCGATCGAGCAAATTCCGCCGCACGAGCGAACCGTCGAGCAATCACAAAAGCTTCGCGGCGAAATAGTCGCCAAGTTTGCGGAGCAGCGCTTGAAGTTGTTGCCGGAACCGGGACGACTCTACGCGGCGGGAAAAGACGTGGAGAACGAACGAGGTCGCTTGCAAGTTCCGCAGCCGCGGACCATTCATGTGCTGACTCGCGGCGATTTGGAAAAACCGCGCGACGTCGAAAGTCCTGGCGCGTTGTCCGCATTGACTCATGCAGTGCCACGGTTCGCCCTTGATCCGACGGCGGACGAAGTCTTGCGTCGCGCGGCGTTGGCCGAGTGGATTGTTCATCCCGACAATCCTTTGACTTGGCGGAGCATGGCCAACCGCGTCTGGTATTATCACTTCGGTCGTGGCCTTACGAACACGGTTAACGACTTCGGTCGCATGGGGGAATTGCCGTCGCATCCAGAATTGCTGGATTGGTTGGCCTGCGAGTTACGAGATACCGGTTCGCTCAAGCATTTGCATCGACTGATTTGTACCAGCGAAGCGTATCAGCGGAGCAGCGAGGCAGTTGTGGTTCGCTCCGCAAATCAACCTGGGATCGCGGAGCGATCCACGACACAACCTGGGATCGGGGAGCGATCCACGACACAACCTGGGATAGGGGAGGATGAAACGGCACAACAGAGGATCGCGGAGCGATCCACTACAATCGATCCGGAGAACCGCTGGTACGCGCGGTGGTCGAGGCGACGTTTGGATGCCGAATCGTTTCGCGACAGTGTCCTGGTTTTGAGTGGACGTTTGGACTTGACTATGGGTGGCCCCGGCGTGAAGTATTTTCGCGAGAGTCCTGGGCCGCAGGTCACACCCCAATTGCATTACGACGATTTTGATTTGGACGGACCTGGGGCAGGTCGGCGCAGCATCTATCGAGTCGTGTGGCGTGGGATTCCTGATCCCTTGTTCGAGGCCTTGGACTTTCCCGATTTGGGACTGTTGGCGCCTCAGCGTCACCAGTCAACTTCTCCGCTGCAAACACTCACGCTTTTGAACCATCGCTTTGTATTGCATCACGCCCAGGTCTGGGCCCAACAATGTCAAACGGAAGTCAACCACGCCTTCGAAAGCGAGCAAGCAGCGCAACCTCCGGTTGAGCATACGATTCGATTGGCGGTACAGCATGCGTGGTTGCGTGCGGCAACGGACGCCGAAATGGTCGCATTGCGATCCTTGGCGGAGGAACATGGGATGGCGGCGGTCTGTCGTTTGTTGATCAACAGCAATGAGTTCTTATATGTGGATTGAGCAGCGACGCCCGACATTTTCGCGCCGGGAATGGTTGGCCAACGCGGGTGGCGGATTTGGCAGCCTGGCTTTGGCGGGCTGGTTGAGCGGCGAAGGAGTTGCGGTTGGCAATGACGATACAACGTCGAAGGTCCAAGATGGATTGCATCATCCGGCCCGAGTGAAACGTGTAATCCAGTTGTTCATGAACGGCGGGGCCAGTCCCATGGACACATTCGACTACAAGCCGGCCCTGGAAAAATATCATGGCCAAATGCTGGGGCCGACGGAAAAGCCGGAAGGATTTACCGGACCCGCCGGTGCGGTGATGAAAAGTCCGTTCACCTTTCAGCAATACGGTGAAAGCGGGCGGTGGGTCAGCAGTGTGTTTCCTCACCAAGCAAAGATCGTCGATCAATTGACTTTCTTGATGGCCATGACTTCAAAATCCAATGTGCATGGACCGGCCAGTTACATGATGAACACCGGGTTTATCTTGCCGGGATTTCCCAGCATGGGTTCATGGATCAGTTACGCGCTGGGCAGCGTGAGTGAAGAGTTGCCCGCGTTTGTAGTGTTGCCAGATCCACGCGGACTACCTTACAACCAAAAAGGCAACTTCAGTTCCGGATTTCTACCGGCGCAGTATCAAGGCACGCTATTGGATGTTCATCGACCGGACGTGGTGCCGCACTTGCATGCTCCGCCGGAGTTCGGATTCGCACACGGGGCGAGCGACTTGGCGACCCAAAAGCTGCTCCGCGAACTAAACCGACAGCATGCGATCGCCCAGCATCACGATTCCCAGCTCGAATCCCAGATCGCAGCGGGCGAATTGGCGGCGCGCATGCAATTGGCCGCTCCTAGTGTGTTTGACTTGTCGGGCGAAACGGAAGCGACCTTGCAAGCCTACGGCATGAACCAAGAGGCCACGGCCGATTTTGGAAAACGTTGCTTGATGGCCCGGAGATTGATCGAACGGGGAACTCGATTTGTCCAAGTTTGGAGCGGACCGCAAGGAGCCGTGAATAATTGGGACAATCACGGGAGCATCCCTAACGAACTTCCCCCGATGGCCTTGAGTGTCGATCAACCAATGGTCGCGTTGGTGGAAGACTTGCGATCGCGCGGGCTCTTGGCAGATACCTTGGTGATTTGGACGACGGAATTCGGGCGGACACCATTTGCGCAGAGCGGCGTGGGGCGCGACCACAATCGCGGAACATTTGTGAGCTGGTTGGTGGGTGCCGGAGTTCGTCCCGGAGTTGCGGTGGGGGAAAGTGACGAGTTGGGTTATCAGGCTGCAGTAGACAAAACGGATTGCCACGACTTTCACGCCACGATCTTGCATTTATTGGGCATCGATCACCAACGGCTCGTCGTGCGCACTGGAGGGATCGATCGTCGCTTGACGGATGTCCACGGTCGGGTGATTGAAAAGATTCTCTCGTAGCATCGCGTAGGCTTGTTCGTCGTAAATGGACGTCATGCGATACCCACAAAACCCATGACGTTCTTTCATCGATATGAGAAGCCTCCTGAGTTAACCGGTTAGCAGAGCGTGGTTCGACGGGAATCCGACGAATCACGCGCCGCTAAGCGTTCCCACCGCGCGAACTAACCCAACCTCAAACACCACGCACTCCCCCGCATAAATTGTGGATGTGAAATGCCTCCTGAGTTAACCGGTTAGCAGAGCGTGGTTCGGCGGGAATCCGACGAATCACGCGCCGCTAAGCGGTCCAGGCAAGTTGGGGACACACAGGACACACATGTGTGTCCCCAGATTCCTGCGGACCAGTTGTTTGACTGGCGAATCCAACCCCCAACGGCCGCCGGCCGAAGTCCATTCCACAGCGTCTTTCCTCATGTTCCCATTGTTTCGTGCCTTTCGTGCTTTTCGTGGTTCCAAACATTTACCACGAAAGACACGAAAGTCACGAACATACAAGTGTCAATGAACCAGCTGCCCATCCTTGTTAGTCGATGTCTCAAACAAAATCGGCCTGGCACGCCAACGTTTTCCCTCGGGTCTGTCCCTGGGTGACTACCGTACTACGGATATCGAAACAATGCGTGTTCGGTGTGACCCCAGAGGTTTCCTCATGTTCCCGTTGTTTCGTGCGTTTCG
>JAEUIP010000361.1 GCA_016795075.1 Planctomycetaceae bacterium | reverse complement strand
ACAACATGCAGACTCAAAAGCGTGCCACGCTGGTCGGTCGAACGACGCGAGGCGGTGCAAACCCAGGCCGGGTCATGCCGTTGAACGACAAACTTGAAGCAATCATCCCGGTTGGAAAGGCCATTAACCCTGTCACCAAAACCAACTGGGAGGGAGTGGGCGTCGTACCAGATATTGCGTCCTCCAACGTCGAGACAATTGTGAAGGCCCACGAATTGGCAAAGGTTGCTGCGCAAAAATATGCAGCCAACCGCAGGCAACACCACGAAGACCTTTCCGGCAAATTGGTCGATGTTTTGGAATCTTTTGACCCTGAGTCCGGCGAAGAGTCAGTTTATGAGATTTTGAAACACTGCGAACAATCTGGTCTGCTGGGACGAGAAATGATCAACGGCATCGGGTACGAGTATCTGATGAATTTCAAGGAACCGAAAATCGCCGAAGCGATTTTCCGAGCCAATACTTTGCTTTTCCCGGAAGTGGCCAATGTATTTGATAGTTACGGAGAAGCGTTGGCCGCGAATGGAAAGTTGCCAGAGGCCGTCAAGAACTATCAAAACGCGGTTGATATCGCCAAGGCCAGGAATGACCCAGAAAGAACGTACTTTGAAGACCATCTTCAAAAAGCAATCGAGCAACTTGGAAAGCAGTAACCCGATACTTGGTGCAGCCTTTGGACTGCGGCAGCCTGCCGCTGCGGTGCGGTCAACAAATTCGCCTTAGCGAAACTTAAGAACTTGGTTTTGCGGCGAGGCGATGCGAATGGCGCCAAGCTGCAAGAGGCACAAAGGCGACGGCGAATATCTGCGAAAAAAATCAGTCGAACAATAAATCGATGTGTCGAGCGCCATCTAAAATTCGCAGAATCTGAACCGAGTTTATTTTAATGCGATAGAAGATCATCCAGCGTTGCTGGGGAATGCCGCGTATATCCGTACCGAACTCAGGATAAGCCTGTCCCATTTCAGGATAACTTTGCAAAATTTCACACTGTTTGCGTATCGTTTCGATTACCTGAACTGCTGTGTGCGGACGATCTTTTGCGATAAAGTCTAGAATTTCATCTAGGTCAGCCGATGCCGCAGGAGTAAACTGAAGAGGCATCATCCTTCACGACTGCTCTTTGCAATTTGAGCGGCTCGTTTCTCAATTCGGCCAAAGACATCGTCCGCGGATAGCAAATCGCCATTATCTGCTTGTTGGATTCCCACCTGAACAGCATCAAAAACTTCGACTTTGCGTTTCAGCAAATCAACAGCCATATTCAAAGCTTGCCCCGTCGAACTGGCTTTGCCGGACACGATCAACGATTCAATGAATTTGGAATTATCTGGAGTGAGGTCGATGCTAGACATTTTTTTGGGCCTCCTGTTTTTTGCCGTCGCCCAAATTATATCACAAACATGCGCAAAGTTGAAGCTTCCCCGACGACTCGCGGAAAACGTCTTTCCCGAGTTCTCGACACAACCCCGACCCGAATTTCGTCCCCTTCCCGCCTAGTATCCCGCAAGCCAGAAGGCGCCGACTTTGGACTGCGGCAGCCTGCTGCCGCTTTAACCCAGCAGCCTGCTGCTGTCTTATCGGTCACCCACCACGACTTTACCACCAGCAACCAGAGATCAAGATTGAAACCTCATCGCCCAAAGGTTGGATGTGAACAAATCGTAGCCACAGCAGGGCTGTGGCTGGAAAGCGGCAGCAGGCTGCCGCAGTCCAAAGTACCGGCGTTCCTCCGTTGACAACAGCACGTCGTCGACCAGAGAAGACGCTCTAGGTTGTCACAAGTTTAGAGGATCGGCATTTAAGGTTGCTTTTGAAGAATTGCTTATGCCGGGACCATTCGACCATGATTAAGATGAAACGCTGGGGGCTGAGAACGAGGAGTTCAAATTGCAACTTCCATTTCGTTTAACTCCTCTGGAGTGCTTCGTCATCTTCGCAATCATTGTTGTCCTGATTGGGTCGTTGATGCAAAATTCCCAGACCCAACAACTCGCTGATTCGAGAACTCGAGTACGTCCCGGACAACCGCGACGTACAACCATAACGTTGCGACAGTTCTCCTGAACCAGCCCGACAGTTTGCCCTGTTGCGAAATTTCGAACGCGATAATCCCCCTGCCATCCATTCCGCTGCCATTCGTGCGTTTTTTTCGAATTTTCTCTCGTTTGGCGAGTTCTGCAATTCTTGGTGGAAGGAATGCCAGATCACAAATCTTTGCGTGCGACGACCGCGACCGAAGTTGGCAAAGGAATGTTTGGCAAGGGAATCAAAAAGACCAGCAAACTTTCCGAGCGTCGTTGCGATGGCCAACGAAATCGAACTGTCAGTCGAGATGGCCTCCAGCGAGATCAGGTAAAGTTGGATGGCGGTTTCGATCAAATGCGATTGCTAGACGCCTAGCCCTACGACAGACACTCCATTGGTGCTCAGATGTCGCTCGAAACTCGCCCGGATAACTGGCTTGTGGAAGTCACCAAAGCGCTCCTGCTGCGACCGAGCCAGAGGACATTCCCGCTGCAGTTTAATCTAGTTCGCGATAGTTCCCGTCGAAACCAGCTACTCACCCTGAGCTGCTTCCAGGACGATGGCGAGGTGGACTTCGACGGGTGGGATGTCAAAAATCGTGACGCCGTTTTCGTCGCGGGGCAAAATGATTTGGTCGCCCGGTACACATCGAGCTTGTTGATACGGACGACCTTGGACTCGCATTTGAATTCCGTGGATCGGGATCGACTCTTCGCGCAGCGGAGCCTCCACATCCTGTTGGCCATGGTCGGAGGTCGTGTTGAGTCCATTCCACAAATGCACGATCGTGCGGTCGTCGGCTTGCTTCCAAAACGTACTTTGCACACACATGGGCGCTTTTACTTCAATCGGATAATTTTCCTGCGCGGCCCATTGAACCGCGCGAGCCAACATCACCCGTTGGTAAGGAAACCCATAACTGAACAAGGCCGCGTCAACCCCCGCCGCCATGTAGACCACGCGTCCTTGGCCAAATTGTCCAGTGGCAACCACCGGAAACGGCTCGCGGCTGCCTTCCGGAAAAAACAAGACCGCCGGCTGCGTATGTTTGACGAACTCGGTCGGTTGAATCAGCGGGCCTTTGAACGTGGCTTGCAGATTGGGCACCAAGTGTTGCAACCGAGCGTCCGTCGCAAAGATCGACTGCGAGTAATCTCCAAAGCGAAACGCCCCTGCATTGCCACGCTTGGCCCAATACGAATCATCAACCACAATCGAAAAGTTTGCGTCCAATTCGCTGCGAATCACGGGAGCTTGCGGTCGGCCCGCATAACTGGTTCCAAAAACATCCGCCAAGCCAAAGTCCGCGCGAGGATGCCCCATTTCGTCGCACAGCGAAGTCTCGCAGGTTGCCACCAAACCGCCACCTCGTTCGACGTATTCGCGGATGGTCGCGATCTGTTCATCGGACAGGCAGGCCACATTCGGCAGGATGAGCACGCGATAGCGGTCCAGTTCCTCGGGCGTTAGCTCCAGTTCGGTGATCAAGTTCAGCGGCAAATGTTCTTCCATCCCCATCCGATAGAATCCCAAGGCATGAGATAACCAACGCTCAACAATGTTGCCGTGCGCGTAGAACTGGCGAGTCTGTTCGCTGACCAAAAGAGCCGCCCAAGGTTCTTGTTGCAAGTTGATAAAGACTTCTTTCCGCGCGGCAATCTCACGTAAGGTGGCGTAGGTGGCCGACTTTCCCGCCATTTGAGCCAGTGGCGTAAACGAGCCGTTGGTCATTGCGCCCAAACAACGTACGGTCAACTCATGAGGCGGGAAACTGTCCGTCGTGTAGGGATTGCCGCGCGACATCAAGTACGGTTCGCTGGCACCCACTTGTCCGCCACTGACAGCTCGCACATACGCGGCACCAAAATACGGGACGACCGTCGAACCCAAATTGACTTCGTCCAGCCACCACTCTTGAACGGGACAGTGAATCAAGCGGTTCATCCGCGCCGACATCACGCGCGGGCTGGTAAGAAAGTGACCATAACGGCCGGCATTGGTGGTCCAAGTATAGATGACGGCCTCCGAGTTGACTTGTTGCAATCGCTGGCCGAGCTTGCGATACCAGCGCTCCAGTTTCTCGTCCGACCAGAGCAAGTAGTAGCGATAGTCGTCATCGTTCAAGTCGATCCGAGTGGGAAACGCGCGCCCGGTCTCTTGCTGATAGAGTGATTTTTCGTAAGGGCTAAAGTTGATGAAAGGATGATAACAACCATCAAAGGAAAAGCCATCGACTGCCAAGTCGCGCAGCATCTCGGCCAAACATTCGATGGCGTAGTCACCATAGGGAGTATTCAAGGGCAAGGATCGTAGACCGATATTTTCGGGCCGGCTCAGATCCAGATTTGCTCGTTTCAGGAGCTCGGGATCGTCGGTCGCATGATGCATCCATTCCGGATGTTGCTGCACGATTTCGACCGGGGCGTAAGGCGACACTCCGAGGATGACTCGCAGGCCCTGCTGTTTGGCGAAGTTGATTCCTTTGAGTAGTTGGCTGCGCTCAGGTTCGGGGATGCCGGACTGCGGGTCGTCGCGTCGCAAGGGATAGTACAGAGCGGGACCGCCGGCATGAACGATGGTCGCTCCAATCGCTGCCGTTTCAGCGATGCTTGTTTGATCATCCAGCGACAGAAAAACTTTCACGACGCCTTCTTTCACCCACGCAGGCGCTTGCGCGCCTGCAAATTGACGATCGGGCGTTAGATAGGGCACATCGGCTGTTTGGCAAGTGATCGATACAGCAACGAGAAACCATGCGCTGAGCATACTGAACTTTCGAAACGAGATTCCTACAGAGAACAGTGTCGCTACCTTGGGCTGCCGAAGCGACGATACATCAGCACGATCAAGGCCGCGGTGGTCAGCAGGAACACACTCAGGAGTCCCCAGAACCAGACTGCCGAAAGGGGCTGCGCGTCTCGGTTGGCAATGAATGTCAAATGATTGATCGCCACCAGGAAGATGGTGATCGCGACCGAAAACCATATCATCCAACCGGTCATCCACCGCAGCGTCTCGTCGCGGCGTTCAGCGGACAACCAGTATTCGCGATGAGGTA
>JAEUIP010000360.1 GCA_016795075.1 Planctomycetaceae bacterium | reverse complement strand
AGCCTGGGGTGCCTCCAACCCGGCGAGACTCATCAAACGGTCGATGTAGGACACCAATTCGGTCCGAGCCTCCAGGTACTTTGGATCTTCTTCCAAATAGAAGTCTCGGTCAGGCAACGTCGTGCCACTCTGCATGGCGTTGGCCAAATACCGGGTCGAATCACGATTGTCGACGCCGACAAACAGGCCAACTGGCCCGCCGACTCCCAAAGCTTGCCACCGCCCCATCAAGGCCAGCAATTGGGTACGGTCTTGCACACCGGCAATTTCGTCCAGCATCGGCTGCAACGGTTGCACGCCAAGACGTTCGATGGTGTCGACGTCCATGTAACTGCGATAGAACTTGCCGACCTTGTCGGCTTCGCTACCCGGCGGATTTTCGCGGCCGGCCGCCTCTTCGATAATTTCACGGATTCGTTTTTGAGAAATATCCGCCAAGGCCGTGAATGCCCCGTAATTCGATTTGTCCGAGGGGATTTCGGTCGTGTTCAACCAAGCTCCATTGACGAATCGGTACAGGTCATCTTGGATCCGAACCGAACGATCAAACGTGTTCAAGTCGATGCCGGCCGGATTGTTCAATTGCCCAATCGTCGCCATCGGGTCGACTTCATCTTCTTGGGCATTCAGCGTCGACAGCGAAATCACTGCCCCGCTGCAGAAAACCCAGGCGGAGAGCCTACCGTACGACCAGATGGTTGCAAAACGACGCCTAATAGCCATAACTCGTCCGATCACGTCAGAAGGTGAATGGTGTGGGAGCAAACTTTAATCGTCGCCGTACTCTCGCCCAGGCACGGTGGAGGGAAACGACAATCGATGTCCCGATTCTGACAGTTTCATGGGTCGTTTTCAATTCCAGGCTCTGCTTGTGGTTGACCATGTTTTGAAATGACTCCTATAATCCGCGTTCCCGCAAGAAGTCCAATCGGCGAGCGTTTTTGATTTAAGGATCCCAGAAATGAAAATCCACGAGTTCCAGGCCAAGCAATTGTTCCGCCAGGCGGACATCGCCGTCCTACCCTCACACGTTGCCAGGACCCCCGCCGAAGCGGCTGCCGCGTTTGAGAAACTGGGCGGTTCCTTGGCGGTCGTCAAAGCCCAGATCCACGCGGGAGGTCGCGGCAAAGGCACGTTCATCGAAAATTCGGCTCAACGCGGGGTCCAGTTGGTCCGCAGCGCTGCCGAAGCCGCCCAAGTTGCGGAAAAGATGCTCGGCAATACCTTGGTGACCATTCAAACCGGCCCGGAAGGTAAGAAAGTCAATCAAATCTTGGTCGAGGCTGGTTGCGACATTGCTCGCGAACTGTATCTGGGCATTGTTCTGGATCGAGCCGCGTCCTTGCCCGTGCTCATGGTCAGCACCGAAGGGGGCATGGAAATCGAGAAGGTCGCGGAAGAAACCCCAGAACGTATCTTCAAAGAACATTTTGAACCCGATCTTGGTTTGCAGGCTTTTCAAGTTCGCAAGCTGTGCAAAAAATTGGGTTTGACCGGCGACGCAGCCAAAAGCGCCCATCGCTTCATGACCGCGATGTGCCAATTATTTGTCGCGACGGACTGTGCGATTGTTGAAATCAATCCTCTGGTCGTGACCAAGGCCGGGCAATTGATTGCCTTGGACGCAAAGGTTTCGTTCGACGATAACGCGATGTTCCGCCACGCCGACATCAAAGAATTTCGCGACCTCGATGAAGAAGAACCTTCCGAAGTTCGCGCGGGCAATGCGGGCCTCAGTTACGTCAAATTGGACGGCAACATTGCTTGCTTGGTCAACGGTGCCGGCTTGGCGATGAGCACGATGGACATCATCAAACATCACGGTGGTCAACCGGCCAACTTTTTGGATGTCGGTGGTGGTGCGAACGCGGAACAAGTGAGCGAAGCCTTCCGCATTATTTTGGACGACAAGAATGTGCAAGCCGTGCTGGTCAACATCTTCGGCGGCATCATGAAATGCACGACGATCGCGAAAGCACTCATCGAGGCCTACCAGAACGTTGGCTTCAACGTCCCCTTGGTCGTTCGCTTGGAAGGCACCGAAGTGGAAGAAGGCAAGAAACTGTTGCGAGAAAGCGGGGTCGCGATCTTGACGGCCGACGGCCTCACGGATGCCGCACAAAAAGTCGTCGCCGCCGCGGCCGCCCACAACAAGGCCTAACCAATCGGTGCTTGATCGCCCCCATCAAACGAGACCATCAAGCACGCCAACCCTCGCCTCCAGCGAAGGACCCATTTAGCAAGCCTCCCCTCGCTCCCATGCGCAGGACCTGTTTAGCAAGCCTCCCCTCGCCCCGAACGAAGGGACTGTTTAGCAAGTCTCCCCTCGCTCCCAGCGAAGGGACTGTTTAGCAAGCCTCCCCTCGCCCCTTTGGGGGAGAGGGGTCGGGGGTGAGGGGGTCAAAACCCAAGCCCAAGAAAAAACATACCCATCCCAGGATTCACCCCATGAGCATCTACGTCAACAAAAATACCCGAGTCATCTGCCAGGGCATCACGGGCAAGAGCGGCAGCTTTCACACCAAAGGTTGCAAAGATTATGGCACCCAAATGGTGGGCGGCGTTACCCCGGGCAAAGGCGGCACCGACTTTGAAGGCACTCCCATCTTTGACACGGTTGAAGAAGCCGTAAAACAGACCGGCGCGAACGCCACGATGATCTTTGTGCCTCCGCCGTTCACTGCCGACGCCATTTTGGAAGCGCTCGATGCCGGAATTCAAACCATTGTCGCCATCACCGAAGGCGTCCCGGTTCTGGACATGGTCCCGGTTTATCGCAAGGTCCGCGCCAGCAAATCGGTCCTGATTGGTCCCAATTGCCCAGGCGTGATCACGCCCGGTGAATGCAAGATCGGCATCATGCCGGGCTACATTCACAAGCGAGGCAAAATTGGCATTGTTTCGCGATCCGGTACCTTGACCTATGAAGCCGTGTGGCAAACGACGCAACTGGGCTTGGGTCAAACAACGTGCGTGGGATTGGGTGGCGACCCCATCGTTGGGACATCCTTCATCGACGTCATCGGACGATTCCAAAACGATCCGGAGACGGAAGGCATCTTGATGATGGGTGAAATTGGGGGCTCGGCCGAAGAAGAAGCCGCGGCATTCGTCAAGCAACACGTCACCAAACCAGTGGCCGCGTTTATTGCTGGTCGGACTGCCCCTCCCGGAAAACGAATGGGCCACGCGGGAGCGATCATTTCGGGTGGTAAAGGCACCGCCGAGGACAAGATCGCGGCGCTGCGTGACGCCGGGATTGAAATTGCAGAATCACCGGCAGACATGGGCACGGCCATCCAACGTGCCATGAAAGCTCGATGAGCCAACACCCCCCTATGACCAATCGCCTGATTCCGCCTTCGTATTTGTTCACGCTTTCGCTGCCGATCTATTATCGGGCCAAGTTGTGGGGCAAAAACTTGGAACTGGAGCCAACCTACCAAGTTCCGCCGTTTGTGCTGCTTGATCGACCCACGATCGGACAGAGCAAACTGCACGCGCCGACGACGAGTGCCCCGACGGAACCGGAACCTCCCGTTGCTTCCAAGGCCGGCAAAGCCACGAAGAACAAGACCAAAAGCGAGACGGATGCTGCGGCAATGGCCGTCGTTCCGGTTCCCGGCTCTCCGCTTCAAGCCGGTCCCTTGGATACGCGAATCGCGTGGTCCGAAGAAGGCTTGACCTTGCAGTTCACGTTGACCGGGAAGACACGACGGCCCTATTGTCGTCTTAACGACTTGGAGCATAGCGACGCTTTGGAAGTGTTCGTTGACACTCGGAATACGAAAACGGTTCATCGAGCGACGCGGTACTGCCATCGATTTCTTTACTTGCCGACCGGGACGGGCCCCAGTGAAAAGGACCCTTACGGATCGATGCTCAAGATCCATTTGGCCCGTGGCGAGCCCCCCACCATGGGCGCTTTTCAACCGCAAGTGGAAAGCAAGATCATGGCCAATGGCTATCAAATGACTTGCCACCTCTCGCGGAAGTACTTGGAAGGCTGGGCGCCTGCGGAACAACCAGAGATTGGCCTGTACTTTCAGCTTCGCGACTCGGAGTTGGGACACATCCATTTCGCCTACGACCGACAGCTGCCGGTTAGCGAAGACCCCAGTCTCTGGCCGACGGCTTTCTTGGCAAAAATCTGATCAGGGGACGACCTTCGAACCCAAACGCTTCGCAGCCAGGAAAACATGCCCGCAAAAGGTAGAACCCATGTCGGTCGGTCAACTCACTTTTGGAAAAAGGACCTGTGAAATCCGTGAGTCGACGTTGACGGGAACTCTCCGACCCAGGTGGCCCACACAATGGGGGCCTGAATCGATCGAATGGTGTATCAATATCCAGTGCAAGGAGTCGGAGCTATTTGAAGGATACTTGATCGAGCCAACGGCGGTTTTCGCTTTTACTTTGAACGAGAGAATCCACTGGAAACAAATGGCTCCCGCGATCTTAGCCGAGCAAAATGATCTGTACGGTTCGATTTATTTTCACGAACATTTTGACATGGCCAAAGGTTTAATAACCCTGCAATGGCTGGATACCGAAACGCTGGACGTTTCTTGCGAATTTGAAGGTGAATTTGAACTAGATGCTTACGGATTCGGACGACTTCAGTCAACCGCACGTTGGGGTGGCATTCGATTGATCGACATAGGCGAGATGACGGTCGAGCAGGCTGTAGAACTCATGAAAACCATCTTCGACACCACCGATATGACGGCCGAGCGAACAGAGTCTCGATTGATTGACGGCCGATCTTACGCAGACATATTTTTCAAGAACGTGCAACCGAAAATTGACTAAAGTTGTTGGGTGGCGTCTCGTGATTCTTCGCCCCGAACGAAGGGACTGTTTAGCAAGTCTCCCCTTGCCCCCAGCGAAGGGACTGTTTAGCAAGTCTCCCCTCGCCCCCTTGGGGGAGAGGGGTCGGGGGTGAGGGGGTCAAAACCCAAGCCAAAAAAAACATACCCATCCGAGGATTCACCCCATGAGTATCTACTTCAACAAAAATACCCGAGTCATCTGCCAGGGCATCACGGGCAAGAGCGGCAGCTTTCACACCAAAGGTTGCAAAGAT
>JAEUIP010000035.1 GCA_016795075.1 Planctomycetaceae bacterium | reverse complement strand
CGAACCAACCGGTAACTCAGACGGGTCAAATAAGTTGGACACCGTCATTGATAGGCGATCCGTGTTGCCATACCGAATCGAATTGCTCTCCAGCAACTCTGGGACCGCAGCCTGGGTTTCACGACCGCGACGATTGAAGTTTTGTATCCATGCACTTCTGGCTTCTTCGCCTTCCGCAATAAGAGCATTTGCACCGTCGGCAATATTCTCGGCTACCATAATGCCGCGCGGAGTTTGTACGATCAATAGTTCTAGTGTGAACCCCAGTTGGTTGGTCACTTCCCACTTGGCTCCGTCTGGTGAGGCCGACAACAACAATTGGCCGTTTGATTGCTGGACATCAAAAGATGTGACTTGAATTTTGGTTCTCGCCTGAATCCTGGTGCCACTGATGGTCTGACGATCCGCCGTTGAAAAGACGCGAGCCTGATCACTTCGTTGGCGTTGGTTGAATCCCGCATCGAATCCGGAGTCATCATAATACGCGGTTGAAAGCGGAAATTCGAAACTACCCGGTGCAAGCCCCGAATAAACCATTTGTGTCGTTTGCGTCAAAGCCGATTGATTTGCCGAGTCCAGCCATGTCACACTGAGCCGCGAAGTTCGAAATGCAAATCCATCTTGCACCATCGCATAGCCGACAATTCCAATCGTGATTACCGCCGCAATCAACGGAACCGCGCCCAGCAATAAGTGGGTTCGTCCCATTCGGCGCAGGACCACAAAGGCCACCGGGCCAACCGTCACGGCAAACAACGAGATCATCAACAGAAACAGAATCCAAGGTGGTTTTCCAAGTCGCGTGTAGTTGAAATCAGGGTATCCGCCGAAAGTATGATTGTTGTCGCCAATTCCTTCGAAACACGTCGTTTGATGGCCGCCATAAACCGTCAACAGAATTTTGAGCCAATCGTCTGTTTGCAATTGCGTGCCATCCGATGGTACGGCGATTATCAGTCCCGTACCGTAATCACTAAACAAGAAAGGTGCATTGGCGGCCACGGCCTCCTCAGCAATCTTGGTGGCAGCTCCCGAAAATGATTGGGTTTCGTTCCTGAAGTTCTGCGAAACCATCCAAGCTATGATCGGATTTTCATTCGTTGTTACCTGCCACGATTGCTGTGCATTCTGGTTTGCAATGTCGTTTATCCAGTTACGGAAGTTTTGCTGATACAGATCGTTCAACCTCGCGGCTTTTTTTTCGTTCAGCATCGACCATTGCTGTGGCCCTAACTCGCGTGGAGGTTTCGCAGCCGAAGTCAAGTTTGGGATAATCGAACCCAAGCTCGAGTAATTTGCTTGGCAATTTAGAATCACAAGACGTCCTCCAGCGACCACCCATTGGCGGATCACTTCCAATTTATCCGGCGCCTGATTGGCCAACAGACTCAAGTCCTCGGCAGACAAGAGACACACATCAACGCGACTCAGCCCCGCCCAAGTAGATGGGATCGCCGAAAAATCTCCTCCAACAAAAAAACGATTGCCAATGGCCGCAGCGATCTGTGGGTCTGGAGAGGTTGTCGGGAGCATGTTATTGTGGAATAGTCGGGACGAATCATTCCCCGTCGCGCTGAATAACTCTTTGAAACTCGGTACAGCGGCATTCCAATTCGGAGCCACGGTCGGACCGTTCTGCGTCAGAGGCTGACTTTGCCAATCGGGATGAAAGAAAGACCCCAAGTGAAGTCCCGTGTCCATCATCGACTGCGAGCTGTAGTGAGCGATCCCGACACTGTCGGTGGTCGTGTTCGATGTGCCATTCCAACGATTATTGGAGAGCCAACTAGGCAACGAAATCGACGCGATCAAATTCCGGCGGGTCTGTGCAGATAGCGAACCGTCTCGCGAGACCACCGCATGAGCGTAGCCGTCATAGCTGGGAAGATTGACTTCCGTCGTCGCACTAACTTGCCCTTCCTTGAAATCGATTCGCGAAATGAACTCACGTCGCCCGTTATATCCGAGTCCCGAAAGCGTGACTCCCGCGTACAAGGATTCCGAGCTTTTTACCGCAGTCCCAAAACGAGTGATGGTAAAACGCAGCGGTGTGTAGCCTTTATTTTTTAGCTGACCGTAATAATCACTCAAGCGAACTTGGTACAAGGCTCCCGGGACCGTTTGGGCCAAAACTTGTTCCTGAACAGGAAACATCCAATGGGCCAAAATCCATCCGAGACCAATTGCCCAGACTCGAAATCTCGCGGCAAAAGACCTATGCCAGTTGCCTTTGTCGTGCACACCCATCCGGGACGATACCCCAAACGCCAAGCGATCCATTGTGCCACCTCTTGAGTTCAACGACGGTAAAAGATAAACGCCAAGCGATCCCAAATCATTGCAATTACCAATGACAATAGACTGACCAATCCAAACAAGGCCATCGCAGTGGTGGCGCCTATTGCCCAACCATAGTCCCAATAGGCTCCCAAGATTATCGTCCAAAACACCGACCCAATCAGGGCCATCCCAAAGATCTGCTTGAGCGAAAACCTTATCTTCATCGGCAAGTCTCGTAACTGAACAATTCCGTAAAATGTAGTTTGTGCGCCAACCAAGGCATACGGATCCATAATTGCTGATGCATTATCCTACCAAGCTCGAGCGCTTTTGTTCGATCAGCGCCAACAAATCTTGGTGCGGTTGAGCAAACTTTGCCAGTCCTTCACTCATCAGGGTGGATTCCAGATGAATGGGGTCCACGAACCGATCCATTTCGGCCAATACCTCCGGACTGGGCAAGTGATCGACCTGACGTGTAAATGTCACTCCTGAATCGGCCGCCAAACGGTTCGTTGCCGGGGGGTTCGTTTGAATATCGCTCCCAGCCAATGCCGCCACGTATTTCCAGGGCAGATCCGAAGCCTTCTTTGTTCCGGTACTGGCGAAGACGATTTCTTGCGCTAACGGAAGCTGCTTGTCCTGCCAAAACGCTTGATTCAGAGCCCATATTCGTTGGCAGTTTACAATCCCCACCAAACCTTGTGACTGGCGGAGCTGCGGCACATGCTTTTCGGTATACACATCGACGCGCGACACAAAGATGCTATAAACCGACTTGAACTTCGGAAACCCGCGGGCGCGTTGAGCTCCCCGCCAGACCGCATCTCGGGCGGCCTCGTACTGCCGCCGAGAAAAAATCAAAGTGATATTAAGGGGGATGCCTGCAGCCGCTAATTCCTCGACACTCGCCAGTCCCCCGGGAGTGGCCGGAACTTTGATCATGCGATTGTCGTGACCTGCGGACCACCGCTTGCCCAAGCGAATGTAGGCCTCGACTTGTTCCTCCAAGGACATCCCGCGCTTCGGGTCCTCGATCAACGGATCCAATTCGAAACTGACGTATCCATCGTTTCCTTGCGAGCGAACCCAAACATCATGAAAAACCGCCTGAGCATCTCGGACCAACCGATCCGTCATTTCCCACGCGATGGCATCATTATCAAGCCCTTGCGAAATCAATTTTCCCATTTGGTCGTCGAAACGCCCGGACTTGAGCAAGTCGGCCACAATGATTGGATTGGAAGTCGCCCCGGTTGCCCCATCCGCCTGGGCCTGAATGACCAGCTTAGGATCGATGCTGTCCAACCACAGTTTGGTACCCGATTGAATCAGCGACGTTAACGAATTTGACATAGACGCCCTTTCGACAAGACGACAAGCGACTTTGCGGATCTCGGCAGAACCCCGCTCCCGAGTGCGGGTCCATTGTACGGCCCACCACTTCAAGCTTCCACAGGGCAAAGATGAAGGTCTCAAGAGACGCTTTGACGGCCCCGATCGTGCCGAAGTGGAATTTAGCGATTAATGCGGTTCAATGCGTTGGGGGGTTTGGGGTCCAGCTAGTGAATAGGGTGCAACTTTTCAGCCGATAGCATGGAGCGGGTCGGTCGTCGTAGCGCCAGTTCCGGTGATGGGTCTGGTTGGCCAACACTCCGACCCTAACAACCAAAGTTCCCTCTGCGTTTGTAATTGGATGTCGCGCCCATGACTATCAAGACTACGACAAATCGAGCGATCGGCACCGAAAACAATGGTCGCCCCAACACAGAAAGGAAGGCGTTGCAGGTCAACTTGGACCAGCGGCGTTACGGTTCCTTTGCAGAAATTGGCGCCGGGCAAGAGGTGGTTCGTTGGTTCTTTCAAGTTGGCGGCGCCGCTGGCACCATTGCCAAAAGCATGTCCGCGTACGATATGGCCGTGAGTGATTCGATCTATGGCGAGTGTCGCCGGTACGTGTCACGACAACGCCTCGAGGACATGTTAGCGCACGAACATCAACTCAATTTGGATCGACTACGGGAAAGTCGCGGCGATTCGACTGCATTCTTTGCTTTTGCCGATACCGTCTCCGCCCGCAATTACCACGGGACCAACGACTGTCATGGCTGGATGGGAATTCGCTTTCAGGCTCATCCACGCGATCAAGACAGTCAAATCATCATTCACGTCCGAATGCTGGACGATGACAACGCAGCTCAACAAGAAGCCATCGGAATCGTCGGGGTCAATTTGATCTTTGGAGCCTTCTTTCTGAATCACGAACCAGAGCAACTTCTGGAATCATTGCTCGACAACCTCAACCGCCGCCGAATCGAGATCGACATGATCGAATTCTCGGGGATTGCCTTTCGGCATGTCGACAATCGCGTGATGAGCCTCCGATTGGTTCAACAAGGCTACACCGACGCTGCCATGTTTTCTGCCACCGGGGAAGTCCTACAACCGGCCGAGGTTCTTTACAAACGTCCGGTGTTGGTCGAACGCGGAAGTTTTCGCCCCGTGACTTACGTCAACATGGACATGCTGCGCGCAGCGCAAGACAAGTTCGCCAAAGAATCTGGTGTGGAGGCCAACCAAATCCTCAGCGTTGCCGAAATCACCATGAAGAACCTCACCGCCAACGGCGAGGTGGACCTGCGAGACTTCTTGGCGCGAGCAGAAACCTTGGCAGCATGCGGATTGACCGTATTGATTTCGAATTACTTCGAGTACTATCGACTCGCTTATTATTTGGCCAAACACTCCAAGAAAAAGATCGCACTGGTGATGGGCGCCGCAAGCGTCTTGGAGCTGATGGATGAAAAGTACTATACAAGCCTGGAAGGCGGCATTCTGGAGTCCTTTGGTCGATTGTTCAAAAACGACCTCAAACTGTACGTCTACCCATTGTTGAACCGAGCCACGGGCCAAATGACCACCGTCCAGAACCTGGAGGTCGAATCGGGTACCAAGAAACTTTATGAGTATCTAGTCGATCGAGGGAATATCGAAGCTTTGGATTCGTTTGATCCCGAACACCTGCGAACGTTCTCGCGTGAGGTCTTGCAACAGATCCAAAACGGCGATCCCAATTGGACGAAACATGTCCCGGCCGCCGTCGCCGAAGTGATCCAACGCCGCGGGTTCTTTGGCTTCAAGAAACCCAAGACTCCTGCGATGCCGTCCCTAACTACGACACCACCAGGCGTGAACATCGTCCTAAGCAGTACCAAGTAGACTGTCCCGGTTGGGCCAAGAAAACCGACCACTGCTGTGGCAAAGTCTAAATGTCGGGTGGCTGCGTTTACCTAAACGCGAACATTCGGAAGGGGCACCACGTTGTCACACGCGCCGCTACTCCTAGGTTTTCTCGAACTGAAAATTCTCGACAAAGACGGTTTGAAAATCGTAGACATCGGAAAAGTGCTCCTGGCGATCGTCGATTGACTTTCGCATCAACCCGATATCGATCAGATTATAAACGATCGACCCAAAGTCGCCCGTCGTCGTAATCCCCCATTGCGCCAAGACGCTCGCGGCCATGTAACCATATTGGTGAAGGGCGAATTGTCGCAACGCCTCGCACAGTTCTTGTCCGCTCAAATGGCGGCCTTCTTCTTCGGCAACCGAAGAAGCTGCGTCTTTATCGGACGGTGCCGAAACTGGAAATTCGCCAGTCTCCAACGGATCGACACGTGTCTCCGAGCCAGACATGCCCGCCAACATTTCGATCTCTTCTTGAAAGTCCGCCGATGATTGCTCCAAGTCGTGATGTTGCAACAACTTCTTTTGATCGTCGTTGGGTCTTGTCTGGCCGAGTTTTAAAATCTCCGTAGCATAGCTGAGACCGTCCCGAACGAACTGATACGCCTCGATGGGGTATCGTGGGTCTTTCTTCAACAGCCGATAGATCGTCAAGGAGTCAGGCATTCGGTGTCGACATTGGGTGAAAGAGGAAATGAAATCGCAACGCAAACGAATGGCCCGATCAACGGGACACTTCCGACAAGACATCACTGGCCGGTATCAGCATGCGGCGTCGATCTTGAGTTTCCACCAGCAATTGCTGGGTCAAGATCTCGTGCTGCAATACGGTCAAGGTACCATCCCGTGTCAGGACTCGGCTACCAATCGGTGGCATCCGATCAAACACTTCTTCATAGTGATCAAATTCGTACCGCAAGCAACACTTCAGACGACCACATCGTCCCGAAAGCTTGTTGGGATCCAAGGAAGCCTTTTGTAGCTTGGCCATTTTCATGGTCACCCGAGGCATCGTTGACAAGTGCGTATTGCAACAAAGCGGCTTGCCACAATCACCATAGTCCGCCAACAACTTGGCTTCGTCACGCACCCCAATTTGCTTCATTTCGATCCGCGTTTGGAGCTGCGTCCCCAGGTCCTTGATCAATTGTCGAAAATCGACCCGATCTTCGGCCAAGTAATAGATCACGATTCGCTCCCCAGCGAACAAATATTCGACATCGACCAATTTCATGTCCAATTGCAAATGGTCAACCGCCGCTTGGACCGTTTTTTTCGTCTGGGGAACCCGCTCCAACAACATTTGTTGCATTCGATGGTCCTCTTCCGTCAGTTCATAGTGGATATGACCGGTGACGTAATTTTCCATCATGGCAATTTGTGGATCGGTCGCCCGACACAAAACTTCGGCAGCCTCCAAACCACGTTGGGTTCGACAAACCACGTGCTGCCCGCGAATATACTCGTCTTTTTGTTTGCCACTCATAAGTCCCAATTGACGCAACGACCCCATGCGCACGATGTAGCGCTTGGTAGATGACGGCGTCTCGGCGGACGGGGATCGATCGGCTGTTGATTCTTGGCTCATAATGAGAGTCGCTTGGCCCCCAACGGGGACAACTTCTTACGTTCCTGGCAACCACAACTTCGATTCGGTACCCGGCGGAGTTTGGGCAGCTACAATTGCCGCACGATCTAACGAACCACCGGGAGTGAGCTCCGTCACCAAGGTGCTGGGTTTCGATTTTGGTCGCGCCATTGCCTGAGCTTGACGATGGGTTACCTGGTCCAATGACGGAGATGGCAGCCCCAGGAGGTCGTAAACTTTGATCAGAGCGGCCAAACAATACTCGTCCGTTTCAGCCAAACCATTCAACTTGGTCAGGAAACGAGGGACATGGTCCAGAAGTCCACGCGACACCGTGAGCTCGATCGCCTTGATCAGCCAATCACATTGCTGACGAACATCTTCAGGTAGCCAACTTTCTCCCTGCTCCAAACACCGGATAGCCTGCCCTACATCACCTTCAATCTTCGCCATCAAAAGATAAATCGAGTTCAAAGGCAGCGTTTGCTTGACTTCCTCGGCCTCCTCAGTCGATCCAAGCCGACGCTCCAATTCCGAAATCAAAGAACGCATCGCGTTGACATTGCTAAATGCCATGGCCGTATTAAGCGCCCATGCCAACAACCGCACCGGCATTTGACTAAAGTCCAAACGTGTGAATTGCTGCAGCGACAGTTCCGGCAATCGAACGGACTTGGGTGGCAACAACTCTTGAGCCGGGAGACCTAACGCGACTCGAACGCGTTGCATGATCGGTCGCACGTCGAACAGAGTTGTGTTCTCGCACTCCAGCAACAACAGCAGGGCTTCAACCCGCCGTCGCATTCCTGGTTTTTGTACAGCCTCCGCAAACGTGTCACCACTCAACAAGGCACTTCGATAACCCGGCAAACGACGCAGCAGATAGTTTTCCCACCGAACCGAATCGCCAACCAGACTCGCATCCACGACCGCGCGCTTCAAACCAACCACACGATCGAACGCAAAGTCCTGCGTGAATTTCAAATGCTTTCTGGTCACCGTCGCTTGACGACTCGAAGCCTGGATTTGCGGGTAACGCGACACGATTTGCTCGATCAAATCCAAGATTTTTGGCGATCCTGTAACACCGATCGCCAACTGGGCCGGCCGGTCCGTGCGTTTCCCATAGACAATCATCGCCATCAGGTGACTGGCTTGAACGTCGGTATTATCGAAACAACGCACCGACTCCGCATCGTCCCATAAATTCAGTGGAACAAAAAAGACAGCTTGCGGGGTCTCGTTTTTCCGAATCGAAACCGGCTGCACCAAATTGGCAGGCAACGCCTTTAGTTGCGGGTCGCTGGCGGCCTGTTCCAGAAAACCTTCCAAGTCCGTGATGTTGTAGGAATACAACACCTCTTCATACGAATCACCATAACCGTCGGCATCCTCGAGACTGCAGAACTCGGCTTCCACCGCATGATCCGGATGAACACCGGGACAAGCGGCATATTTGCCCCAGGCCTCAAACTCTCGTTCGTGATAACCCAGTCGAGCCGCCAGGATGGCGACGTTTTTCCATAGTGCGGGTTCCAATGGATTGTCGAGCGCCAACGGGCGCAACGCATGAAACGCCTTGCGCCACAGCCCCTTCTCCGCCCAGTGAACGGCTTGAGCTGCTGGTCCTGACCAGGTACGTCCGTCCGGGATCGACATCAACGGCCAGTCGTGTTTTGTGGGCAGCGGAACTGAAAGCGCCTGCCGCAACACTTCCAGATATCGGCCGGCAACGCCTTGTGGATCGCCCGTCAACTGAGCGTATAGTGCGAAATGATCCCGCGCGGCGGTGTTCGCACCGATTTTGCCCAATCCAATCGCGACGTTCAACATCCCTTCCGATAACAGGCTGCTGGCCGGCTCCCCGGTCTCCAACACAGACTGAATGTGATCTACCGCCTCGGCCACGTTGCCCTCTTCCAGTGCTAACAGGGCTCGCATGGTCCAAGTCGTGGCATTATTGCCATTTTCGGCCGCGTAAGCCTCGCAGATCGCTCGAGCTTCGGCAAAATGATCATCTTCCAGATGCAACGCAAACCGAATCCCGGTCAAACAATCGCGATGACCAAACTGAGCCAGACCCTTGTCGAGAGCCTGAATTCCCTTGATTCGCTGCCCTCCCTCGAGCATTTCCAGAGCCCTGGAAAACGCAGCCACCACATCTTTGCCACAACAAAACTTCAGCTTACGTTCCGGATGGCACGGGCACGGGTTGTATAAATCCAACATGCTTTCCTCGCATTGTGTCGACACTCGGCCGCTCGGATTGCGGCAAACGGTCGCTGGATTCTACTGGAAAGTTGAACTGCCGTCAGTCCCACGCCCAGTCCGACTTTCCACCCGGTCATTTCCCCAAATCCCGGCGAACCGCCCGTGGCTGCCCCCAGACATGTCGCCACGGTTCGGGCCAATATAGTTGGCCTGATTTATCGGCGTTGCTCACCCCTCCCAGAAGCCGCCACCGACGGATCACCCGTCGACCGTTTTCGGCCGGCAAGGTTGCTGATAGGCCCGCTTTACAATCGCGGCCGCCGCCAGCACGCGAAGTCGCCGCGGGTCGAAGTCCGTTCAAATATCGAACGATTCTGAGCTCAGCGTTGTATCGTAACTCAAGTTAAGCGAGAATGAGAGCGGAAAATCGCCTACCTCTGCTGCCGCCTGCCCCCCAGCTTCCACCTACCCCAGCTTCAGAGCACTCACAACTATGTCGAAGCCCATGTCATCGGTCGTGCTGCCAATTCTCTTCGGAAACTGGTTGATCTTCTGCTTCGTCGGGTTGTCCTATTCGCAAGTGAGCAACGATCCCGGCAGTTCGGAGGACGACTCGCTGCGAATCGAGTTCTTCGAGAATCGCATCCGACCGGTGCTGGTTGAACATTGTTACGAATGTCACAACTCGCATGGCAAAAGCGAAGGTGGCTTGGCGTTGGATCACGCCTCCGGATTGCTCGACGGTGGAGACGGTGGTCCGGGAATCAACTTGAGTGAGCCAAAGGCCAGTCGAATGTTGCAGTCGATCCGTCACGAACTGGACGGACTGGAAATGCCGGCTGGACGGCCGAAACTTCCGGATCACATTGCAGACGACTTCGAACGCTGGATTGCCACCGGTGCCATTGATCCTCGCCACGAACCGGCATCGGCCGAGCAACATGCGGCGCTTGCTGCCTGGCCCGAAGTATTGCGGCGACGTGCCTCGGCGTGGGCTTATCAAGCCATTCGAAGCCCTGCGGTGCCTGCCGATTTTGCAGACAAACATCCGATCGACGCCTTCATCGCGTCGACACTGCGTACGCAAAATTTGACGGCGGCTCCACCGGCTCCGGCCCCGAACTTGGTGAGACGGTTGTACATCGTGTTGCTCGGCTTGCCTCCGACTTCCGAACAAGCCAAATACTGGTCGCAACAATTGCAGCAAGACGAGCCCCTCGCCCGTCGTCGCGCGTACGAGCGGTTGGTGGATGAACTCCTTGCTAGTCCCCATTTCGGCGAACGTTGGGCCCGGCACTGGATGGACTGGATCCGCTATGCCGAGTCACACGGATCGGAAGGGGACCCCACGATCGTCAACGCGCACCTCTATCGCGATTACCTGATACGCAGTTTGAATCTCGATATTCCGTACGACCAATTGGTCCGTGAACACGTGGCCGGTGACCTGTTGGAAGAACCTCGACTCAACCATGACCTCGGGATCAACGAATCGCGCCTGGCCACAGCGCATTGGCGCATGGTGTTTCACGGGTTCTCACCCACCGATGCGTTGGACGAACAAGTTCGGTTCATCGACGATCAAATCAACGTGTTTTCCAAAGCATTTTTGGGGCTGACCGTTTCCTGTGCGCGCTGTCACGATCACAAGTTCGACCCCATCGGCCAAGACGACTACTATGCGCTGTATGGAATCTTTCGTTCCAACCGCCCCGCCCGACAAGTTGTCAATCAGATAACCGCGACTCCAGCCCAATTGGATGAATTGAAGTCGTTAAAGCCGCAGATTCGCGCGGCATTGGCCAGCGACTGGTTGGCGGACAAATCCGGACTTGCGGCTCGTTTGCATCAACTTGCAGCAACAAAATCCACTGGTACCGATAAGGTACGAGGTTTTGATTTGTTGATCCGAGGCGCTCAAGTTCAGCAACAAGGGCGTTCGGTCACCGAGTTCTGGCGGGATGCCCAATTCGTTCACGAAAAGGAAATCACACTCGCCGCCGAGTCACCCTCCGGTCAAGAAATAACCAACTGGTTGGCAAACTCCGGCGAGTTGCCCACGACCCGTCTTCCCGCGGGAGAGTTTGCAATTGCCGGCGAATCCAATCGCGCTCTCGTTGGCATCTACCCGGCTGGAATTTACAGCCACGGCCTGTCCGCAAAGCTTGCCGCCCGCCTGACTTCCGCCAACCTCCATTTGACCACGCCTCAAGACCTCTGGTTGCAAGTGATCGGTGATCGCGACGCATCGCTCCGTTATGTGGTGCGGGACTACCCGCGCGATGGCACAATCTATCCAATCGAACGACTGAATGGACAAACGTGGCGCTGGCAACGATTTGATCTGTCCTATTGGGTGGGCGATCTGGTCCACATCGAGTTGGCCCATGCTCAAGATGCCCCGTTGTTGGTGGCCGGCCAAGAGCGATCTTGGTTCGGGATTCGCTCGGCTAGTCTCGTTCCCGCTGGAACTCCGAAGCCCACGGTCACTGACGAAACGAACACGGCCGTTTTCCAAGCAGCCGGCGATCAGACGCCGCGGTCACTCGCAGAAATCGTTGCGGTTTACGAACAGGCAATTGGACGGGCCCTCGAAGATTGGGCCAACAACCAGTTGACCGACTCTCAAGCCCTGTTGCTTGATGCCGCGCTCCAACAGAATCTGCTAGTGAATGATCCCGAGCAGCTCGCGACGTCTCGGAGTCTCGTACAACAATATCAGGCCCTCGAAAGTGCGATTGAAGTTCCACTCCGCGCTCCAGGCTTGGTGGAAGCGGAAGTCGCCGACCAAACGATCTACGTACGAGGCGATCATCGCCGACCCGGTGAAGTGGTTCCCCGCCGATTCTTATCTCTGGTGGACGCGTCGCCGTACACGACCCACGGCAGTGGTCGTCGTCAACTGGCCGAAGACTTGCTCCGGGCCGATAACCCGCTGACGCGACGTGTGATTGCCAACCGCTTGTGGCACCATTTGTTCGGGCGCGGTTTGGTGGCGACGCCTGATAACTTTGGAAAACTGGGCAGCGAACCAACGCATCCGGAACTGCTCGACTGGCTGGCCGATCGCTTGGCCACAAATCATCACTGGTCGCTCAAACAAATGATTCGCGAAGTGGTTTTGTCCGAAACTTGGCAACAAGACTCGGCGATGACAAACGATGCTCAATCGCACGATCCGGAACAGAAGTTTTTAGCGAACTTCCCAATCCGTCGGTTCGAAGCGGAAACCATCCGCGACACGCTACTTCATTCTGCCAGCAGTTTGGATCTTCAGCTCTTTGGCCCGGCAGCCAATGATACTCTGCACAACCGCAGAGCCATCTACTCGGCTGTCCGTCGAAATGCCTTGGATCCCTTTTTGCGAGTATTTGATTTTCCGGAACCGTCCACGTCGGTTGGCCGACGCGATTTGACCACCGTCCCGGCTCAATCGCTGACGATGCTCAACGCTCCACTGGTCCGTCGAACTGCCGATCGCTTGGCCGAACAGCTGCTTGCCAATCCCGCACTTGCCGACGAACGCCAGCGCTTGACGGAACTCTACTGGCGATGTTTTGCTCGTGCTCCCAACGAAATAGAGCTGGATGGAGGCTTGGCCTATCTGGAGAAAATCCGTGCGGCGCAGCAACAAACCCAGCACACTTGGTTGCAATTGAACAAACACCAAACCGAACTTCAATCCAAGGTTTCCGAAGTCCTAGACCCCATCCGCGAAAGATTGACGGGGCAACAAAACCAAGAATCGTTGCCGCTGTTGACCACTCCCATTGCTCGCTGGAGTTTTGCGAAAGGACACCACGACCTCCTGGGGACTGCACAAGGAACATTGGAAGGCTCGGCTATCGTTCAAGATGGTGCTTTAGTCTTGGATGGAAACGGCTATCTGGTTTCAGCTCCCTTGTCACACGAACTGACCACGAAAACGATCGAGGCGTGGGTCCAATTGTCCGATCTTGAACAGCAAGGTGGTGGTGTCGTCAGCGTCCAATCTCCCGACGGCAACTCGTTCGATTCGATCGTGTTTGGTGAACAACAAGTTGGTCACTGGCTGGCCGGCAGCGACAGTTTTCGTCGCACACAAAGCTTGGCAGGCCCACTGGAAACGGAAGTCGCGGCAAACATCGTGCATATCGCCATCGTCTATCAGCCGAATGGCATGATTCAAGCATTTCGAAACGGACAACCGTACGGCTCACCTTACCAAAGCGCCGGGCCATTGAGCCTTCCATCCAACCAAGCGGTGGTGACACTCGGACTGCGACACTTGCCTGGCTCCGGCAATCGGTTTCTCCGCGGCAAAATTTATGAAGCCCGTGTTTATGATCACGCCTTGTCGGCCGACGAGATCTACTCCAGCTTTCAACAGGGCAGTGGCCTGATCACGTTGCCGCAACTGCTTGCGGAATTGTCTGCGACCGATCGCGCTCGCGTTGAAGCTTGGCAAGTGGAATTGAAATCATTGGAACAACAAGCCGCAATCTTGGTTTCAGACCCTGCGAGCCTGGAACCGGTCGCCGCCTGGAGTGAACTGGTGCAAGCGTTGTTCATGTCCGTCGAATTTATCACGATTCGGTAAAGGAGTTTTTCATGTGGTCCCGTCGCCAGTTTTTGCAACAACAGTCGGTCGGATTCGGTTGGTTGGCGTTGGCCGGTTTGCTCAGCGAACAAACTCACGCCCGCCAAGACCAGCTGCCGTCCGATGCCGCGCTGCCACTTACCCATTGGCCCGCGAAGGCCAAGCACGTGATTCTCTGTTATATGTCCGGCGGCGTGTCTCAAGTGGATAGCTTTGATCCCAAGCCCGAACTAAGTCGATGGCATGGGCAACCTATGCCGCTAAAAGTCGAACGAACCCAATTCAACAACAACGGCAACGTGATGCAGAGTCCGTTCCGCTTCCGTCGTGCCGGACGGTCTGGTCTGCCGATCAGCGAACTTTTTCCTGAACTCTCCAAAGTCGCCGATCATTTGGCCGTCGTTCGCTCCATGACAACACCATTTAATGAACACTCGCAAGGAAACTTCTTCGTTCATGCCGGTTTCCCGTTCATGGGTTTCCCAAGCGCTGGGGCCTGGTGCGCTTATGGTCTTGGATCTGAGAATCACGACCTCCCCGCCTTCGTCGTGCTGCAAAGCGGAGGCGCCGTACCGCCCCACGGTGGCGTGGCTCTGTTCAGTAATGGTTTTTTGCCCGGCAGAACGCAAGGATCAATCCTGCAAGCCGATCGCACCGATGCGTTGCCGAATCTCGTGGCCGGTCGATCTCGTGATGCCCAACGCCGACAACTAGAATTCACTCAAGGATTGGACCAACAGTGGGCCACTCAAACCCACGCGGATCGAGTCTTGGAGTCCGCAATTGCGAGCCACGAAACGGCATTCCGCATGCAAACGGCTGTCCCCGAGTTATGCGACTTGTCCGGCGAAACCCAAGCCACACGCGACATGTACGGGGTCGATCACCCAAACGCCTCGCTGGGTGCCTACGCCCGACAATGCCTGCTGGCTCGCCGCCTGATTGAAAAAGGCGTCCGCTTTGTCGAGCTCAGCTGTTTGACTGTAGGAATTGGCGCCGGTGGCGCCCCAAACCCGTGGGACCAACACGGCGACTTGGCCCTCGGTCACAAAACCATGGCCACACAAGTGGACCAACCCCTCGCGGCTTTGATCAAAGATCTGGAACAACGAGGTCTATTGGATGAAACCATTCTCGTGTGGACCGGCGAATTCGGGCGCACGCCATTTTCACAAGGCGGAAGCGGACGCGATCATAATCCTTTTGGTTTCTCGATCTGGATGGCCGGTGGAGGTATCAAAGGTGGAACGATTCACGGCGAGACCGACGTATTTGGCTACCACGTCGTCGAACACCCCACGACTTTTTATGACCTGTGGGCCACCGTGCTACACCAACTCGGCATCGATCACGAGCGACTCACCTTCCGCTCAGGCGGCCGAGATTTTCGTTTGACCGACGTCCATGGCGAAGTCATTCGCCCCATTTTGAGCTAAGGATTTGTCCCGAAATAAGTTCCGGATTTCGAACGTCTAAAGCTCCGGAATGACTGTCGCTGGCTCTGGCGTCTGTATGATTAATGATTATTGAAGAATGAAAAATTCAAAATGTACGAAACTTCTAGTTTCAAGCATTCCATGAGCAAGCAAAGGCTGTCAGCATTTTGCATTTTTCAATTTCCATTTTTGATCGCTCATTTCTTTTCAGCTCAAAAGTTAGAAAGTTGCGGTCGGAGAAGGACTATCGTTCAAGGACGTGTCCGCCGACTTTTGATCGGCAGTTCGGCTTTACCATCCATGGGAAATACCAAACGCTCGGATTTTGCCGCTTTGCGACACGAGCCATGTGGCGGCTCAGGCCATCTGGTGTCTCGGTCGAGTCGACGATAGGGTTCTCGGATTAACCAAGGTCGAACTCTGCCAAATCGGGAAGGTATTTACAGACAATCCCTAAGGTCCGCCCGGAGACACCTAACCATTTTCTACTTGACATACTTTGACTCTTAGTCAATAATTGACACATGGTTAACGAATCGCGGAAAGAGCGGGAATACCTCTACCGAGAACAGCGGATCCTGGATATCGCCAGGCCCGTAATCGTTCAGGAGGGGTACCACGCGCTGAACATGAACCGAATCGCCGAACAATTGGAGTACTCCAAAGGGACAGTCTACAACCACTTTCCCTGCAAAGAGGAGATCATCCTGGCTCTGGCGATTCAAACCCTGGAACAGCGGACGGAAATGTTCCAAAGGGCCGCTCGATTTGTCGGTCGGTCCCGCGAACGGATGCAGGCGATTGGCTTAGCCTGTGAACTGTTTGCCCGAATGTTCCCCGAACATTTTGTGGTCGAACAGTTGGTTCGAATTCCGTCGATTTGGGACAAAACGAGTGCAACTCGACAACAGCAGTTGTACCGCGGGGAAACTTGTTGCTTGTCGCTGGTTTCCGGAATTGTGCATCAAGCGGTTGGGGCGAAAGACATTTCGCTGCCGCCAGGAATGGTCCCCGAAGAACTCGTTTTTGGCCTGTGGTCGATGACGTTCGGAGCTTATTCGATGTTGGCGACCAATAGCAATTTGCCGGCATTAGGGATTGTCAACGGTTACGAGGCGGTCCGTTCCCACCTTCGGCATATGCTGGACGGTTACGGGTGGCGACCATTGGATGCGGAGCACGACTACGACGAGGTCGTTCACCAAGTGATGACGCAGCACTTCCCGACCGAAGCAGCCCAAATTTTCCAAAACGCCTAAGTCGAATCCGTGTCCCAACCTCGGGAATACCAACCGAACCACCATGCGGACGCCAAGTACGCGAGGACTCGGTGGGCGGGAGTTCGACGAACCCACAAGGATAAAGCCGCTAGAGGACTGGCGGGTAAATGGGTGACAGTGCCGCCAGAGGACTGGCGGCCTACATTGATGGACTAAATTGGTGATAGTGCCGCCAGAGGACTGGCGGCCTACATTGGCGGCTTACACGAACAAAAACTTTCACTTCAGAAAATGGCGCCAGGTCAAACTATGACGAAACGTAAATATTGGTTCACTGCGATCGGTGTCGGCCTGTTTTTGGCTGTGCTTGTCTTCGCGCAATTGGCACTAACACCCGCTGGCAGTGATAGTGACCTTGCCACATCTGTCAAACGCGTCCAGGCGGAAACGGCCACGTTTGAGTCCGCGTCCACGTCAAGGATGACCCGCGCATTTAGTGGCGTGATCAAAGCCTCACGAACCAGCGAAGTTGGATTCAAACGTTCGGGTCGCATCGAGGAAATTGCGGTCAAAGATGGCCAACTCGTACGGCAAGGTGATTTATTGGCTCGCTTGGATATCCAACAAACAACGGCTGATTTGGAGCAAGCTCGCGCGGCGTTGCAGGGGGCCGAGGCCCAGTTGGCAGAAGCAATCGCGGGACCACGTGCCGAGACGATTGCGGCGGCTCGCGCTCAGGTCGCTGACGCGGATGCCGAAGTGAAATTGTGGACGGCAAGGTTCGACCGTCATCAAGAATTGCGCGGAACTGGCGCATTGTCGGCTCAGGAATTCGACGACAGTCGGTTCCAACTGGAAGCCGTGGTCAATCGCCGAGAACGGTTCCAGCGGCAATTGGATGAGTTATTGGCCGGAACGCGTGCCGAACAAATCGCGAACTTTCGCGCGGGCGTTGCTCAATGGACCGCAAACGTCAAACGCTTGGAAGTGGAACTGGAGGACAGCTTCTTACGTGCGCCCTACGACGCGCGGATTGCCAAACGTCATTTTGACGAAGGCGTGGTGGTACCTCCCGGCGCCACGATCATTCGGTTGGTTGAACAGCAAGCCGTCGAGGTTTGGATCGGGTTGCCAACGGATTTCATTCGTCGGCTCCACGAATCGTCGACGCACCCAATCCAGGTTGGGGATGCCACGTTCTTGGCAACCGTGCGAGATGTGTTGCCCGAAGTTGATCTCGCGACACGAACGCAAATGGCGGTAATGACCATCACCCCCACGGCCGAGCACCCAGAACTGCCGATCCCGGGCCAAATGGCTCGTTTGTCACTCCAACGGGGCGATTCTCCTTCTGGCTTTTGGGTGCCCAACACGGCGCTAGCGCGCGGACAGCGAGGTCTATGGGCGGTGCTGGTTGTGTCGCCGACGGACCAGACGCTCCAACGCCGCGACGTGGAGATCATGCAAGTCGATTCGCATCGGGCACTGGTTCGTGGCTTGATCGAAAGTGGAGAACGTTACGTGACAACAGGGTTGCATCGACTTACGCCCGGCCAACAAATTGAAGTCGTTAGTCCCTAGGCTTTGTCCTGGAAAAAGTCTGCACCATTGGCTGCCTAGCAAGAGCCCGAACCGAGAAACATACCCGGAAAGGGACAGCCCCTTTTTGGACAAAGCCAAGTTCAAATCTGACATTTCAATTCGCATTTAGCCCGGAACAGAGACCCCGTCATGTTGGATTTATTTTATCGCCAACCTCGCTTGTTGTTCCTTTCCATCTGCTTGATCATGGTCGCGGGATTGGCCGCGTTTGTGGTCATGCCACGGATGGAAGATCCATTATTGACACCCCGCGCCGCAAGCGTCACCACTCAATTCCCAGGTGCAACGGCCGAACGCGTCGAAGCCTTGGTCACCGAGAAGATTGAAAAGGAATTGGAGGAAATTGCCGAAATCAAAGAGGTGCGTTCGACCAGTCGCGGCGGCGTTTCCTTCATGCAAATCGAACTTCGCGACGACGTGACGCGGATCACCGCTCCTTCCATCTGGTCACGGATTCGAGACAAAGTAGATGATGCGGCGCTTCTGATGCCCGCAGGCGCGAACAAGCCCATCTTCGACGAGATCGATGTCAAAGCCGACGCACTGATCGTCGCCCTGCGCTGGGACCACTCCTCCGCACCTAGCTTTAGCATTTTGCGACGACTCGCCAAACAACTAGACGAACAATTGGCCAATCTTCCCGGTACTGAGAAAACCGAGATCTACGGTGACCCGGGGGAAGAAGTGTTGGTCACCCTGGATCAAACGCAACTCGCATCGTTGGGCCTCACCGTGGGTGACATTGCCAATCAGATTCAAGCGAGTGATGCCAAAGTCTCGGCCGGACAATTACGCAACGCAGCCGGTGACCTACTTTTGGAAGTCAGTGGCGAAAAGCGGACGTTGTCCGACGTGGCCGCCACACCGATTCGCGTGGGTGCCGATCGAGCGATCGTGCAACTATCCGATATTGCCACATTGGAGCGCGCGGCGCCCAATCCACCCTCCAGTCTGGCGATCGTGCACGATCAAACTGCCGTCGCAATCGGTGTGCTCGTTCGTCCCGATACGCGCATCGATCTGTGGACGAGCAAAGCGCTGGACCTCTTGAAGCAATTTGAATCGGAACTTCCGCCAGGAATCAAATTGGATATCTTGTTCGAACAGAATCGGTACGTAGGCGAGCGACTCGACAGCTTGCTCTGGAATCTGGTGGCGGGCGCCCTCGCCGTTTCGATCGTGATCTTGCTCATGATGGGATGGCGCAGTGCGTTGATTGTCGTCTCGGCCTTGCCACTCACCAGTTTGATGGTCCTCACGGGTCTGCGATACTTGGAAGTCCCGATTCACCAGATGTCGGTGACAGGGCTGATCGTTGCCTTAGGGCTATTGATCGACAATGCGATCGTGATGGTAGACGAAGTTGTTAGTCGTCTGCGCGAAGGTGAATCGCCGGGCAACGCGGTCCAACACGCGGTCAAGCATCTGAGCGTGCCGTTATTTGCCTCGACACTGACGACCGCGTTGGCGTTTGGGCCAATCGCACTGATGCCCGGTCCAGCTGGCGAATTTGTTGGAACCATCGCCATTAGCGTGATTCTGGCCATCAGCAGCTCTTTGCTCTTGGCAATGACAGTCGTGCCGGCCCTGACGGCGTTGGGGATTCGATACCAGGCCCATCCTGACGTCGAGATCGGTCACGTTCGCCCGGGTTTCATCCGCCAATTTCTCGAGGATGGGTTTTATTCGGCAGGTCTCGCCAAGTGGTATCGGAATGTTCTGACCCACATCTACCGCCGACCTTTGTTGGGGCTGCTGATTGGAATCGTCTTTCCCGTGCTCGGCTTTATCGCCGCCGGTCAATTATCCGAACAGTTTTTCCCACCGGCTGATCGTGATGTTCTCAATGTCGAGTTGGAACTACCTGTCAACGCGTCGATCGAAGAAACGTTGGCCGTGGCGCAGGCGGTTAGCCAAGAACTCAAGACGGATCCAACAATCGAGTCGGTCTATTGGTTCGTCGGTGAAAGCGCCCCCGTTTTCTATTACAACTTGATTCCGACTCGGAAGAACCAATCTCGCTATGCTCAGGCGATCGTAAAACGCTCGACCGGTTTGGATAACGTGAAGGTGATTCATCGATTGCAAAAGCGGTTGGACGAAATGTTTCCGCAGACCTTGCCGTTGGTTCGGCAACTGGAGCAAGGCCCGCCGTTTTATGCGCCTGTCGAAGTCCGGGTGTTTGGGCCCGACTTGGAACAACTGCAAAACTTGGGGGATCAAGTCCGCTTGGTGCTGAGCCAAACACCCCAAGTCATTCACACTCGTGCCGAATTGTCGGAGCAATTGCCCAAGCTCCAATTGCAAATTGACGAAGAGGAAACTCGCAGTGTTGGCCTAAGCCCCATCGACGTCGCTCGACAGTTTGAGTGGGCGCTCGACGGCGCGCGCGGTGGGTCGGTCGTGGAGGCAACGGAAGAACTACCGATTCGCGTTCGCGCGTTGAGTGCCCAGCGTTCCAGTTTGGATGAGATCCTAAGTTTCAATCTGAAACAACCAGGAACATCAAATTCGACCGACGCATTTGCGACCAACGTGCCGTTGCTAACCATCGCCAGGATCGATCTTGTTCCAGAGATCTCCGGCATTCCGCGGTTCAATAACCGACGTATGAACGAAGTTCAAGCCTTCATCCCCGCCGGCGTCCTGCCCGCAGAAGTTTTACGTGATTTTCAACAACGACTGAAGGAATCGGATTTTCGCTTGCCGCCTGGCTACCAATTACAATTGGGTGGCGAAGCCGCGAAACGCGATGATGCGATCGGGAATCTGATGGCCAATGTGGGAGTGCTGATGGTATTGATGGCGGCCACCTTGGTCTTGTCTTTCCAATCGTTCCGCATGGCATCGATCATTGCAATCGTGGGTGTACTGTCGATGGGACTGGGAACCGGTTCTTTGTGGTTGTTTGATTACCCATTCGGATTCATGGCGATTGTGGGAACGATGGGCCTGATCGGCGTGGCCATCAATGATTCGATTGTGGTGCTGGCCGGAATTCGCGAACACTCCGCCGCTCGGTATGGAGACGCGGACGCCATCGTCGACGTGGTTAGTGCCGCAACGCGACATGTGCTTTCGACGTCGTTGACCACCATGGCCGGGTTCCTACCACTGATCATCGCCGGCGGCGGATTTTGGCCACCCCTGGCCGTCGCAATTTCCGGAGGCGTTTTTGGAGCGACGTTCCTAGCCCTGATTTTTGTCCCGGCCCTGTACATCAAGATGTTTGCTAGTCCGCCAATTCGGCAATAGCATCCGCGGCGACGTTTAACTTCTTGATCGCGTTCTTCATACTCGCAACAAAATCAAACTTGTAGTTGGCAACTTGCTGTTCCGTCAGGTTCAACGCTTGGGCCGTTTTTTTATTCGACCATCCGCGCACGATCAGCAATTCGATACACTTGAGCTTGACCCAGTTCCGTTTCTCGACCCACCGCGAGATGTGATCGACCAATGCGTCAGCGACCAACCGCTCTTCGATTTTCTTTTGCTCGCCGCTCCGAGCTAAACTACTGGCGACTCGCCCGCTGCCAGGCAACTCCCAATCCCCACTACTGTTGTCGCCGACCGACAAGGGGATGGTAGGGCGCCGACCTTCCCGACGTAAATGATCCGTGACCTTGTAGCTGCAGATCGAAAACAAATATCCTTCTAGCGGTCGTTCCCCATCGTAATTGGGCAAACTACTCAGAAAGCCAATGAACGCCTCTTGAACGATATCCTCGGCCACCGAACGATTCGAAAGACGACTTTCGACAAACGCGGTCAAACGGCCCTGGTATCGATCCAGCAAGTCCGCCCAGGCCGTGTTGTTGCCGGCCCGAATTTCAGCCACAAGGCGCTGATCCGCTGCATGCTTCCGCGCCCAATCCGAGTCTTCCAATTCAGCCATATTGATCGCTTAAAAGGGTAAAAGGGTTCCATCCAACAAGGCGTTCCACATGGCATTGTTCCACGCCCAGACGATGCCGACAAGTAACCAAGCGGGCACCAACAGGACTCCCAGCCACCAAATCCGGCCCGCATATCGACCATGACTCCAACGGTTGACCTGCATCAGCACGACCGTCGTCAGCATCGACAAGAGCACGGAAACCACCACCACACTGAACCTGATCGCACGAACCGCGCGAACGCGACTGGCGTGCGGCTCCATGGTGCGAGCTGGCACTTCTTCGTTAGATAAGACTTTTTGATTTTCGTCCGCCGCCACCAAAGTCCCGTCCTGCGGCACAGGCACACCAAGTTCTTTCTCTTCTCTCTCGTGTTCGCTCCCGTCGTGTTCGCTCCCGTCATTGGCGCTTGTGTCTTGCTTGTTGGCGTCCTGCTCGCGCGTGTTCTCGGCGCTGGGTTCCTGCTGACTCTTCGTCTCCTCTTTTACCCCCGAATCCTGTCCCGAACAAATATCACCGACAAATACCAGGATCAAAATCAGGAACCACTCGCAAAGTCGCATCAACGCACCGTTGGAAGAAGTAGGGAACAGGCTTGCGAATTCGAAGGCCACACCGCGCCGAGCCGCTATCATGCCGCAATTCCGTTTGGTTTTCGTTCGACCAACACCCCGGATCATATCGGGCAAAACATCGAGCAAACAAACGTCACTAAATCGCATTTCGGTCACACCGCACGAGCGGCCATATCTCGCAAGTCACGTCGTTGACGATCGGTGAAATACGGAGAGGACCACTGGGCTCCTGCGGAAAGGGCGATTCCCATGTATAACGTGACGGCCCAATCGAAGTTCAACAAACAAGCAAACAAGAAACAAAGGCCGCAAACTCGCAGCAACGACAACCAACGAAATCGACGCACACGCAACGGATTCACTTGCCGCGACCAGCCACCCAGCATGATTAGCCCAACAAAGAAAATTGTAAACGCCGCGAGATTGGGTTGATGCTCCGTAAAGAGCAGAGAACCCACTGCACCTTGATCAAAGTAATTGTGTTGCATCAACACCGATGAAAAATCAATCTGCAGACCTTGCGCGGATCCCCAGGCGAATCCCGCAATTCCTACCGCCAGCGGCACCATCGTCCACCGTCGCCATCCTGTCTGTCGATCGGTAGCGGTCCACAATCGTGAGACCGACAACACAACCCACAACGAACCAAAACTGCATATCCAGAGCCAAATCATGATTGCCAACAGATCTTCACGTTGGCTGGGCAATATCGTGCTCGAATCGCTACCCAAATAATAATAGCCGGCAAGCGCCGCCATCGCAGATACTCCCGCGGCAATCAACATGCCGGTCATCATGCCGGCCAATTGATCCGCGCCCGAGATTTGCTGCAAATACGGAACAGTCGCGGCCTGAACGTGCTGGTCAGCGGCCAAACGTCGCCGTTCCTCGATCGTCAATGGTTCCAAGCTGCGATTCGGAAGCTGCGCCAGCGCTGCTGCATGTTTGGCGACGTAGTCCGGTTCGACCGTCCCAACCAAGGCTGGGCGACTACTTTCCATCGGAATAACCGGCACCGGCTCGGTGAAGACCATTTCGGCCTCCACCACATCGTGAAATTGAACCTCGCCAAACACAATTTCGCCCGACGAACGGGAGAACTTTTCCTGCAACGAAGGAGCGGCTGTCCGATCCACTATGGGTCGAGGCACGGATCGATCCGTGGTCGGCGAACCCACCCCGAGCGGTTGGCTTCCACCCAGTGCATTGCGAGTTGGCGCGGCGGCTGATGGCCCAGTAACTGGAACGGGCGGTTGATTGAATCGATGGCGGCCAAACACCGGAACCGAACGATTTCCGATCGTCGCAGTCGCGGGCACCGAGGCCCCTGTAACCGCTGGCGAGGCCGGCGCGAGGGTCGCTTGCAGAACGGGAGCGGGTTGTAGCGCCTCCGTTGAGGGAGACTCCATTGAGGGAGATTCGATCCCTGCCCCAACTTTCGACACATTGGTCCCGTCACCCGGCACCGACGGAGCAGGGGCCGGAACATTCAAACCGCGATGCGAGGCAGTGTCGTCCAACTTCGGCCGCTGCGAGCGCCGCAAAGAGGCCGGCCAATAATTGTCGGGCAGATCCGACAGCATTTCCACCACACTGCGATAGCGTTGCTCGGGATCTTTAGCCAAAGCCTTCAACACGACTCGCGAAAATGGTTGCGGAAGTCCCGACACATCGGGCGCGGCCGTCAAATGCTTCATGATAATCTCTTGCGAGGACTCGCCGTCGAACGGCAAGCGTCCTGTCAACAATTCATGCAGCATGATGCCCATCGAATAGATGTCGATCTCGCGACCATAGACCCCTCGCCCGATCTCGGGAGCCATGTAATGGACGGTACCCACACTTTCGGTGTGTCCACTACGTCGAGAACAGGAAATGAATTTACTCAGACCATAGTCGCCGATCTTGACCAAGTCCGCTTCCGAGTCATGGAAGATATTCCCCGGCTTCAAGTCGCGATGCACGATTCCGTTTTGATGCAGGTAGTGAACCCCAGCCGCAATCCCCGCGAACCACCATGCCACATCGTCATTCGACATCCCATGGGGATGTTCGGAAACCAAATCCTTGAGACTAGCACCCGGCACAAATTCCATGACGACCCAACTCTCGCCATGATCGTCCAATTGAATGTCCCACAGATCAATCAAGTTGGGATGCTTGAGATTCAAACATTGACGGACACCGCGAAGTTCCACCTCGAGATTACGCGCAATCCGCTTGAGCGCAACCTCTTTGCCAGAGTCGCTTACGGCAAAATAGACCTCGCCGAAGCCCCCGATACCGAGGCCCCGCTTGATCGTGTACCCCGCCAAGGGGGTTGCGCCACTAGGGAATGTAAACCGCATTCGGCGTGTTCGCTCGGGTGTTCCAACTGGTTCTGATGGCAATGGCTTTTCGACCGTTTTCGGCTCCCGCGTTCGAGGTTCCTGCGTTCGAGGTGTCACCTGAACCAGTTGCCGGCTCGAGTCCTCCAAGGCAACCGAGACACCGCCCGCCTCGGACCGAACCCCAAGTCCCACGACGGCTGTCGCGGGTGGTTCGTGATTTCTCTTAAGCGTAGTCTCTGGGGGAACCATCTGTCTACAATCCAACCTGGCCGACCGTTAGATTCACGGAATTCAAGGTTGGTTCGCCAGCAGGACCCGATTCTTGGACAAATTCTGCCCGGCGTCCATTCTTACCCACCTTGCCAGCATTGCAGATACACACAACCGGAAAGAGGCAGCCCGATTTGGGACAATACCGCGGGCGTCATTCCACAATCCCGACGCGCCAACGCGATTTTGCCAAGGGCTATAAGCCGTTCAACTCCGGGGCGCATCATCGGCCACCGCGTGATTTTCGAGTCGCGACGCGTGTCAGCGCGTTGGATTACACGAAAATCTTCCTTTCTCAAGTGTACGTCGCGACCATGGCCCCGACTGGCCGTCCTTCCGACTCAGGTCTTCCATTTTGTTGCCACACGGGCAACCAGGCGGGCAGCAACACGAGCGGTCTGGTGGTCGCGGTCGAACGTGGGGTTGAGTTCGGCGATGTCCGCGAGAAGGAGTTTCCCGGAATTGGCAATCAGATCCACCAACGGCTCGACCATTGCCAACGGGACCCCCAAACCGGCAGGTGCCGACACCCCGGGCGCCACGGCCGCCGGGAGAACATCCAGACAAATTGTCAAATAAACCCGATCGTGACTGGCCAACAGCCCTGCAAGACGCGTCTTCACAGTAGCCAACTGCGATTCTGTTTGTAGTTCCTCATCCAGAACGGACGTCACCTTCAGCTGAGCCGCGCGATCAAACAGACCTCGAGTATTCGCGAACCGACTAATGCCCACCGCGGCGTACTGCATCGTCCTTCCTACCGCTCGACAATGCCGCTCCATCTGAAAAAAGCAGGTGCCGGAATTTCCTGGGTCCGTGGCCCGCAGATCAAAATGAGCATCGAAGTTGATCACCAACAGGGACTCATCCGGCTGCCACCTCTTTTCCAACCCGAGAAAACTTCCCCAGGCCACTTCGTGCCCACCGCCAAGGACAATCGGCTTCCCCCCAGCGGCCATAATTTGGACGAGTCGTTTGGCCAGTTCCTGCTGGGCCGACTCCAAATCGTGGGAACCTTCATTTGTAGAACATTGGACATCGCCGGCGTCCCATAACGGCCCTTCGTGATGGCAGGGCATGTTTCTCAGAATCGATCGAATCGCAGCTGGGCCCGCTGCCGCGCCGACTCGGCCTTCATTGCGCCGAACGCCCTCGTCTACCGCAAAACCTAACAAGACCGTGCCCGCAACCGCCTGTTGGGTCCAGGGTTGAATTTTCTGGTGCCAACGTCCGCCACCCAGCGGCTCGTCCGGCTCACAACGGCCGTACCAGATCGAAGAAAAGGAATCCACGAAGGTCACCACAATGGGGCTCGAAGATGCGGGCGAGAAGATTCGAACTTCCATTCCCTTGCGGGAACATGGCCCTCAACCATGCGCGTCTACCAATTTCGCCACGCCCGCTCGCGTGATCGACCGACCATTCTAGCGTGGCGCCCCTTCTATTCGCAAGGTGCCGGTTCCCCCAAACCTTGGGTTTCTGCCTCGCGAATCAACCTCTGACTCCTGGCATCCAGACGCTGTCGGGTCATCAGCTCCAGCCCCGCCGCCATTCGTTCCAGATCCATCCGGTAGCCTCGGTGGGTCGCCATTCGCAAGGGGACCTGTTGCTGCAAAACGACATTGACTTTCCAATCGGTACACTCCAAGTAAGGCAAGTCGTCATGTGTGAACTCGTGCACCTTCTTCCGCCAGAACCAGTCGTAGCGAATGATCATCCACTTCCCTTCCCATAAATAGACCTGCAACCGATCGTACTTTTGGAAAGGCCCAAAATCCTGTTCGGCAAAGCACCACAAATGCCGTCCATCAAACGCTCGATACGATGGGAACAACCATTTCCACAACGGTTCCACCCAAAAGTGCCAATGATAATCCAAACGCCGTTTAGCCCAGTGATAAACGACAACGCACGCCGCAAAAATCAACAGGTTCACGACCAACGCTGCCAAGGGACTAATCGCGTACAAAATCAGAAGCCCCAAACAAACCACTTTGTTCAAGACGTCAAAAATTGCATCAACAAAGGGAATTGGTGAGATCCAAATCAACATTTCGAACATGAATCTCACGCTCTTGACGACCACAAAGTTGACGATCGCCGCAACCATCAACAGGCCACCTAGAGTCAGCGAAAACACTCCGGCTTGCATCGGCGTCATTACCGAACGATCCACGGAAACTGCAACCGAGTCACCCGCACCGCCACTTGCCTCCGCCATGCTCAGTCCGATCCCGAACATGATCAGCGTGATCAGCAATAC
>JAEUIP010000359.1:2290-5101 GCA_016795075.1 Planctomycetaceae bacterium | reverse complement strand
AAAACAGCCCACGCGCGTGAAAGATGTGCAAGGAAGTACGAATGTCATGTTGAAAAAACGGAGAGCGTTAGCGAAGAATACCGCGAAAACGCTGGAAAAATTTGAACGACCGCTGGCCGCTCTCCGTATTCAAATGAACGATGATCGTGTCGTGGAGGATTCAGATGAACTCCACGGCGATGATGATTGGTACTTACGAAATCGATGGTCCTGTTGGGAAAATTGGCGGTGGTCAACAAACTCCTGAGCGATTCCCTTCCCACAACCCATCAGGATGCCGCCGAGTTTGAGCCTCGTTCCTGCCGACTACTTGGGCTCAACCAAGTTGCCTGCCCCGCGCGAATCGTCCGCCCTTCCGAGGTTCGCTGCAAGGTTCCGAAGAACCGCCACTGCCAACTCGCGGATCTGAATAATCACCGTTCACGCATCCACACGCCAATCTTCCCGACAGCCGGACCAATGTCCGCCGCCTTACCCAAGTAGACGTAAAAAAGACGGGGGGTGGGGAAAGAATTTCTCTGAAAAGTGGAATTTTTCCCAAATGAATCCCCAAAGTAATTTCGCTGGCCATTTTCAGCCACTATAAGGTGCAGATTTCGGCATAATTCTTGACTGGTTCCCAATGTTGGCTGCGGAAGACTCGCGCAAAGTTTAGAATGCCGTTGTGGAGATCCCAATGTTGTGCTGTCCGGGAGTGATCGATGCTTAGGAATCTATGCCACTTTTCGCTCGGGTTGAGGCTACTCGCGGTTGTCGTGACCCTATGGGGAGCCGGGCTGGTCCGGGCCCAATCGCCGGAAAATGCCCAGGTTGAAGCCTCGTGGCAATTGAATCTGCGTTCACGAGTTGCAACGAGTCCTGGCAGCGACCGTTTTCACACGCTATTGAAGCCGGAACCTTGGGAACCGCGACAAACGGCCGTTATTGTTTGTGATGTGTGGGATTCTCACCATTCTCCGAATGCTGTCGATCGAGTCAACGAGCTTGTCCCACGATTGGAAGCATTTGTACAAGTTGCACGAGCTGCCGGTGCGACCGTTATTCATGCACCGAGCGATTGCATGGCTTTTTACACGGAAAATCCTGCTCGAAGGCGAGCCCAACAAGTTCCTCAAGCGAAAAGCGTGCCGTCGGGAATGGATCAATGGTGTACTCAGATTCCTGCCGAAGAGGCCGGTGTTTATCCCATTGATCAAGCGGATGGCGGGGAGGACGATGACCCAGAGCGACACGCCGCTTGGGCTGCCCAAAACCAACAAGCCGGTCGAAACCCAAGCCTGCCTTGGCTCCGGCAGCACCCAGGGATCTCCATCAACGAGAACGTGGATTACGTCACCGACCAAGGGCCCGAAGTTTGGTCGATTCTGGAACAACACGGGATTCAAAACGTGATGCTCGTCGGAGTGCACGTGAATATGTGTGTCCTCGGGCGTCCGTTTGGTTTGCGAAATATGGTCACCGCCGGCAAGCGTACGGTTTTGGTCCGCGACTTAACGGATTCCATGTACAATCCCGCGCGTTGGCCGTACGTCAATCATCACACCGGCACCGATCTCATTATCCAACATATAGAAAAATATGTTTGTCCGACCATCACGAGTGACCAAATCGCGGGCGGCCAACCTTTTCGATTCGCTTCCGATCAACGAACGCGTTTAGCGGTATTGGTCGCTGAACCCGAGTACGACACGGCCAGTTCGCTCAGCCGATTCGCAGCAGAGCACTTGGGAAAGGAATTTCAAGTCGAGTTTATTCATGGTTCAGAGACGGACAAAGCAGATTTCCCGAGTCTGTCGCTGTTGACGTCATGCGATGCCGCGTTTCTGAGTGTTCGCCGCCGACCTCTTCGGTCCGAGCAAATGGCGATCATCCGTGAGTTCGTCAAATCGGGAAAGCCATTGATCGGCATTCGCACCTCAAGTCATCCGTTTCACTTGCAGCAGTCATCTTCAGAGAACGAGACCGAATTCGAAGAGTGGCCGGAGTTCGACGCGGAAGTCTGGGGCGGCAACTATACGGGACACTATGGTGTCGACCAACTGCCACGGATCACGAGCAAAAACGATGATCTCCAGCATCCAGTGCTCGGCGGCAAGTCGTTTGATTTTCACAGCGCCGGTTCGCTATATCAGAATTCTCCGCTACGCGCCGGCACCACCTCGCTATTGTGGGGCCATATCGATGGAGCCCCGGCCCACCCTGTGGCATGGACGTTCGTTCGCTCCGATGGCGGTCGCTCGTTTTATACTTCTTTGGGGCACGTCGGCGACTTCCAGCAAGCGGAATTCCAACAATTGCTGCTTCGAGGTCTCCGGTGGGCAACGAAGCAGGAGCCATCGCCGATTCCGAAGAACGAGCAAGGTTTTTGGCAAAAGAAACCACCCGCGACGATGCCCGGGACTCGGCCTTGGCAGTGGGATGGTGATGTCGCCGATGCGATGGTGGCTGGCATCGATCGGTTCCTATTGCGCAAGATCGAAGCGGCTCAAAGCGAGCGTTTCGAACACTGGCAGAAGCTGTGGAGTGACGATTCGTGGACTTCGCAATTGGAACTCGAACGTTATCGGCTGTCCAAACAGTTGGGCGTGCAACGGACTGATTCCGTAACGGAACGAACGGTCGAGATGCGTTTGGTGGCATCGCCAGACGCCAGTTCGTTGATTGGTCGCACACCAACGTACGAAATACATCGTGTTACTTGGAAGTCGTTCGCTGATGTCTGGTCGCATGGTTTGTTGGTTCGCCCGATTGGCCGCGCCCCGGTTGCCAACGTAATTGCCGTGCCCGATTGCGAGGTATGGCCGGAACAGT
>JAEUIP010000359.1:0-2280 GCA_016795075.1 Planctomycetaceae bacterium | reverse complement strand
CACCGCTCGAACAGTATGCTCGAACTTTGGCTGCGAGCGGATGTCAGGTCTTGATTCCGTTATTGGTGAACCGAAAAGAAAAAATCCAAGGCATCACAAACCGTGAATGGTTGCACCGATCGGCATTTGTCATGGGCCGGAGCTTGCAGGGCTACGAAGTTCAAGAAATACTGTCGGCCATCGATTGGTTTCAACAAACCACACCGCAAGTTCCCGTTGCTTGTATGGGTTACGGTGAAGGTGGCCTGTTGAGCATGTTTGTCGGAGCGTTGGACGAACGCGTCAAGGTTGTCGTCGTTAGTGGGGCTTTTGGTTCTCGACAAGACGTTTGGCGCGAACCTTTGGATCGTAACCTCTTCGGGCGACTCCAGCACTTCGGTGATGCAGAGTTGGCCACCCTTATCGCTCCGCGAACTTTGATCGTGGAAGCTGCCGCTGGGCCGATCGGTCAATGGCATGGCGGGCGAGGGGCTCCCGCCGAACTAAAGACCATTCCATTGGAGCAGGTCGAAGCCGAATGGGGCCGCATGAACGCTCTGTTGACAACAAGGATCCCAAGAACGAATCGGCTCATTACCACCGACGAGCCACACCAACCGGGAACGGTCGCTGCATTGCGAGCCGTCTTTGCGGCCATCGGAGTTGCCCCGGAAACCTTGGACGAATCCCTCGAACAACCGACATGGGTTGCGACGGAGCGTTCTTTCGCACGCGAGCACGAGGAAAAAGTTCGAACGCTGGATCAACACACCCAGAAACTGCTACAGGAAAGTCGCCTTTATCGCGATCAACACGTTTGGACACGTTTGGACTTCAGTTCGCTAAACGCGTATGAGCAGTCCGCGAGCTCCCTGCGTCAGCAGTTTTCTGAAGAAGTGATCGGAAGATTCCCGGATCACCTGTTGAACCCAAGACCGCAGTCACGCTTCTTGAAAGAATCGGAAAAGTGGGTTGCGTACGAGGTGTCTTTGGATGTCTTTCCCGATGTCCCGGCATACGGCTTGCTGTTGATACCCAAAGATCTTCAAGTCGGTCAACGACGCCCCGTCGTGGTTTGCCAACATGGCTTGGAAGGTCGTCCGCAAGACACGATTGGAGAACCAGGTTTCGAATATTACCAAGCGTTCGCTGCGAAACTGGCCGACGAGGGGTACATTACCTTTGCCCCGCAAAACCCATATCTTTTCGGCGACCGTTTCCGAACCCTCCAACGCAAAGCGAATACGATTGGTAAAACGCTGTTTTCGATCATCACGCCGCAGCATCAACAGATTGTGAATTGGCTGAAGTCGCAATCATTTGTCGATGGGGAGCGAATCGCCTTTTATGGACTTTCGTACGGAGGCAAAACGGCCATGCGCGTCCCGGCGATCGTGACCGATTATTGTCTGTCGATTTGTTCGGCAGACTTTAATGAGTGGGTCGATAAAAACGCGTCGACCACGAATTCAAGGTCTTACGTCAACACGGGCGAGTACGAAATCTTTGAATTTAATCTCGGCCACACGTTCAATTATGCCGAGATGGCGGCCCTCATCGCCCCGCGTCCGTTTATGGTCGAAAGAGGGCACGCGGATGGTGTGGCCGATGATTGGACGGTCGCTTGGGAGTACTCTCGCGTTCGCCACCTTTATGCGGCGCGACTAAAAATTCCTGAGCGAACCGAAATCGAATGGTTTGATGGTCCCCATCGGATTAACGGCCAACAGACATTCAAGTTTCTCCAGACACATCTGCGTCCGAAGTAAACAGCAACTCAAATTGCCGTTGCAGCTCACGCCATTCGGAATCCACCCAAGTCATTTGCAGTTGCTGGACGCATGTGTCGAGCTGCCGTTGTTCCGCGTTCCTTTGTTGTTCTATCAATTGACGAAGTGATTCGCCACAATTGTTTCGATAACGCCCTAGTGTCTCCACCGCCGTCGCATGATCGTTCACCGTCCCAAATAGTTTTTGCAGTTCACTAAACGACCGGTAAATTGGCTTGAATCGAGAAGCCGGATAGGCCCCAGCCACCAGTTCCAATACATATCGAATACGTTTTCCCGCAATCCGCAACCGATGCAGTGATTCAATGTCGCTAGATCCCCGTAGTGCAAGTTGAAAAAAATCGTCCAGCAAAGGGCGGAGTGCTTGATCAGCAAGTTGCCGAAAAGTCAGTTTATCGTTTTTGCACTTGATCCGATCGTCCAATAATCTAACGAGATGTCGTTTGAAGGTTTTGCGACTTCGGCGATCGATTAATGCGCCAAGTTCGACTTGGGCAGCGCGGCGTTGCTC
>JAEUIP010000358.1 GCA_016795075.1 Planctomycetaceae bacterium | reverse complement strand
CAAATACGGTTGGCGCCGGATCTACCGCGGGTTATTGGATTTGATGACCGTCGTGATGTTGACCAATTATCGTCAACGGCCGCAACACTTGATTGGAGTGTTGGGTGGGATCAGCTTGATTGTTGGGTTCTTCGGTTTGGGGACGATGGCAGGCTATTGGGTGCTTCGCGAATTCGAGGTGCTGGACCCGACCGTATGGAGTCCGTTGCATCAGCGCCCCGTCGTGTTGTATGCCTTGGGGGCTCTGTTGCTCGGCAGCCAGTTGCTGTCCGTGGGGCTGTTGGCGGAATTGTTGACCGCGCAGAATGCCGGGCAGACTCGGCACTTTTCCATTCGGCGAATAACCTCACAATCGCCCATCGAATGATGGTTCCACGCAAGGACTGCGCGATTAGGATGACTGAAAGTGAAAGCCAATTGGGATGAAGAAGAACGAGCGAGCCGCGTTTGTCGATCGTCGATTGCAAGAGTTGTATCCCGAGCCTCCCATCCCATTGCACCATCATGATCCGTTCACGTTGTTGGTGGCGGTTCTCCTGAGTGCGCAATGTACGGACGAACGCGTCAATCAAGTGACGCCAGCGTTGTTTCGCCTGGCCGATAATCCACAGAGCATGGCCCGCCAAACCGTGGCGGACGTCAACGCCATCGTGCGTCCCTGTGGACTGGCGCCGCGGAAAGCCGATGCGATCGTCCGACTTTCAGGGATTCTCGTCGAGCAGCATGGGGGGCAAGTGCCCGCAGATTGGGAGGCCTTGGAAGCACTGCCAGGAGTGGGACATAAAACGGCGAGCGTCGTGATGGCTCAAGCGTTTGGCGTACCGGCTTTTCCGGTCGACACGCATATTCATCGCTTAGCCGCTCGTTGGGGCTTGTCCAACGGCCGTAGCGTCGAACAAACCGAACGCGACCTCAAGCGACTATTTCCGCAGAGTCGTTGGAACGCACTGCATTTGCAGATCATCTACTACGGCCGCCAATACTGTTCGGCACGTGGTTGCGATGGCACCAAATGTGAGATCTGTCGCACCTGCTACCCGAACCGGAAGCCGAAGCAGCGTAAAACCTGACCTGTGTGTTACGCGTTGGCAACTCGACCGCGACGACGACGTTCCGACTCCGACAGAATCGCTTTTCGAATACGAATCGACTTGGGAGTAATTTCGACCCATTCGTCGTCTTCGATGTATTCGAGCGCTTCCTCGAGGGACATTTTTCGAGCCGGCTTCAAGATAATGTTTTCGTCGCTTCCGGCAGCGCGAACATTGGTGAGTTGCTTTTCTTTGGTGACATTGACCGGCAGGTCGTTGCTGCGACAGTGTTCGCCAACGACCATTCCTTCATAGACTTCGTCACCGTGCGAAACAAACATTTCACCGCGAGCCTGGAGATTGAACAACGAATAGGCGACGGCTTTGCCACCCATATTGGCGATCAGCGCGCCGTTTTGACGACCGGGCAGCTTGCCATCGACTTCGCGGAATTCCTTGAAGCGATGATTCATCACGATCGTGCCCTTGGTCGCGTTCAACAAGCGAGCGCGAAGCCCAATCAAGCCGCGCGAGGGAATGTCGAAATGGGCAACCGTTTGGTCCCCCCGGCTGGTCATCTCAATCAAGTCGCCGCGTCGGTTGCCAATCGCCTCCATGACCGAGCCAAAATATTCCGTGGGCACGTGAACGACCAGATGTTCCGAAGGTTCCAGTCGAACGCCATTTTCGTATTTGGTCAGCACTTGCGGCTTGCCGACACTCAACTCGAAACCTTCGCGTCGCATCGTCTCGATGAGGACCGACAAGTGCAACACACCGCGCCCTGACACCGCGTATCGGTCGCCCTGTTCCGTCTCTTCTACCCGGAGCGCGACGTTGCGTTCCAATTCTTTGAACAAACGAGTCCGGAGTTGGCGGCCAGTCACGTATTTGCCGTCGCGGCCTGCCAGAGGAGACGAGTTGATCGTAAACATCATTTGCAGCGTCGGAAGATCGACGGCGATTCGCGGCAATGGAACCAAAAAACTTGGGTCCGTGATGGTATCGCCGATATCCGCGTTCTGCAAACCAACCAGCGCGACAATGTCGCCGGCTTCGGCCTTGAGGACCTCGGTGCGTCCCAATTTATCAAACACGAAAACTTGAGCCACTTTTTCTTGATGGACCGAGCCATCCGCAACAATCACCGACAGGGTGTCGTTTTTGTGGATCGCTCCGGATTCGATACGCCCGATCATGATTCGCCCGACAAACTCCGACCAATCGAGCGTGGTGACTCGCATGCGAAATTCAGGGCGTGGGTCGATCTTCGGCGGAGGTACATGTTTGAGTACCAGGTCCAAAATGGGTTGCATATTTGTGCCATCGGGATCGTCCAAGTTATATTTGGCGAATCCGGCTTTGGCAGACGCGAAGACATGGCAGAAGCTCTCCCAATGAGCGTCGCCACCTAATTCAATGATCAATGCCAATGTTTCGTCGACCACTTCGAGCGCGCGGGAATCCGGTCGATCGATTTTGTTGATCACGACAATCGGTCGCAGGCCATGTTCTAGAGCTTTGGACAAAACAAACCGAGTCTGCGGCATGGGCCCTTCGGCGGCGTCAACCAATAACAACGCCCCATCGGCCATTTGCAAAACTCGTTCCACCTCGCCGCCAAAGTCCGCGTGGCCCGGCGTATCGATAATATTGATTTTGGTATCGCGATAGGGAATAGAGATATTCTTGGCCAGAATCGTGATCCCGCGTTCTCGCTCCAAGTCATTCGAATCGAGAATCCGCTCGCCTTCGAGCTGCGAGTCGCGAAATTGGCCGCTCTGCCTTAATAAACAGTCCACCAAAGTGGTTTTACCATGGTCAACGTGAGCAATAATAACGATATTTCTGACGGCGTCGCGATTCATAAATTGGGACAAATTCCGGTGGTACTCGCCAGGGACAATCAAGGCCCGAACCTATTTCGAGCCTTGATAGTGTCTCTGAGCCGGGTATCGTCGGCTATTTGTTCCCAATCGCATAGAGGGCGTCAAAAGACCGAATATACAAGCGGTCTCCGATAATCACCGGTGAGGACGCGACGGGCTCTTTCATGTCGTTCGTAGCCAACACTTTGAAGTCAGGGCCGGCTTGTAGGACCGTAATAACCCCTCGACGGCTGGTAATTAGCCATCGCTCGCCACTGAGGACTGGCGAAGCACGATGATTGTGACCGTTCGTGCGTTCTTCATAAATGGTTGCCCCGGTCTTTGCATCCAAACAGACCGCTACACCATTTTCCCGGCAGAGGTAAATGTAGTCCTTCGTTACAATCGGAGAAGGAACATCTGGGGTCGTTTCTTCGGCCTTCCAAGCCACAAATTCCGACTTGGTAATATCGCCTGTTCCGCCGGGTCGAATGGCGACCACAGGTCCGCCTTTCGCCGTCGGGGCCACAATCAAACCAGGGCCAACCGCGGGAGACGCCACAAAGCGCAAGTACTCGTTGTAGTTGCTGGTCGGATTCAAACCACCGCAACGCCAAACTTCGGCTCCGGTCGTTAGATCGTGTCCGGTCACGTAATCGGCTCCGTGACTGACCAAGTATTTATGGGTTCCATCGTCGTAAATCACGGGCGAAGCATAGGAGTGCTTGTTTTCGGAGATCGCGTCGGTTCGTCGTTCGACTTGCCATTTCTGCTCGCCCGATTTGGCATCCAACGCCGCGAGAATTCCGAGGCTCGGCTCCCGATTCCACGGGCCGTGAATCAGTTGCAAATAGATGGTCCCCTCATGCATGACGGGCGTTGACGTCATTCCGAACTGGATGTCAAACGCCCCGTAGTCCTTTTGCAGATCGCGCCGCCAGACTTCCTCGCCATCGATTGTAAAACAAATCAAACTCCCGTCCCCGAACATGGCCCAAACATGCGTCCCATCGGTGATCGGTGATGGTGACGCCGAGTTCCCTTCGTCCACTCGAGCTGTTTGATTCCCAGTCGTTACTTTACGGTTCCATATCTCGGTGCCGCTTGTGGAAATGCAGAGTAAATGCAAGTCATCCCCAGCAGCCGTGGTCAAGAAAATTCGATCACCCGCGACCACGGGCGTCGACCCGGCCGGACCTGGCAACGGAAAACGGAACAAGACGTTCTTTTCGTTTGACCATTCTGTCGGGAAGTTGCTGTTCGGTACGATCCCCGTCCCGGCTGGACCGCGCCATTGCGGCCAAAGGTCGTCAGCCAAACAAGAGGAAGCCAACACCCAAGACATTCCCAATGCGAGCAAACCCATCCCAGCTTTGGGGCAAACGACCAAACGACTCATACGACATCTTTCCAAGTTGGTCTTCAATTTCCAAATCCACTCCGCCCCGGCCCCCTTAGTGTAGCAAAAACGATGCGGGGTAGCAGCCAGCGAGAGCCGTTGGTTGGGCGAGAATTGGCCGGTTGCCTGGTTCCCACTATTTAGCGGACTTACGCGACGCTAAGTAGCTTAAAGCCAAGATGACTGCCCCAAAGAGAATAACGGTCAGTACTATGGCCCCATCGCCAAGCGATAGCTCTGGCCAGCGGCTTTCGTAGATTCGTAAAGCCAGCTTGGGTTCTTCCGGCGAGAGATTGATATGATACGGCCAAAGACTCGGGATGGTGCCGACCATCAAGCCCACGAGAAAACAGGTTACGCGAATGGGCCAATGAATCAGCATCCATCGCAAGATCTTGGTTGTGGTCAACAGTCCCGTCAAACACCCGGCGGCAAAGGTTACCAGACAGGCAACGTTCCAGCCTAAGTTTTCTCCCTGCAACATTTCTTCGGGGATATGAACCATGAACCCATAGATGCCCATCAACAACATCAACATCGCGCCGCTAATGCCCGGAAGGATCATGGCCGATATGGCGATCACCGCGCAAATAAACACGTAAGGCAACGTAGGTTCTGTCACGGCTTGGGCTTGTTGGCTAAGGCTGATGGCTAGCGCAATCGCAAGTCCCACAACTGCCCAGCCCCAGTGACCCGGATGAATCTTCGCGGGTGAACCGTCGTCACTGACAACCGCCTGATTCGTGAGTAAGCGATACGCCATCAAAGCAGTGCCCGCCAGGAGCATTCCGAGAAACGCTGCTAGAATGTACGGACGTGTTGTATCATCTTTCAATAA
>JAEUIP010000357.1 GCA_016795075.1 Planctomycetaceae bacterium | reverse complement strand
ATGGCAAGATGCCAGTCGAACTGATCGGTCCGGTCGACGCGCCCGGAGGCAACGGTCCAAGCAACGGGATGTATGCCTTGCAGAAAGCACTCAAACAACGTATCGCTGAGGGTTTCGATTGGCTCTCCATCAAATCGCTGCCGGTCAGCAAAGGCGCGTTGCCCTGGTTCTGGCACTGGGACGACCGTCGCTACGCGATGTGTTGGGACGCCGAAGGCCAGCCGTTCGTGCAAGGGCCGAACTTGCTGTTCACCAACTCTGGTTCGCCACGAATCGATCGCGAGGAGTGCGCCCTGCTCGATGCCGCCAACTGCCGGGCGATGTTTTGCCACAGCGAGTGGTATCGCGACCTGATCGCCAAACATCGTGGGCCTGCCAACCGGTCGCCAATCGTGCTCTGGCCGTACCCTAACGATCCCTGGCCGGGCGAACCGCTGCCCGATGAATACGACCTGCTGATCTACGCCAAGAACGGACACCGGCCGCAACTGCTTGAGCATCTGGCCGAACTCTTCCCTCGGCACATCCAGATCCACTACGGTCGCTATCGCCGCGAGGAACTCTTCGAGGCGGCCCGCCGATCGCGAGCCTGTGCCTACCTCGTCGACGATGACCACGGGCCGTTGGCGCTGCAGGAGATCTTGTTGGCGGGTTGCCCTACAGTTGGCGTTCGCGCTGGCGCATCCTTCGTCCGCGATGGCGTGACCGGCTTCGTAGTCGATCGGCTGCCACCTGGCCGGCAGTGCGTCGAGAACGACACGGACCAAATTGCCTTGACGGTCTACCTCGATGCCCTCGCCAGAGCCCAGGCTCTCGACCGCCCATCCGTTCGAGCCGCAGCTGAGCGGGATTTCAGCTCGGATGCAATCGTTGAGAGATTGATCGCTGCCGTGGATCCGTTCCGAGCACTGGCTCGGTGACGCACACGTCCAGACATGCTTTTTTCTGAGGAGTTCACGAACCGAGTAACCAATTCTGACACAGCCGCAGTCGGGTACGAGCCCTGTTTCAGCGCAGTTGGTCATACTCTAAATATCCGCAAGAGAATGTCCACCGCTCGCGGCAGTGGGGGTAGGTTTGCGGCCGAGCGAGGCCTCTATTGTTTACCTACCGGGCGTAGGAAAGAATTGACGGAGAAACACCTTGGGAATATTCGTTTGCTTGTCCGTGGTCGCTATTAAAAGACATTGAATCGCGCTCGGGTAGGAATTTCGGCGTAATTCACGCCGATTCGACGGTAATTCGGAAATTCCTCCAACTTTGGTGTCAGATTGCGGCAGTGACCTGAGTTTAGGGTCCCAGGAGAGAATCATGACCGAATTCCCACAAACCCGACTAAGCCTGATCGCGCAAGTCCAATCCCCAGAGGATCGGGAAGCGTGGGATCAATTCGTGCTCATCTATCGACCTGTCATTTATCGCATGGCGCGTCGCCGCGGAATGCAGGACGCAGACGCGCAGGATCTTGTGCAAAGTGTCTTCATGCGCGTGGCGAGTTCCATTCAGCGGTGGGAGAAGAAGGACCCTGAAACCAAGTTCCGACACTGGCTGCGGCGGATCGCTCGAAATACGATCTTCAGCGCTTTGTCCAGGCGGCCCCAAGACACCGCCGCCGGTGGTTCGGAAATACTCAATCTGCTTGCAGGCCAACCAGAGAATGAAAAGCTTGATGAGCAAGAGTTAGAGACTGAAACAATGCGAGAACAATATCTCCATGCCGCTGCCGTCGTGAAATCGGATGTGGATCCTGATACTTGGCGCGCATTCGAGCTCACCGTGGTTCGTGGACAGTCCTGTGAACTAGTCGCAACTCAGCTCGGGAAATCCGTGGGTTCGATCTACGCCGCTCGCAGTCGCGTCATGCGAAGACTACGCGAACAGGTTACGTGCTTACAGGAGAATAGCCAATGAACTCGAAAGCCCGTCGCTGCGACCGCCTACGCATCGACGAATTCCTCAGGTCGGACCAAATTCACACAGCGGACGCAGAGCTTATCTCTCATCTGGACAGCTGCAGTGATTGCAGAAACTACATGGAGCAGCAGGCTGCGGATTCCGAAAGCTGGACTCGAGCTGCCAACTTGCTTCAAGAAAGAGAATTCGACGTTGCCAGTTCCATGGAGTACTCCGCTGGAGCAATCGACTTCTTGCGAGTCAGCATACCGACAGCAATCCAAAACTTTTTGGAATCGCTCACCCCTTCCGAAAACCCTCAACGGCTCGGCCGACTAGACGGATATGAGATCACAGGTGTCATCGGCGCGGGGGCAATGGGGGTCGTGCTGAAAGCGATCGACCCAGCGCTCGATCGTATCGTTGCTTTGAAAGTCATGGCTCAACACCTCGCCAGTCATGCGACGGCCCGGAAACGCTTTGAGCGTGAGGCAAAGGCTGCCGCTGCTGTTTTGCATCCCAACGTGATTCCGATCTATGCCGTCTCCAGCGGCGGAGCAATGCCTTATCTTGTGATGGCCTACATTCGTGGCGGTTCACTACAAAAACGGATCGATCGCGACGGAGCATTGAATACTGGTGAAATCCTTCGAATCGGCTCACAAATTGCCGCTGGCTTGGCGGCAGCCCATGATCAGGGACTCGTGCATCGCGACATTAAACCAGAGAACATCATGCTGGGCGAAGGAGTCGAACGTGTCACGCTGACCGACTTCGGACTCGCTCGCAGTGTTGATGACGCCTCGGTCACCCAGCACGGGACGATTGCCGGAACTCCACAGTACATGTCACCCGAACAGGCTCGCGGTGAGTCCGTCGAGCAGGCAAGCGATCTCTTCAGCCTGGGGAGTGTTCTTTATACGCTTTGCACCGGACGCGCGCCGTTTCGAGCGGATTCTTCACACAGCGTGATGAGGAAGATCATCGACGAGGAACCTGTCCCTATCCGTGATTTGAACCCAGAGATTCCTGAATGGTTGTGCGACATTGTGGCTAAGCTCATGGCCAAGGACAAAGCAGCCCGTTTCACTTCGGCAAAGAACGTCCATGCGTTGCTGGAATCCTGCCTCAGCCACGTGCAACAACCGACAGTCATTAAGCTCCCTGAACTGGTTCGTGAGCTTTCTCGATCCAAATCGACTTCTCGTTTTCCCATTATCCTTGGAGTTAGTGCCATGGCTGTTTTTGCGACTTTCGTGTTTTGGTTTAGCGGTTCACTGGGACTTCTGGTTCAGGAACCTGCGCCCAAACCAACGACTATTGTTGCTCAGGAACCAGCCAATGCATCCTCCGCTGAAGTGCCGCTGACATGGAAAGCACTGCTAGGAGAAGATGTTCCAGAGAACTATCCAACGGAACCGTTACAAGCAATCGATGGATTAAACAAAACCGTTGGAAGCTGGGGATTTGCGGGCCAACAACTGCAAAGTAGCGAAGAGACCGAGTTCGAAGCTGTCATGCAGGTCCAGGGCGGATTCAACAGCGATACGCTTTCGCTGGGAAGCCAACCCATGTGGCAAATCACCATTCAATGGCCAGCCAAAGAGCCGGAACAAGCCTGGAATTTGACACTAGTCCCGGCTCTCAATCCCGATGGCATGGAGTGGCTGTTGTTTTGTGTTTCGTCAAGCATAAAAGACCCAAAGGTCGCTGATGAAAAACAGCTGTACATAGGCTCCTGGGATCCCGCTTCTCGGACACTAACATGGACACCCAACGAACCTACAAAGCCGGGTATTGCTTCTGGACCAGATGAAGCAGGGAAAGGTTCCGAGTTTCAGATGATCATCGCGAAAAATGGCGGACTGCAGATCAAAAATATTCAGCAAAATGGAACAGGTCGGATCTCGGGCCAGTCGGTGGCTCGAATCGGCGAATATGTCAAACCAAGTTCTGAACTGAAGATGTTGCCCAACGGTTACAAGATGTTCTTCGCAAGTTCGAGTGAAGTGCTTTTGGTGGATCAGGACAACGGCGGAGTTGCAGGGGCTCGCGTCGACAAGATCGGTTGCTCGGGAAACCTGATCTATGGACTGATTACTCAGCGAGATCGCATAGACAAGCCTGAGGACACGCCCGGTTACTTTTGGTTGGATTCAACGACCGGTGAAATCATGAAGGGGATGAAACTCGGTGATTGGCAAGAAACACTAAAGGCCAAAGGAGTCGAGGAAGTCTTGCTGCTAGCCCCGGAACGCGTCGGTCCGAGATCGTAATGGCATGCCAATGCAGGTCCGCCAGTCTGCCGAGCGAAACATTTCCTTAATCAAGCGAGAGGTGAAGATATGAGAAAAAGCGTAGGGACGATCGGAACGATACTCGTTGCAAGCCTGCTCGGTGCAACAGCACAGCAGGTACAACTCCTCGCGATGACTGAAGAAAATTGTTTGGCCACATACCTGCAGGACGGCACTGGAAAAACGTCGGGTGACGAATCCTCGCCGCTGTCAGCCGAATCAGTAAAGCGTCTGAAAGACATTGCGACTGGCCAGTATCAGATTACGCCATCACGCGAGGATGTGTCGCTAGTGCTACGGGCACTGCATGATAAGGAAGCAACCATCAGCAGTCTGGCTTGCCTTGTCGTGGAAAAGATGGCCTCGAAGAAGCTATTCACACCGGAAGACATGAAAGTGCTCTGGGAAGGTCTTCGCCCGAAGCTGCGCAGCCAAAACGAGGACGCCAGCGAATGGTCCGCTCGTGGTTTGGGGGCACTGTGCCGGGATACTGAAATCCTCTCGGGTACGATTCTGGACGGGGCGTTCGAAGAGACATTGCTGATGGTCAGCGACAACAACACGGAGATGCGACGTCGCGGTACGGTACTCTCCCGTGATCTAGTGAAACGTCTTCCGAAGGACCAGCTTGAGAAACTCGTTCGAACGCTTATCACCAGTCCACCAGTGGCAGCGGTGGATCAGAATGGGATCGATAATTCAGAAGCACAAATTAGCCGTGTTATAACTCAATCGCTCATCTCTGCCGCATCCAGGATTGAAACGGAGTCGCTCGCAAACGAGATGGCTTTACGGTTGCTTTCCGAAAGCGATCCACCTACGGCGATTGGTGAGCTTGGGAGATGGGAAGGGCTCGCTTATCTTGCTGGCAAAACTGACAATGAGACGCGCAAACAGATCGTAGAGTCAATTTTAGCGGCGGTCGCTGATGACGAGTTGAGTTACATGCGCACCTCGGGCGTGATTT
>JAEUIP010000356.1 GCA_016795075.1 Planctomycetaceae bacterium | reverse complement strand
CGAGCCCGATGATCAACAGACTCCGACCCGGCTGTCTCGCCAAATTCAAACGCCCCAAGTCGGACCATGTCAATTGATCGCCGGCGTCTGGCTGAACCAATCGAGCATAAATCCACGACAAAACCCCCAACAAAGCCAACATCCCCCCCAGCATAAATGCCATGGCTTGCGCATCGCCCGTCGCCACAATTCCAGCCAAGGACGTGCCGATCGCCAGAACCAGCAAGGCCCGATAAGTCATGGGTTGGAACCACCAACGCGACCGACCGCCCGCACCACTTCCGCTCTCCCAGCGCCCTCCCAGCAAAGCACGCGCGGGCACCATCGCGGCTTGGCGAATCGACCAACGAATCACAAATGCCGAAACCAACAAACCGGCCAGACTACCGATCAGGATACTCCGCCAGGTCCAATGCAGATTTAGAAACGGCGACGATACCGCACCCACCCAAGCCGTCCGCAGTAGCCAAATCATCAAACCCGCGTAAGCAACACCGGCAATCGACCCAACCGTCACGCCCCCAACCGATGCCACAATCGACTCCGCCCACCACAAACGGCCAACGCGAGTCGATGTAAATCCAACGGCCAACCACAACCCCAGTTCTCTCGCCCGCTTTTGTAGACCTAAACGAACAAACAAGAACAAGAGCAACAACGCCGAGATCATCACAAACATGCTGAACAATAAAAACAGCACATCAAACGGTGTTGAACCTTGTGAACCGATGAGTCCTTGCAACTTCACTGGAAGAACTTGAAACCCCGCGTCTGACCATTGTTGAGACATCGCATTGACCAGCCGCTGCTCCAGTTCCGGTAACGACAACTGCCCCGCGGGAATTCGATAACTTGTCAGTTGCCCAAACCGGCTAGACCACAACGCTTGCCCATCGGACAACGCCAGGAATCCTTTCGGCGTCGTGCGGTAGTTTTCCCAATAGTCGTCATCTTGCGGCCGAATGTTGCCGGCCGTTTCAAATGGTAAATTCCAGGCATCGATCGAAACAGCATCCGTCACACCGGGAACTTCGGGAGTCAACCATGGATCGTTCGCGGTCGTTGGCGCCTGAGCGAACTCGGCGGGAATCGTCTGCCGACCTTGGCTGCGATAGGGTTGCACAGGCGCCGTCAGTTCAGCGATCCCGACCAAACGAAATTCGGCCTCACGCTCCACTTCTTCAGCGTCCACGGTTTCGGGCTCGTAATACCGGATACGAATCATCTCGCCGACTTCCAGACCCAAGTCCTCGGCCGCCCAACGGTTGAGCACGATTTCACCTGGCTTCAATTCGGACAACGTCCGGCCGTCCGTCAGCGTGAGGGTGAACGACGCATTTGATTCCAAGGCACTAACCATCGAGAATGGGACGCCCGGCATCGACCTTTCCGCCGATTGAATGTCGTTGGCCAAATAGGTCAGTACCGTTTGATGTTTCAATCCTGCAAGCGCCGCTTCCAATAACTTTTGCTGCGATGCGTCGATCATCATTCGCGACGACGACACACTGTAGTAGTCCAAGGTCCCTTGCTGCACATGCGTGACCTTGACACCGGCATCCAACAGCGATGGACGAAAGGATTGAAACGCAACGTCGGCTGCGGCCTTGGTCGCGGGGCCCAAACTTGCTTGGCGACACAACAATAAGGCATTGACCAAGAGACGTTCGCCCCGACTTTCACGCGTTGCGGCCGGAATAACTCGCTGCGCATTTTCCAAACCGATAAAAACGTTGGCTGGGACTTCCGTACTCGGTGACAAACCTAACCGACCAACACCGAAGTCAGGAATAATCCCCGCAAGCTTCAGCCGCGGCAGCGAGGTGACCGCATCGTGTTTGGTTGCCAGGAAACTCTCGGCGGGTACGTCTGCCACTTTGCCAATGCGCACGGTTAGCACAGCACCAATATCAGTCGCTCGCAAGCCTAATCGCTTCGCAGCCGTGGCATTGATGACAATCTCGTTTTCCCGCGGCACGAGAAATGGTTCGGGCCCCCAATGCAACGGAGCAACCGAGGCATCCACACCCCAGATAGCAACCGACGTCCAGTCCAAAGCCAAACGATCGCTCGCCTGCCCCTCACGGTTCGTTGATGCAGGATCCATCGAGCCAGGATTCGCCGACTCGGAATTCGCGTGCTCCACACGACCGGCAGGACGTTCGACGATCTCCAAGGTCGCCGCTGGAAAATGCAATGTCGGACAACAGTGCTCAAATACCGTTTGAAACTCTGGGGTTGCCGCCCAGTCGGCTGCCACTTGTCGGTCCATCATCGACGTGGACAACACAACGTGGTCGATTGGACCGAGCCGCTGCCAAGTGAGATCACGCAACGAACCTCGCATGCTGTCACCTACCGACAGAGCCCCCGTTAGCACGGCTGTCGTAACGGCGACGGCTAACAAAGTCGCAAGATGAACTTGCCAATAATGACGCAAACCGCTGATGATGACGGACCAAACATTCATGGACAACTCTCTCGCAATCGCTCCAACGTGTAAACGCCGGAGCTATGACCATCGCTAAACTGGATGTTGTATGCGTAATTGCCCGCCGGTGTCATCCGAACCACCGTGAGTGGTTGCAACTCCGCGTCGCTGACGATTTGGAGCAACTTCACGCCCGAACTCGCTTTTTTCCGGTCAGCGGCTTGTTTCTCACGACATGTCGCACACGGGCAACCGTCCCGTAACTGCCGAGCCGTCAACGACTGGGTCCAGCCATCGCTCCACTGAATTTCCAGCGATCTTCCACCATCCTGTTTCACCAGTCCGATCGGAACCGTATCCATCAATGTTGTATCCTCGTCCCTTCGTTCCACTGGTCTCTCGCGGCCCCCTAGCCGATGTTATAATCAAAACAGGCCCGGTCCGTTTTGGCTACCCAGGAAAGCCGAAAAACCACGACGGAGTTCCCATCATCATGCAAAAGCTGCGTTTCCGCGAGTTCGTTTCCGTTTTGGTCAGTGGTTTGCTGGCCTTCGTGTTCCTGAACGACGGTGTTTCCATCGTCCATGGACAAATCCCAACCGGTGAGACTTACGCCGAACAACGCGAGCAAATGGTTCGGTTGTTTCTTAAGGGCGCTGGGATCAAGAGCGAGAAGGTTCTCGAGGTCTTTCGCAAAACCGATCGTCACGAATTTGTCCCGGCGGACATGAAGCCCTACGCGTATCGCGATGCTGGTCTGCCGATCGGTGATGGCCAAACAATCTCTTCGCCATTCATTGTGGCCTACATGACCGAAGTTCTCGACCCACAACCCACCGATCGCGTCCTCGAAATCGGCACAGGCAGTGGCTTCCAAGCCGCGATTCTTAGCCCGTTGGTCAAAGACGTCTATTCGATCGAAATTGTCGAACCCTTGGGACGTCGGGCGGCCGAAACACTGAAGCGATTAAACTACCAGAACGTTTTTACGAAAGTGGGCGACGGCTATTTGGGTTGGCCGGAACACGCTCCTTTCGACAAAATCATCGTTACCTGCTCCCCAGAAAACGTGCCCCAACCTTTGATTGATCAATTGAAAGAAGGCGGGCAAATTGTCGTTCCCGTGGGGGAAAGGCACCAACAGACATTGTATCTCATGACCAAGAAGGATGGCAAACTAGAAGGGAAAGCCTTACAGCCAACCTTGTTTGTGCCGATGACCGGGGCCGCTGAAGACAAGCGAGAACTCTTGCCCGATCCGGCCAACCCTACCTTGCTTAATCCCGATTTCGAAGAAGGCAATGACGAACAAGGTCACGTGCGTGGCTGGTATTACCAACGACTGGGAACGTTGGTCGAAGCTCCCGATGCCCCGAGCGGTCAAACTTTTATCCGCTTTGAAAACGACCTGAACAACCAGGCCTCCCACTTGATGCAAGGATTTGCCATTGATGGCCGCCAAGTCAAACAAGTTCGATTGAGCGGAAGTTATCGTGGCTCCAATGTCACCGTTGGACCAGACAAGAATCAATTGGCTCAGATTGCCATTACGTTTTACGATGAAAACCGCGCCGAAGTGGGGTTTGGCTTTATCGGTCCGTTTCGCGGCACGAAAAGTTGGAGCCCGTATTCGAAGATCATCCGCGTCCCAGCCGCCGCTCGCGAAGGCATTGTCCGAATCGGCATGTTCGGCGGGACCGGAACCGCGGACTTCGACAATATTCAAATCGAAAAATACGGCGGGAACTGAGCATCCATCCCGGCGATGTTTCGATGTTCCATCAGCGCGGGGAGCGAACCGGTTCGAAACGCACGGTCGAGAAGATATCCGATCGAAGATTCGACTTGTCGCGAATGGGAAATGGAAAGAGGCTCGTGTTTCAGCACATTCGTGCGTGTGCCGGCGTGCATGTGCCGGCGTGCATGTGCCGACGTGCATGTACCGGCGTACATGTGCCGGTTCATCACCTTCAAAAAAAAATCCGCCGGTCGTCGTGTCGACCGGCGGACTGGACTCAATCGCCCGCAACTTCCAAGGCGAGATTCGCCGGCGAAATAAACGAACGCCAGCTTTCGTACTTGGGATTGTCGAGCTTCAACCGCAAAAGTGGGTTCTGCTTGGGTCGGACGGGCTTCCTCAGCAGCTTCATCCCGGCCTCCGTTGGCAAACGATCTCCCTTGTGCCCGTTGCAACTCAAGCAACAACTTACGACGTTGTCCCAACTGGTCGCACCACCTCGTGAGCGTGGGATCACGTGGTCAAAGCTCAATTGGCTCAGCGGAAACACGTTGCCGCAATATTGGCAAGTGTGATCATCACGGGCAAACAGATTCCGACGATTGAAGCGTAGTGTCTGGCGCGGAACTTTATCGTAGTTCATTAACCGCATCACTCGCGGCACACGAATTGCAAAGTGGACACTGTGAATCACATCGTCCTCGTGCTCGTGTTCCGCCATCAGACTGCTGAGTTCCAACCAACTTTCGAAACTGTAGTTGAAATACTGACCGTTTTCGACGTCGATGACTTCGGCCAAGTCGCGATACAACAAGACCAAGGAACGACGAACCGAAATGACATGAATTGCCATGTAGAATCGATTGAGGACCAACACGCTTCCATCGAGCGGCGACCCTCGGTGCGAACCATTGCTCATCGATCATTCCCTTTCTCGCGCCACCCATCCGACGACATCCCCCGCCGGTCCGAAATTGGCTCGAAGGGGTATTGTAAACGAAGTTCGGCCACGCCACCACAAAGGACACGGAAC
>JAEUIP010000355.1 GCA_016795075.1 Planctomycetaceae bacterium | reverse complement strand
CAAATAATTCTGGATTGGATAAAAACACGTTCCCACTGACGCCGTGCGGGAAGTGATTTTGGAACGTCATTTTCAATGGTTGTCGTTCGTGGGACACACTATCTAAAGTTCGGCGATCAAACTGGATGGACATCCGCAGCAGAGCCACAGAGAGGTCGAGGCCGCGAATGAACCTTGGCCATGGATCGGACGTGCAGGATTGCACTCCATCGACCTGCGATAGTTCTTCTCTTCGCCCCCATAGATCCGTGATTTCTACTTGTTTCCCCAAATAGAGGGTTTCGGCCGTAGGTTGATTATTCCAAGTGAACATGAACGCTTCGCCGTTTTTGGCGAACCAATGGTTGACGCTGCCGTTGGGCAATTGGATCTGCCCCAAATACTCCGCTCCGTTCAAGTGGATGGCGAGTGTTCGCCAAGGCAACAAGATTTCGGTTGGATTGTTTCCTGAATGAAACAAGCCTGTTTCGCGATCGAAAGGTGTGGGCACAAATGCACGGCTCATACCCAGTCGCTTGGCTTCGATCATTTGGCGGCACAATTCTTGAACGCGAGTTGCCAAGTCGTAATCGGTACTGGAAACGGGTTGCAGCGCTACGTAGGTCTCGCCATCGGACTCTTCTTTCAACCGTTGAAAATTGAACGCCATTTCTTCGCTGGTTAGCGGCGGCTCGGCGGAGATGGAATGAAAGTCCCAGTGTTGTTTATCGGGCTTCGCTCGTTGCAGTAGCCAATTCCAGGGTAAGCCGACTTTGGTTTGTTCCCCGTACTTTCGGAAATGCTCGCGAATGGTCTTCATCCGTTCAAAAGCATTTGCGTTTTCTGCGATGCCTGAGTCTTGATCGCTGCCAATTTGCCAGCGATCGATTCTCAAACTCCATTCAACCAGGATGGGTTGGATGGCTTCCAGGAACAAGTCGACATCACCGGTTAGGGCGGCGATCCCGTGCTCATGTTGCCAATATTTCTTGAAGATTCGTGTGGGGGGTTCATCCAAGACACCGACCACATCGATTTCCAGCCTCACGAGACGTTGCAACAAATTGCCTAAGGCTTGGGTCTGTTCGGGCTGTTCGTGGTCCAACCAAACCGGAAGTTTGATCCAATTGACTCCAAGTTGCTGCAGTGTGGCCCCCAAGGCATATTGGTCTACATTGATAATCGACAGGGGAAGTGAGAGACCAAACAAACGATCGGGGCCCGGTGTTTCTGGGCGTACGACCACGAAGCTCAATTCGCGAACCAACGGATTGACCTCGCGGTCCATGAGTGTGATCACCAATCGGTAATAGCCTTCGTGGAACTGATTACCGGCTTCGAGGTTCTTTGGGGTCAATCGCCATTCGTATTGTTGGACGGCGTAACCTTGAGAAGTTCCATCTCGCGACACGGCCAAGCGGGACACTTGGGAGTCGTCGAGAAAGCTCAGCGACTCGGTGCGCAGCGGATTTCCGCGTTCGTCGTAGAGTTCCATCTTCAATTGCGCGTCCGTTCGGCGCATTCCCGAAACACGGCAATTCAACTTGACCTGATCCGCCGAGACGAAAATATGGAGGGGGTTGGCAAATTCTAAGTGGACGCGTGGTAGTTCTTGAACCGAGATGTCATCAAAATACGCATGTCCAAATAAAGCCGAAGCTTCGGTCGGGCGTACATGAAGTCCAATCACCGCCGAGTCGATTTCAGGTCGCTCGGCTGAAATCAACGGAGATTCGATTTCGATCCAACCGTCGGTCGTCGATTGGGCGGTGGTTTGATAAGCATCCAATCGTTGTTCGTTGGCATCAAAAAACGTGAACGAGACCCAGGCCTCGCAGGTGTGTCCAATTTTCGTTGGGATATTCAAGCGAAATCGTAACCGATAGCTACATTGTTGATTGATCTTCACCGGCGGCGAATAGACGGCTGCTTGTCCCCCGTCGAGAGCCATGCTCAAGACTTGATTGTCGGCGCCACTTGGGTCGGGATGGATCTCGAGGCGACTGTAGCGCGGATACCCCGTTCCCGTTTGACGTCGCCAACTGTCTGGCCATTTGTCGTAATTGAGGTCGGAATCGGATTGAAAGGCGCAAGAATAAACAAATTCCTGATCGGAATTCGCGTCGGAAATCTGCCCGAACATTGGTGTTGGAGCAGCAATGGTAGCTCCAAACAGGCAAAGTACGACAATCCAGGCCGTCACCCATGAACGTTGGTAGGTTGGCTTGGACTTGTCACGGTTCACGGTAGCTCATTATCCTTAGGGAGTATTTGAGTCCTCATCGAAACACGGATCGGCGTTTTTAGAGGATCGCTAGGGTCGAATGTTTTTGACCCAAACAATCGTTATACTCCGTCGCGAATGCGGAGCTTTCGGGAGAAATTGAATTGCTACAATTGAAACTTTCCGTGCAATTGGCTTGTCTGGGCCTACCGTTAAAATCGGCCTTGCCGTTGGCGGCCGAGTTAGGAGCCAACGCGGTAGAGATTGATGTTCGCAAGGAGTTGCCTCTACCGGTTTCTCGAACCGCGGTGCGTCAACTACTAAAATGGTTGGACGATTATCGACTTCGAATTGCCTGTTTGACCTTCCAAACGCGGCATGGACTTGGTGATCCGATTCATCTGGAACGACGCATCGAAGCCATCAAGGAGAATTTGCGATTGGCCTACCAATTGGGGTGCTCCGCACTGGTTTGTGATCTTGGTGAAATACCCAAATCAGACGATGTGGAACGACGGAGCGTGTGGTTGGACGTGATCAACGAACTGGGCCGTTTTGCTCAGAAAGAGGGAGCATTTCTAACGGCGCGGACGGGTGCGGCTGAATCCAGAGATTTGGCAGAGCTTCTCCGCGATGCCCATCCTGGCAGTTTGATGGTGGACCTGGATCCCGGAAATCTGATCCTGCACGGTCATCCTTGGGATAGGGCAGCGCAAGAACTCGGAGCATACACGGTCCATTTACATGCTCGGGACGCCGTGCGTGATTTTTCCGCGCGCCGCGCCATTGAAGTCGAAGTTGGACGCGGTTCTGTGGATTGGGCTGCGGTACTGGCCGGATTAGAACAACATGGTTTCAACGGGTACACGACCATCGGCCGAATGGAAGCCTCGAATCCGAAACTCGAGTACCAGCAAGCGGCCGAGTACTTGCAAAACTTGTTTTAGTGATCGGTCCGAACGGGCTATCGGACGCGGCAAGAAAACCGAATCGTTCCGCCCGCAGTAACTTGGAGGGGTTTCTCGATGTCCCAACGCAAGATCGTCGAACCTTGGTCATCATTTTGGGTATAGAACTGGCAGGCCAAGTCACACGAGGCACTATCAGAAATGTACTCCAAGCGATCGGGGAGATTGTCGAGAATCGTGACATTGCCAATGGTTTGATCGCCAACGTTTTCGAAACGTAAGACGAACTCGATAACATCCCCTTGTTGGGCGGCATCCTGGGACGCCAATTTCACGACCTTAAGTTTTGGTCGTTGGTTCGGGGAATGGCTTTCGACGATTTCGTCGGCTTTATCAACGTTCAAGACAACCTGCGCTGATTGAAAATCGGCAATTACTTGAACACCATCGACTCCGGTCCAAGCAATGGCGGCCTGACGTCCCTTGGCCAACATCGCCTTTTGAGTATTGCTAAGTTCGGTTTGTTGGACCAAGCTGACCATCGATGCGACGGCATTGGTACCCGACGTTTCGGTAGGCGACAATTGACCGACCGTCCAAGTTGGGGCCGTTCGTTGTCGGACTCCTTGTGCAGCCTTGGCATCCCGCATTTGACGAAGTTGGTCAAATTGTGCGGTGGATGACGCTAGAGCTTTGCTGCCTTGCACTTGGTGGGGGAGGGTGCTTTCGGTGGACAGAACAGGCATTTCACGAATCGTTTGGGCGACGTTCAATAGTTGTCGCACGGCCCCAAAACGTGGCGAATAGATTGCTACTCGGTTGCTGGCGACTACCAAGCGTTGGCCATCCAAGGTGTCAAAGTGGCCAACGGTGTCTTCGGTTTCCAAACCACTGACTTCCCAATTGTCGCCAGAGCCCACCAGCGCTGGAATGCTTCGATCACCGCCGTCGAAAATATGTTCCGAGTTCCACATTCCGGCATGGCCAGCCTGAGGTGCGAGCATTTGTGGGATATAGCTCGGGTCTCGATCCGCTGCGTCCTGGTTCCACTTGACGGTGGCGGTGGCGGGTTGTTCGTTCGTGGGTGGCAGCAATGCAATGGGGAGTCCCGTCGCAGCGCCCGAGATTTCATGGGCCTCCGGCAAACGCGAGCCAATTCTTACGATGGCCATGGGTCGCCCCATGAGGTCGGCGGTGCTCAAGAGATCAGAGCCCGGAGCAAGTTCGAACGTCGGTTGTTTTTGCCCGTCGTGGGTCAACGTTCGGCTGGCCTCCGGATCTTCCAGATACACAACCTTGACCACAAAATTTCCGTCGAGCGCGGCTTGAATGTCGTCGGCATTTAGGTCGACAACAATCGGAAATCGAGCGGCAAGTCCCGTTGGTGGATACAGTCGATGGACAACTTCAATTGTCGGATAGAGCTCGGCACCTAAGTGGTCTGGAATGTTGGTCAATCGATAGGAATAGATACCACCGACAAGTAAACCCGCATTGATGCGACTCTGTGCCGGCGTAAATCCGTTGCCATGATGAACAGCAATCTGGGCACCCGTACTGGAGTGCACTTCGACGGGTTGCAAATAACCTTGTCCGTCTGGAATACGGTAGGCTTGTTGTTGCCCAACGGTACCAGGTGCCATCCGAGCAGAGTGAAATTGGTTCAGGTTCTGCGCGGACGCTGGATCGATCAACATCAAGATGATGAGTCCGACAAGGGCCAGGATTCGTCCATGCATGCGAATTCGCAGCAAGCTGAGTCGCGAGCAACCGATCTCCGCGGGGTTTGTTCGGCAAATCATGGCGAGGTCCTGGTTGGCGTTGGCGTATCTGATTGGTGAGTTACGGCTTAAAAAAACAACCGCGTTCGGCTAGTTGGGCCAGCCTGGAACGCGGTTGAATCGAGTCTCGGTAGGGAGCAGTTTAGGGAGGAGCTGGAGAACCCGGCTCCTGGGGCCTAGTCTGCGATGCAACCGCCGTTGACACCCATTGGGAAGTTGCCATGCAACATGTCCGCTGGAGGTTGGTTGTTGCTGTGTCCGGGTCGCAGCGTTCGTTCCGTGACCATCACCTTGTTGGCCGGGCGAGGATAGCT
>JAEUIP010000354.1 GCA_016795075.1 Planctomycetaceae bacterium | reverse complement strand
ATCAAGACTGATTTCATGGGTTCCATGCAATCTACGCTTGCCACATCACTTGCGATGAAGACGGTGGCGGATGTTGCCAACGATAAGCACTTGAAGCCTTGGTCAGATTTGCTCAAGGAACAAGGCATCGTCGTGGATGCCGTGAGCGCCGGAGAAGTCTTGCGGGCGTTGGCCGTTGGATACTCGGCGACCAGTGACCCGCCGGAGATTGTGTACACGAGCGACATCTTTGATCGCGAAGCCTTGCAAGTGGTGGCCCAACATCACATTCATTGCAATTTGGGCTCGCCGGATATGATCGAACAGTTGGCAGAAGTGCAACCGGGCGCGGAGATCACGTTGCGGATCAATCCCGGCTTTGGGCATGGACACAGCCAAAAGACCAACACGGGTGGGCCACAATCGAAGCATGGAATCTGGCACGAACAATTGCCAAGTTGTTTGGCGCGAGCCAAAGCCTGTGGCTTGACGGTCGTGGGCCTGCACATGCACATTGGGTCGGGAACCGACTTGGAGCACTTGGCGCAAGTCTGCGAGGCGATGGAACGATGTGCTCGCTTGGTCGGACCTTCGCTGAAGACCATCAGTGCCGGCGGCGGATTGCCCACCGTTTATCGGGCCGGTCAATCAGGAATGGACTTGGCACAGTACCATCGATTGTGGGACGCGGTTCGCAATCGCTTGGCCAGTGAATTCGGGCATCCCATTGGTTTGGAGTTGGAACCAGGCCGGTATTTGGTGGCCGAGAGTGGTTACTTGTTGACCGAGATTCGCGCGGTCAAAAAGATGGGCGAAAACTTGTTCTACTTGGTAGATGCGGGATTCAATAACTTGGCTCGACCAATTCTCTATGGAGCGTACCACCCGATGGCGATCTGCCCGGTTGGATCGAGAAGCTCGCAGGAGAATCACGATGTCGTGGTTGGTGGTCCGCTGTGCGAGTCGGGCGATATCTTTACCCAAGAGGATGGCGGCGTTGTGTCGCGTCGCTCGTTACCCGCGGCTCAAGTGGGCGACATCTTGGTGATTGGCTGCACGGGGGCTTATGGGTCGGTCATGGGCAGCAACTACAACAGCAAGCCTTTGGCGGCTGAGATTTTGTTGGATCGCGGCGAGCTTCGCATCATCCGACGACGTCAAACCTTGGAGGACTTGATTGCCAACGAACGATTGGCTTTGGAGACCGTAGTGGCCCGGTAAAGGGTTCGAGCGACGTTATCAGGAATCCTGAGAATCGTCCTGGTTTCTGTGTTCTTACCGCGCAAGCAAAAAAACAGGCCGACCCAAAAATGGATCGGCCTGTTTGCTATTCGCGTGCTTATCAGTCGCGTGTTTGTCAGTCGGGTTGTCGAATTAACGACGGCGACGGACGAAAATTCCAATCGATCCGACCAGCAGCAGCCCAACGGTCGTCGGTTCTGGAACGGCCGTGGCATTGATGATCAATTGCATGTTGGACGGATTGGTCAGCGTTCGTCGGTCCGATGCTTCCAAGAACCCGTTCGAGTTGGCATCTCGATACCAACCATTGGTTGAAGTACCAATCAATGGCACACCGGCATTACCAGCGCCTGTCATCAGAACGGTAGCTAGACCGTTGTTGATCACACCATTGCTAAGAAATTCAACGGTGACACCAATGTTCTGACCGGTCTGTAATTCGAACTGTGCGTTGCTCGCCAAGTACGGCAGATTACTGTAGAGGAACACTTGATTGCCACCGGTGGCACTGTTGTTCGTGATAGTGCCCAAGTTCCAAGTAACGTCGCTTACTTGGTTGGAAAACACTGAGGTACCAGCCGCAGCGCTGGCGTCGAAAGTCTCAAATACACGGACTCGCATCGTTACCGCGTCGTATACTTGGTTTTGACCGGCGACTCCCGACCCAAAAACGAAGACCTTCAGCGACATGCTATCGACCAACCAAACCTTGTTGGGATCGGGGGTCGCGATGGTGCTGATGTCGTCACCCATCAAGTAACGCGGGGTGGACCCGGTCGTTGTGTTTCCGGCCGCCGCATCATCTGCGGTCCGAAACGAGTTGTAAATCACATCCGCAAATGCGGCTGGCGTCCATAGCGACAAAATCATCGCTACCATCCACCCGAGACGTCGATTCGTCATGTTCTTCCTTTTTGTAATATTCTTCCCAAGTCCCCAAACTTGGGTGATGATACCAATCTGAAGGCACCCAGCAAGTCATAAACAAGTGATTGCTCCACAAAACAACGCATTTCGATGGCTTTTTTGTTCCTGGCTTGATTGAAACAATAGTTTGTTTGGCGCGACTTTATCGCGTTGTTTTGCCGCGATTCACGCGATTCTGTTCGACGAAGCTCATTCGCTATCAACCCGTGCGGTGACGCGAATCTGAGCGGACTGGGCGGATGCGGGACAGAGCAGGCCCACCCGTCCCGCACTTGTGGCGCGTTCGATCGCAATACCGTTCAACTAAGGAGTCGTTTCGTCCCTAAATCGCCCAGCGACGCGTTGCGAGGCGACATGCGCAAACAATTTTGCAGGTAGTGCTCCGTCAGAATTTCTCCGAGTCACGGTCAAACGAAGATGGAACGGGATTGCTTCAAAGTACAAGTATGGCGCGTTCTTTGGTTAAAGTGGACACTGACCGCGATTGCTAATCCGGCTTGGTATGGTCGCCGTTGCCAAGAAGTGTCAAAATACGAACGAAGTTCAGCCGTCTTGGTCGTCCGAGGGATAGTCGGCGAGGCGTCGAAGGCTTCAGGTCAGGTAGACACAGTCTGAAGAAGCGAAGGTATCGCGAGGAAATCATGTTGAAGTCATTGAGTTGGATGATCGTTTGGAGTTGTTGCGGAATGTTGGCGTGTTCGAATCTTTGTCACGCCGATGATTGGCCGCAGTGGATGGGTCCGAAACGCGATAACGTGTGGCGCGAGTCGGGTATTCTGAAGAAGTTTCCGGAGGGTGGTCCCAAAGTCTTGTGGCGAACTGCGATCGCTGGCGGATATTCCGGCCCCGCAGTCGCTCAAGGCCGAGTCTTCATCACGGACTATGTCACCGCCGAAAACGTCAAGGTGGACAACTTCGATCGCAAAGAGTTCAGCGGGGTCGAACGTGTTCTGTGCCTGGAAGAGGCGACCGGCAAACTTCTCTGGCAACATGAGACTCCCGTACGCTACACCGTTTCTTATCCAGCGGGCCCCCGTTGTACTCCCGCTGTGGAGGGCGATCGTGTTTACACCTTGGGTACGGAAGGGAATCTCTTCTGCTTCCATGTCGCGGACGGCAAAGTGCTGTGGGAAAAGGACCTGAAGTCCACTTACAACACCAAAGCAGCCCTATGGGGATATTCGGCGCATCCATTGATTGATGGCGATCGCTTGCTGACGTTGGCCGGTGGCGAAGGGAGTCACATCGTCGCCTTAAACAAAATGACTGGCGAGGAGATCTGGCGAGCGAGCGCCGCGCCGGAAACCGGTTACAGTCCACCTACGATCATTGAATACGCGGGCGTTCGCCAATTGATCCTACTGCAACCCAACGCTGTTGTATCGATCGAAGCAGAGACCGGCAAACCGTTGTGGTCGGTACCGTACGAAGCGACGAATGGTTCGATCATTATGTCGCCCGTGATGGTGGGTTCGTATCTTTATGTCGCCGGTTACAGCAACCGCAGTTTGTTGTTGGAAATGAATGCCGACAAACCTGGCGTAACCGAAGTATGGCGAGATAAACGCAATGTAATATGCCCAGTCAACGTCCAGCCCTTTGTCGTCGACGATGTGGTCTATGGCATGGACCAGAAGGGTGTGATGCGAGCTGTCCGAATCCCAAGTGGCGAACGACTGTGGGAATCTGACGAGACCATTGGAACCCGTCCGGCTGGTTCCGAAACGACGTTTTTGGTTCGGCACGAGGATCGCTTTATCATGTTCAATGAACTAGGCGAATTGGTCTTAGGCGAATTGAACCCAGACGGTTATCAGGAACTGGACCGAGCCAAAGTGATCGAGCCTTCGAATGTGGCGTTTGGACGTGATGTGGTTTGGAGCATGCCCGCATTTGCGAATCGCCATGCATACATTCGGAACGACAAAGAGATCATTTGCGTCGATTTGTCCGGTGAATAGTTCGATTCCGAATAACGTTCATGACATGAATGGTGCGGGGCGCAAGTCGCATGATAAGCCAACCGGATGCGAAACAGCCTGCGAGTTACTCGCAGGCTTTCCATCCCCAAGGAAGCGAATTGCGAATCGCACCAAACTCATGTCTTCGTGAACCGATACGGAGTCAAATCGCGTAAAGGTCATCACGAGACCTCGGCAATCTATTCCCGACGGCGAACCAACGTTTACCCGACAACTTTTACCCAACCAAAAGTGCCATGCGAACAATTGGCGAAAGATGGTGGGCGAAAGATAAAGCAAACAGAGCTTCCTGATACACAACTTAATGGTATTGGCTAAGGCCTAACGCGTCTTTTTCTCATTGGCAGTTCCCTGCGTTGCCTTTGTTTTCTTCTGTCCAACGACCTTCGTCGCTACGTTGGTGAAAACTCGAGCGGGCGTGTCGTAATGAAATAGAAGACAACGAAGTGGATTCCGTCGATCCAGAATATGGCGGAAATTCAAAGTAAAACATCTTTTAACCGATGTCCTTTTACCCAACAAAACGTGCAATGCGGACGATTGGCGAAAAATGGTGGGCGAAAGATAAAGCAAACAGAACTTCCTGATACACAACTTAATGGTATTGGCTAAGGCCTAACGCTTCCGTTTATCATTGGCCGCGCACTTCGTTTCCTTTGTTCCCTTCTGTCCAACCTCAATCGACGCTAACTTGGGGAAAACTCAAGCGGGCGTGTCGTAATGAAATAGAAGACAACGAAGTGAATTCCGTCGATCCAGAATATGGCGGAAATTCAAAGTAAAACATCTTTTAACCGATGTCTTTTACCCAACAAAAAGTGCCATGCGAACGATTGGCGAAAAATGGTGGGCGAAAGATAAAGCAAACAGAACTTCCTGATCCACAACTCAATGGTATTGGCTAAGGCCTAACGCTTCCGTTTATCATTGGCCGCGCACTTCGTTTCCTTTGTTCCCTTCTGTCCAACCTCAATCGACGCTAACTTGGGGAAAACTCAAGCGGGCGTGTCGTAATGAAATAGAAGACAACGAAGTGGATTCCGTCGATCCAGAATATGGCGGAAATTCAAAGTAA
>JAEUIP010000353.1 GCA_016795075.1 Planctomycetaceae bacterium | reverse complement strand
GCTTTGAATCAGCTTCCGCAACAGCTCGGAATCCCAAACCGCAAATCGATTGTTGGCCAATAGCCGGGCCATTCGCTGATGGAGTTCGGGAAAGCGTCCACTCTCCGCCAGTCGAATCAAATTGGGCAACGCTTCATCCCATTCGGCTTGTTCTTGTTGGGCAAGTTCCACTTCGATTTCTGCTTCCGACTTGGGGTTCAATTCAATTTCGCGGCGAACAAACTTCTTTTCAAAGACCCGCTCGATCAAGTTGGCTCCTTGTTCGGGAACAATGCCCGACATGGTCAAGAAGATCGCGAAAAAAAGTCCGATCAAGAAGCCCAAGAAGTGGATCAGTTCGGAAAGCTGACCAGAAGCACCGAGTACACCCGTGGTTGCTACCAGATAAACCATCGACAAGTACATGATATTGATCGCCAATCGGCGCTGGTACACGATGAGATGGAGCAAGAAGGAAATCTGACGATCGAAAACATAGATCAACGCGACCACGATCAGGCCAAAATTCACGGCAAAGAGACCACGGACATACCCAAACAAGGTGACTTCTTTGGCATCCAGCCAAAAGAAGAAGAACTGGGCCGTCATCATGAAGGTCCAACCAATTACTAAGATCGTGCCGAGGTACTTCCAGAACCCCAACCGCCCTTCCAGCACTTGACCGATCAACCAAAAGAACACGAGATTCAAAAGGTACTGCCAGAAGTCTTCGTGTACCAACGGTGCCGTAAACCACGCCAACATCCGGATGGTCGTGAGGTCCATGCTCGCGCCGTCCAGAAACGACTTGTTAAACAATCCGATCAGCGAAAAAATCGTTACAACGACGCAGGCGATGTTTGTTAGATAGGCTTTGTAGTGGACTTCGCCCACCGGTCCCATTGGAATCAACAACATTTGTCCAAGTCTCCCGTTGTGTTCACCGCCGAGAATGACATTGTTCCCACGTGGCGATGGATCGCTGAAAGGCTTCCAACAAGCGATCTAACAAAACTTGAAGCTCTTCGAGCGATATGCAAGGCGGCGGCATCAAAATAACAACATCCCCAATGGGGCGGATGATCAAACCCAGCTCACGCGCATGCCCCGCCACCACATAGCCTGCCCGTTCGCTGAAATGAAATCGCTCGCCTGTTTTGCGATCCCGTACAACGGTCACGCCGACCATCAAGCCACGTTGGCGGATTTCGCCGACGTGTGGATGTTCACGCAATTCCTGAAGACCTCGCTGAAGCAGTTCGATCTTGGGTGGCAATCCTTGGAGCAATCTCGGCATCAAATCCAAACTCGCCAAGCTTACGGCGCAGGCCAAGGGGTTCCCCGCAAACGAATGGCCATGATACAGCGTTCGCTGTTCGGCAATTTCGCCTAAAAACGCCTCGTAGATGCCCTCGGTTGAAAGTGTCGCTGCGATCGGCAAGTATCCACCCGACAAACCTTTGCCCAAACACAACAGGTCCGGCACGACTTGCTCGCGCGTGCAGGCAAACCAATCGCCAACATGGCCAAATCCCGTCGCGACTTCATCCACAATCAGCAGCACTTGGTGCCGAGTACAAATGTCTTTAACCAATCGGAGAAAGCCCGGTGGAGCCGGTAAGATCCCACCGGCGCCTTGGACCGGCTCGATGATGACTGCCGCAATTCGATCGGCCTGACTAGAAAGCAAGCTCTCCAAATGTTGACCATACTGCGGATCACATTCACAGCCGATGTCAGGGAACGGTTGATCGGGGCAAATCGGATACGGCAGCTGATGATTGGGGGGAAGTAATGAAAGAAACGGCGAGTGAAAATGTTCGCTGGGCGCGACCGCCATGGCACCCAACGTATCGCCATGATAGTTGTTTTCAAATCCGACAATTTGTCGTTTTTCGGGGCGCCCTAAATTGTACCAATACTGAATGGCCGTTTTCACGGCGATCTCGACGGCTGTTGCCCCACAGTCCGAGAAATGGCAGCGAGTCAGCCCAAGTGGGGCGACGTCCACCAATCGCTTTGCCAAGATCGTCGCCGGGACGTTTGCTTGCCCCAGCAGGGTGGAGTGCGCGACTTTTTCTAATTGACGCTGGATGGCGACATTCAAATACGGATGGCGATGTCCGTGGATGTTGAGCCAAATTGACGAACAACCGTCTATGTACCAGCGGCCGTCGGTGGCTTGGAGCTGTACCCCGCGTCCCTGCACAATCATCAACGGGTCGGAGGCCAAGTATTGCCGCATCGGAGTGAATGGATGCCACGAATGCTGCGCGTCCCACTCTCTCAACTGATCCGGGGGGATTGCTTTGCCATGTACCGGATCCATTGCCTCACCGATTCGTTGATCTTCCTCCATTTGTTCGGACGCTCCTTGGCTTGATGACGAACGGTAACCTTACACGAAAGTTGGGATCGGTGTGTCAGATCCCTTTATTGACCAATTGTAGAAAGCGTGCGTGACGCACCTTACACGTCTAGTCCACCTGAAGGCAACTGAATTTGGCGAACGGCCTCGAAAGCAGCTACCCCCACGGAGCACGACAGGTTCAAACTCCGTACCTGCGGTCGCATCGGGATTCGCAAACATTGATCCGCATATCGTTCCAATAGTTCTTTCGGAAGCCCAGCGGTTTCTTTCCCGAACACCAATACATCGCCCGGTTGATAACGAACCTCCGTATAGGCACGCGTTGCCGTTTTGGTAAACAGCCACAATCGGGGCGCCAAAAAATTCGTCAGCAGTTCATCCCAACTATCAACAACTTGCCATTGCAGATAGGACCAATAGTCCAAACCCGCTCGGCGTCGAGCCTTTTCGCTAATGTCAAAACCCAACGGCCGAATCAGCCACAACTTGGCCCCAATCGCCACACAGGTACGACCAATGTTCCCGGTGTTGGGAGGGATCTCCGGTTGATGCAACACCACATGAAGACAAGGCTCATACGAGTTTTCAGACTCCAGCGGACTGGAGGGTGCTTCAACGTTCTCGGTCATTCGTCCAACCAACTCAAGTCACGTACGACAAACTGCCATTTTTCTTCGTGAGTGCTGATCTCACCGTAGAATCGCACCGTCTTGCCGACCTGCAACCGATCGTAGATCTTTTTTCGCATCTCGACATCAAACGCCCAAATACCGTACTCCTGATCGTAGATCTTGATCCGCAACGGGCGTTCGCCAGAAATTCGGCCTTCGATCAAAAAGACATGCCCTAAGTTTCGCGGATCGCAAATCTCTCGATCCGTGGCAAACTTGCGCAAAGGCGGAACATTGGCCGATTTGACGGAACGAAAATCAACGGACCGACTTGCCCCGCCAGATAGAGCATCCCGACCAGGATTGGTTAGGGGCAACCATTGACGTTCTGTTGCGGCAGCGACCTTGCGAAACTTGGCAGCGACCGGAAAGTGATCAGAGTATCCACCACCGGCATCACCAAGTTGATTCCAGCGAATCGGCAACCGAGTTCCCATTTGGGCGTTGACCCCTTCGTGAATCAGTACCTCGAAGCTGTTGTCGATGTATTGGATTCCCAGATTGTCGTAGACACCTCGCGTCACCATCATTTGCATCAAGGTTCCCCAATGATCTTGGTAAACGTCGCTGCCCCGTTTTGCCTCGGGTAATTCGAACCAGAGATTGTAAACAAGGTCCCCGGACGAGCGAATCTTTTCTTCGTCACCTTGCGAACCCAGCACTCCTTGAATGCCTGTCGTGCGCATGTCGGGGTAGGCCTCTCGTTGGTTGTATTGCGAGTTGAAGTCCCCTCCGATCACGATGTCCGCGTTGGGATCGTTGGCCAGTACAGCGTCCAATCGTTTTCGCAATTCGCGAGCATTGCCTTCGCGAATCGGTTCGGACTCCGGGTCCGAGGCACCGGACTTCCAATGATTGTTGTAGGTGTACAACAACGAACCTTCGACGTCGTGTATCACTTCCAAAATGCCGCGAGCTCCAGGAGTATGGTATGTCGTGGCTTTTTTGATCGGAAAACGCGAAAACGTGGCGTTCACATGCGCGACAACTCGACCAGTTGGGTCGGGGCGATATTCGGCAACCGCAACTTGGTACTGCCCCAGACCTTCCTCTTGCAGCGCTTTTAGCAAGAAGGCCGCTGCAGGTAAGTCTTTGACCTCGGCCGCGATTGGAGCGGCCAGCATGTCTGCCAACTTCTTATCCCCATACTGTTGGAGGAATTGACCATAATCGAACGCCTGACTGCCCGGCGTTTGATCGGCTTCCAACTCTTGAAACAAGATAATATCAGGACCAGCTCCCTCGTTGACCATGGCCAAGATTTTTGCGTGATTTTGTAGCTTCGTCAGCAAGTGACCTGGTTTGTAAACTTCCGGTTTGTAGTCATCAAACAATGCCGTGCCATCGACATCGAACAGGTTTTCCACGTTGCAAACCACGACCTGGAACTCGGCTGATTGCATTCCCAGAGCGGGAAGATGCGACCACGAAAAACTGACAAGCAAAATGGCAGCCAACCAACGTCGAACAAAACCGGGAACCATGAAATGACTTTCTTGTCAAAAGTGGGGATGTATGTGACGGTACTGAAACTCCCCAACGACGTCGGCCGTTGCTTCAGATCGTAGTTCGACGTCCGAGACTGCACAAGCCGTCCGTATCGCCAATGGTCGGGCCACCCCCGACCTTCAGCGAGCCTGTTCCAGAAGCCGATCCAATTCCAATCGTAATCGCGCGACATCTTGTGCGTGCTTGGGTTCATCGACCAAGTTGTGGATTTCTTCATCATCGCTGCGCAAATCGAATAATTGCTCAAAGTTCCATTCGGGCCAGCGAACATATTTGAAGTCTTGGCCGATGACCGCTTGGGACGCGGGAATGCGATCTTGGTTGGTGATCGTCGGGTGTTCGTACAAAAACGAACCACGTGGATTTGCCCGAGGTGATTTCAAGTAAAACTCACTCAAATCGACCCCCTGGACTCGCGCGGGAATCGGTTGCCCGGCCGCGGACATCACGGTCGGAGCAATGTCGATGTTAAGAGCCCGCACCGAATTCACCTGGCCTCGCTCGGATTCCGGCATGCGTGGATCGTAAACAATCAATGGAACTCGCAATGCCTGTTCGTAGGGATACCATTTGTCGGCCAACCCTCGATCGCCGTGAAAGTATCCGTTGTCGCCCACAAAAACGATCAGCGTATTTTCATCCACCTCTTGAGTACGCAATTCTGCGACGATGTCCCCAACCACCGCGTCCATTTCCGTTAGCAGACGGTAGTAGTTGATCATTGATTGTTGATAATGCGCTTCCGTTTCGAATCGCCAGCCAAAACGTA
>JAEUIP010000352.1 GCA_016795075.1 Planctomycetaceae bacterium | reverse complement strand
CCAAGAACCACTGATTGCTCAGCCGCAGGTCCGCATGCGGGTTCCATTGCCCGAGTCGCTCCACTTGGATCGCCAGATCCTTCGCGTCGGAGACTGCGCCTAACACGTGCTGAAGCCAACTCAGTTGCGCGACCAATGCGGCATCGACCGGCTTCCGGTCCACGGCTTCCTTCAACCAGTCTCGCCCCAACTCCAGCAACGCCCGCCGCTGCCGGTCTTCGGTGGCGAATACCGCCGCCTGCAAATACGCTTCGCCAATCCGTCGACGACTGGGGCTGCTCGCCGGACGATAGGCGACCGCGTCGCGAAGTTGTTTCTCCAAAGCCGCTCGGGCTTGGTCGTTTCTCGTTTCGTTCGCTCGAGTCATCAACTCGAGTACGGCGAAATCGACCTGGGCGTCGCCGCGCCAGGGATCCAACTGCTTTGCCGTCCGAAGCTCATACTGACCCGCCGACAAATTTCCCGCAGCCAATTGAAGACGGCTACGTTGCATCGCCCACTCGCTGCGAATCACAGGCAAGGTATCGTTCATGTACATGTAGACCGCCACGCCACCCAGCCCAACCGAAGTTAGTTGCCAAGCCAAGCGTTGACTCCAAAACCAACTTGCCCCGCGGTCACCGGACGCTCGCGTTCCTGGGGTATCGACCGACACCGCAGCCAACAAAACGACGCACGAACCGATCACCGGATAATTGATCCCACCCGAGGCCAACAAACTCAACAACAGCCCCAACAAGGCCCAACGCACGGCGTCGGATGTCACGTGACGTTCAACTTCCCCGTTAGAAGTGGTGTCATGCCTCCCAAACCACCCCACAACGGTCCACCAAAGACCTCCGCACAGCAATCCAATCCCGAGCAACCAAAGGGGAGCGGGCCAGGACTCGCCTATCCAAGCACAAGCTAACCCCAAGCCCAGGCCCAAGATCAGGACGAACCACAATTCGACCGACAGACCATTGCCACGCGAGCCAAAGACGAGCCAAGGCTCTTTATTCATTCCACGATTGGTGGCCCTGTTCAGAGCCTGATGTTCAGCGTTCGAGTCTTGTCGTCCCGCTGCTGGAAGAAGCGATACCGCAATCGCTCCGATGAAAAACAACGCCGCTGGCAGGCCGGATGTTGCTGCGATCTCGAAAAAGAAGTTGTGCGGATCAGCAATCGTCTCACTGGCGTATGGCGACTGGAAACCCGCATACGCCGACTGAAAATTACCAGGCCCCCAACCAAACCAAGGTCGAGCCGCAATCATCTGGCTGCTTGCGACCCAATACTGCAAGCGATACTGCACGGACTCCGGAGCACCGGAAAACAGCCGCGAATCGGATTCTCCGACTGCCCACAAGCCAACGACCAGAGCAAGCGGCAAACCCACAAATAAACCGAAGCCGATCCATGCCCAACGTCCTCGCATCGGCAACCATTCTCCCCACCGAAATCGACTGACCAGCCACAACACAACAGTCAAGCCAACCGCCAAGATGGCCGTGCGTGAACTTGTCAGTGCCATCGCACTCCCACTCACGAACCAGGCTGTCAGCCACAACGTCGCAAGCGTCCATCGGCGGCGCCGCAGCCATTCCCATCCCATCAGCAGCGACAATAGAACCACCGGAACCAAAAGCGCGGCTAACGTGTTCGTTAAGGAAAACGTTCCAAAAGGCTCTCGATTGAACAACCGACTTTCGAACAGTTCCCGCATGCGCGAACCCGGTTCGGTTTCGTTGATTCCCGCCCCAACCAACTGAGCAATCTTCTCGGCCTCCGACGCGGAACTGTACTGCCGATGCAACTCGGGCAAGACAAACAGATATTGGCACCAAGCAAACAGCGAAACACTGATGCCCAACGCAACGATGCACGGGAGCACCAACGTGCGATTTGCTTCCCCGCGGCAAAGCAACCGCCCACCCGCATAAATCGCGGCCAGCGCCAATTGCTGCCACATCAATCCAATCGCTGGCCGAGGTTCGAGCCAACCAAAATACCAGCCCAGCAAAACACTACCTGTGTGCCACACAAAGAAGCCAAGCCACAACCAATCGACCCGGGCCAATCCCGAGACTTCCTGGAGTGTCTCGGTTGTCAAATGAAAGGACAAATAGCCAACCAAACCGGCCAGCCACAAAAAGCACAAGACATTCAACGGCATCCCCAACCCACCACGCAGGCTGGCCTCCGTCGGCATGAACCACGTAGCGGCAAAGAGAATCAACAGCGACACGAGCCATGGCCGGGCGTCCATGACCGGCTCGGGGCGACTTGACGACGCGGTTGGCTTCATTCGGACTTGGCTCCGGCACTGCCCGACGGGGGCTCGGAATTCATCGCATTTTCAACACCCACATTTCCCGCTGCAGAATGATTCGCGGCCCGCTTGGGTTTCTTCCCGGTTTGCTCCAACATCGCCACCAACAGTAGCACCAATAAAACGATGGCGATCAACAGCCCAGCCCCTCGGGCGTCGACAAAACTCAAGGTCACGGTGCTCAATCCGCAGATGCCCGTCAACACATAAATCGTCAGTACAGCCTCGGGCCGACTCATGCCCATATTTTCCAATCGATGCGACAAGTGACAACGATCCGCCTGAAACGGACTGCGTCCCTCCCGCAACCGAATCCAAATCACGCTGATCATGTCGTAAAATGGAACGGCCAAAACCATCGGAGCTGCCAAGATTCGAAACTTGTTGTCGGATTCGTAATGCGTGTAAGTCGCCAACAACGTGCACACGGCGACCAAAAACCCAATGAAGAAACTTCCGCTATCGCCCATAAAAATCCGCGCGGGTGCTCGATTGAAAACCAAAAATCCACTGAGTGTTCCCGCCAAGACAAACAACATGCCGGCCACAAAGTACTGGGGCGATCCCTTTTGCACATCCACGGTGCTCAGCAAAAATACCGCCAACGTCACGCAGACAATTGCGGCCACACCCGCCGATAAGCCATCCATGTTGTCCAACATATTGAACGAATTGATCAGCGCCGCAATCCAAATCACGCTCAGCACAATCCCAACGGCTGGCACGCCAATAAACACGGTCATTTGCCAACCTTGCCCATAAACACACAAGGTCGCGATCAGAAATTGCAGTCCCAATCGAACGGGCCACGGCACTCCCCAGCGATCATCACAGAAACCCAAAAAACCGATCGCGCCGGCCAAACCCAGAATCCACCACAGAGAATCCAACTTGCTAAGTCCGCCCGGCAAATGCACCCGCAAAGATTCGGGCAAAAACGCGGCCCGTTCGGGGGCTCCGGTCAACCACCACAAGCCCAGACTCAAGCCGGCAAAAAACAAGAGCGTCGCGCCGATCATGGCCACCCCGCCCCCTTTGGGTACGACGCGGCCATGATTCTTGCGTTCGGTCGGGCGATCGACCAACCCCAATCGCTCCGAGAACCCGATCATCCACCAAGTCAGCCCAGCGGAAAGGGCAAAAGTCCCGGCAAATACGCCAAAAATGGCCCAGATCCACGGTGGTGACAAGCAATTCAACTTTCAAAATGGCCAGCGCCCAATTACCGCTGGAAGAGACTTACACGGACCATGACCGACCGAAGTCATGCCCTTTTTGCAACAGAATGCCAAGTCCATTGCACGAGCCGCCAGACCAAATTTCAGTCTACTACTAATCCGCAACCAAGTCAATTTTTGTTGCATGGAGGCAAGATGGGAGCACGAGCCCCCCAATCGCGTCGGAAACAGATTGCTGCTCGAAGCTCAAGCAAAATTCCGAAATCAGGCAACGAGGCCCATAGCGAAAATAACGTTCTCGGAAGATGTCAGGTGGGGGCCCACAAAACGCAATATTCGTCGCCCATAGTCGCCTGTCTCGATCAAGTATTGACTTGTCAGCTCCAAGCATTGCGAACGCTGGCGGGATGCGACGAAAAACAAACTCACCAGGTGCTCCATGCTGTGGGCCTCACCCCGACGCCTTGGCTAAACTACGTGAAATCAAGGTGAACCCACGAACCAAGACCTATCCCTTCAACTTCCTCTTCAACAACTCGCGACATTGGTTCAAGAACTCGTGATATTCGGGCCGTTGGTAGTCGGCGTAGGTCCAGCGGTCATGCTGCCACCGGCCGTGTTTGAAATGCAAAGTCACTTCGGCGAAGATTCCCTGTCCAATGTACAGCCGGTGGTCACGATCTTTGGTGGTTGCCAAAACCAGTTTCGCCAAAGTGATGTATCCAGGGTCGATGTTCACCGCTCGCGCGACATCATGGCCGCCCAGCGCTTGGAACTCGGCTTCTAAGCGGTTGGATTCTAGCTTCCATGTCGGAAGAGCTTCGGGCGGCTGCAGTTCTTCAAACACCAGTAGCTGCTTCTGCAAATCGCGCCCCATGCTGGCTTCGTAATATTGTGTTTCGGTAAATGGCAGTTCCGGGCTAATCAACGCCAACGCTCCCCACTGGGCGACCAACTTTTCACGAGCCCACTGCAAACTAGCCAACTTATTCCCATAGATAGCGCAAAACAGTAGGACCGGCGCCGGCGGCATCAAAACTCCCATGATATTGATTCCTCGATTTTGAATCTGCTAATTGGATTCTTCTAATGAGTGCAAGTCGTCACATTGACAATTCGGGCAAAAGAAGGTGGCCCGTTGCGTTTGCACAAATCGCTGGATCGCGGTACCACAAACAGGGCAGGGCAGTCCTTCGCGATCGTAAACGCGATGCTGATTTTGGTACCCACCCGCTTTGTTCAAGGCGTTGCGGTAAGTTCCATCTCCCAAGGTCGAGCCTTCGTAGCGAATTGCGGTTCGCAATACCTTGAGCATCATCTTGTGGATGGCCGCCCACTGCGAGTCCGTCAATTGGTCACAGCGGATCGACGGATGGACTCGCGCAAGGAACAACAACTCGCTGGCGTACAGGTTTCCCACGCCCGCCAAACGTTTTTGGTCCAACAGCGCTGGTTTGATGGCCTGGCGACATTTCGCAAAACAGGCTTTTAATTGAGCGGCCGAAACCGCCAAAGCATCCGGGCCGATCTTCCCCGATTGAAAGGCCGCGGCAAATTCGTCCGCCGAATACAACCGTACAGAACCAAGCCCGCGCCGGTCCCAGAATCGCAATTGCAATGGCGACTTCGAAGTCGAAAGGTCCAACTGAAACCGCAGGTGTTCGTTCGTCGGAGGCTCGGCCAACAACACCAGTCCTGTCATTCTGGGTTCGAACACGACCCGCTCTTGGTTTTCCAGGACCACAACCACTCGTTTGCCAACTCGGTCGATGCGGTCAATCTTTTGGCCGACGACCCGCGACTTCCAACCGGCCGGAC
>JAEUIP010000351.1 GCA_016795075.1 Planctomycetaceae bacterium | reverse complement strand
GTCGATTAATGGGCAAAAACCCGGTCAGGTAGTTGGTGGCACAGGGATTGACGGGAACTCACTGGTCTGTGGGGATTTTCCGACAAAGCCCTTGCGGATTCGGCCGTCAGCTTTTACAATCCGGGGCTCTACTAACCGGGCAGTTACCGGTGTAGACGAATTTGTGGTTTTGTAAGGAGAACGGTCCGGTGGCCGGAACGCAGTCATTTATCGCTAAAAAAGGCGATGTCGAGCAAAATTGGTACGTCGTGGATGCGACCGATCAAATCGTTGGTCGCTTGGCCAGCAAAATTGCCGTCGTCCTGATGGGCAAGCATCGTCCTGGGTACACCGCCCACGTTGATACCGGCGAGTTCGTCGTCGTTACAAACGCCGGTAAGGTCGCTCTGACGGGCAAGAAAATGGACCAAAAACGGTACACCTGGTACACGGGTTATACGCGACTTCGCAGCGAAACCGCCGGGCAACGCTTGGAAAAGCAACCGGAAATGGTCTTGCGGGAAGCCGTTCGTCGCATGTTGCCCAAGAATAAATTGGGACGCCACATGTTGTCGAAACTGAAGGTATACCCGGGCACGGAACATACCCACCAAGCCCAACAACCCAAGCCACTTGAACAAGCGTTTGGCGGTTCGGCAACTTAAGTGTTTGGTCCGTCCGGTGCCGGACGAGAGGACCTCTGTTTTACTGAGATTTGGAAATCGGAATCTGACGAATGGTCGCGATCAAAAAAGACAAAGTAACCGGTCAAGCCTTGGGCACAGGTCGACGGAAGTCCTCCGTTGCTCGAGTTCGCATTGCTCCCGGAAGTGGCAAAGTAACGATCAACGGAAAAGACATTTTCGAGTATTTTCCTTTGGTCCAAGACCGCAACGCTATTTTCTCGACCCTAGAAATTGTTGGCAAGCGAAAAGACTTTGATGTTGCCATCCGCGTTCTCGGTGGTGGGACAACTGGCCAAAGTGGTGCCTGCAAGATGGGCCTGGCTCGGGCATTGTGCAGTTACGACACGGAATTGTTCCAACCACTGCGTGATAACGGGTTCATGACTCGTGACTCGCGTATGAAGGAACGCAAGAAACCCGGCCTTCACGGCGCGCGTCGCGGCGTTCAGTTCTCGAAGCGTTAATCGCTTGTGCATCTGCTACCAATGGTGCATCGGTTATCAATGTTGCAACGAAGCCAGTCCAATGGACTGGCTTTTTGCGTTTCTGTGTTATCCTCTCGTTGGTTTTCCAAAAAGTTGGTATCGTGGAGCATGCAGGGAATCCCTGCGACTGATGCCAGAACTGTCTAGATTGTAGTGGTTCGCTCCGCGAACCATCGTTGGATCGCGGAGCGATCCACTACATGGTCCAGTTAGATGGTAGCGGTTCGCTCCGCGAACCAAGAATAGGATCGCAGAGCGATCCACTACATTGCCCTCAACCTTTGCGCAGAACGATATCGTCATGGCAGAACTCTCATTTGATTTGGTTGTCCTCGGTGGTGGTCCTGGTGGGTATGTCGCGGCGATCCGTGCCGCCCAATTGGGCTTGAGTGTCGCGTGCGTGGACGAAAACGACTTGTGGGGCGGAACGTGCTTGCGAGTGGGTTGTATTCCTAGCAAAGCATTGCTGGAGTCAACTCACTTGTTGGAGGAAAGTCAAAAGCATTTTGGTGATCACGGAATTCAAGTTTCTGACATCACCTTTGACGTTGGCAAAATGTTGCAACGCAAGGCGTCCGTCGTAGATGCCTTGTGCGGTGGCATCAAAATGCTGCTGAAAAAGAACAAAGTGACTGGGTTTCAATCCCGCGGTCGCTTGCTTTCAGCAACCCAAATCCAATTGACCAACGCCGAAAAAACCGTGATCACGGGCAAACACATCTTGCTTGCGACCGGTTCGTTGCCCATGAAACTACCTGGAATCGCCTTCGACAACGACTTGATTGGTGACTCGACAACCGCACTGTCTTATCCAACGGTGCCGCAGACTTTGATCGTGATTGGCGGTGGCTACATCGGTTTGGAGTTGGGCTCGGTTTGGCGACGTTTAGGATCCAAGGTGATCATCCTGGAGGCCATGGACCGCGTGCTCAGCGGATTGGATGGCGAGATTGCCAAGATTGCCGTGCGCACGTTCGAAAAGCAAGGACTTGAATTTCGTACACAGGCATTTGTCGAAGAAGCCAAAGTCGTGGATGGCAAGTGCGTGGTGCGACTGAAGAGCGGCGAGGTGCTGCATTCAGACCGCGTACTCGCATGTGCAGGACGAGTCCCCAACACGAAAGACCTTGGACTTGAAGCCCTCGGGATTCAAACGGATCGTCGCGGTGCCATCGTTGTCGATGCAGATTTCCGCACGAATGTCCCCTCGATCTTTGCAATTGGCGACTGCATCGGCGGTGCAATGCTGGCCCACAAAGCCTCCGAAGAAGGCGTGGCCTGTGTAGAGAAGCTTGTCACGGGGTTCGGCAAAGTAGATTATCACGCGATCCCCGCAATCGTCTACACGCATCCAGAGATCGGTTGCGTTGGAAAAACCGAGGAGCAACTCAAAGACGAAGGAATTGAATACAAACGCGGTGTATGTCCGTATGGTGCGAACGGACGAGCTCGGGCGTTGGGCGACACGGATGGCCGAGTCAAGATCTTGGCCGATGCCAAAACCGATCGCATTCTGGGTGTTCACGCGATCGGCAGCCGGGCCGGGGATCTGATTGCAGAGGTGGCGGTCGCGATGAGTTTCTCCGCCAGCGCGGAGGATCTAGGTCGCTGCGTCCATGCCCATCCGACCCTTTCAGAGATTGTCAAAGAGGCTGCGTTGGCAGTTCACGGCGAGGCAATTCATACGGCTTGAGTGGCCCCATCTGGATCCCTGAGATGCGTCTCAATTCAGTGCTGGACATCCTCCGCTGTTTTGACTTGCCCAACCAAGACCACTCGACATGGGTGGTGACGCCCTATCCCAAGTCGCGAGGATTTTCGCAGTCCCGGATTTGGCAAATCGAATGCGCAACCCAGGCAACCGCTCTTGTTGGGGCTGGCCCCGCGGCCAATTCACGATGGTGCTTGCGCAGTTGGCCCCTAGCGGAACCGGGTAGCCAGCGACTGCGTTGGATTCATCAACAAGCTTGGGCCGCGGCCCAACAATGCTCGTTTATCCTGGCTCCCGTTTTCTTGAAACAGCAGACCGAAACATTCATCGAATACGAAGGTCGACTATGGCATTTGGAACCTTGGGCCATTGGTCACAACGACTTCCACCAACCTGAACGCAGCGTCCGCATGACCCGTTTAGCCAGCGTCATGCACAGCTTAGCCAAATTGCACCAATGCTGGCTCGGGGCGCCATCTGTCGCGACCTCGATCTTGTTGGAGCCGTCGGATGCGTTCGGACGCGCGTATGCGGGTGCTGGTCCTTCGCCCGGTCTCGAGAATCGCATGCAGCATTTGAACGAACTGGTCGGCGATGGCTCGGTGATCTTTGAATTGGCGCGAGAATACTGGCGGAAAGTCGACACGCGGCGTTCCGGTTTGGGCGCGAAGTGGTGCACGGTAATCGATCATATCGAACAACATTGGCATGCCAACCATTCGAACTGCCGAACACAACTCGAACAGCGACTTGGCTGGAAATTTCCCTTAGGTCCGATCTTGGCCGACGTTTGGAGCGATCACCTGTTTTTTGTCGAGGATCGCTTGTCCTCCATCATTGACTACGGTGCGATGCGGATCGACACCGCGGCGGCCGACTTGTCGCGCTGTCTGTCCAGCCTCTGCGGACAAAATATCGACGAGCTCCGCTATGCTCTGCAAGAATATGAAGCGGTGCGACCTTTGGTCGACGCCGAAAGAGCGGCAATTCAAGTGTTCGACGAATCCTCGAGGTTGCTTGGCCCAATGGTTTGGTTGCGTTGGCTGTTTGTCGAACGAAGAATGGCCCCGTCGGAGATCATTTTGCAACGTTTGCAATGCCTCCTCGAGGGCCATCCCTTTTGAATTCGAATTTTCGAATAGTCTACTTCGGTGACTCCGCCGGCGGAGTCGACTCTGGCGTAGTAGTCGCAGGAGCTTCGATTCCGCGGTTTAGCAACGCTCGTTGCCTTGCGTTCGGCGCTGTAATCACTCGCGTGCGTTGTTCCGATTGAAGACTAATGCCTTCCCATTCCATCTCGGTATGCTGCGTTAAAACTTGCACAAAATCCTCGCGTCGGGCTTCGCGCTTTTCGATTTGTTTCCGCAGCTCACCAAGCTTCTTCTCCAAGTCATCAACCTGTTGACGTCGCCGAGCGAGATCTGCATCAAACTGCTCTGTAATGGTTTGCTTGAGTTCTTCGACAACTGCTTGTCGCGTCTCATCCGAGTCAGACTTCTCCCACTTCTGGCGCAGGGCAGCGAGCATGCTTCCAAAGCCAAAAGCGCGAGCCGTATCAACCTGGACGCCCGCAAGGGTGCTGGTCATTGGCCCTGTAACGACTTGGCGGGTGACGTCAAGCTCCACGGGTGCGTCTTCGGTGGCCAAAAACATCGGGCTGGCCGCATCTCCACTCTGCGAGAACATCCACGCGCCGCCTTGGCCGGGCATCATCGCTCCGGGGCCACGGAACTGGACGATTTGGGGGGCAAATAAATTCTCAGCCAATGATCCTTCAGCAGTTATTTGGCGAATCTGCACATCAATCTTGCGGACCGCAGGATGGTTAGGACCAAGAACCGTCAACAACTGCGAGCGAAGTTCCTGCAACTCAGCAGCGATTTTGGTCGCATCCGCAACTTCGTCCTGCGAGGTTGTCGCACGCAACTCAACGGTAAACTCACTTTTCTCGGCCGGCTCATCTTGTTGGAACCAAACACCCAATGCACACAGCCCACCCGTCGATAGCGTTAATAATGTTCGTAACACGACCTGAAACTCCTTTGAAAAATGTTGCCCGTTACTTCACTGCCTTGACTGTTTGAATTTCTTTCAATGATTCCAACCAGATTTCCAATTCTTCTTCCTCCCACTGCCAATGATTCAAAAGAGAATCGACCTCTTGCTCCAACGGTTCTGAATCCGAGTCCCAATGGAGCTTCAACATGTAGCCAATCTGCGGCGTTGCATTTTCGCTTGTGAGCAAATCGGAGTTTTGAGTTTCAGGTACCGTGACTAGACCTGAACTCGCGGATCCCACAGCTTGGGAATTTGGCTCCGATCGCGAATCCAAACGCGGTGATTTAAAAAGCCACGACGCACCGGATTGGTTTCCGGTATACCAGACTCCCAAAGAACCAAGACTTAAAGCAACCAGCGCAGCTGTCGCCCAATAATGCCCAGGAATTCGCGGTCGTCGAGTCTTGTT
>JAEUIP010000350.1 GCA_016795075.1 Planctomycetaceae bacterium | reverse complement strand
AAGGTGTCAGGAGTCAATTGCCGGAACGGCCCTTCGGGTGCTTCGCACAATTGACTCCTGACACCTTTACCAGACCCCAGGAGTCAATTGCCGGAACGGCCCTTCGGGTGCTTCGCACAATTGACTCCTGACACCTTTACCAGACCCCAGGCGTCAATTGCCGGAACGGCCTTTCGGGTGATTTACACAATTGACGCCGGACCCCGGGACCAGATCTGCCCCCTTTACCAGCTCCAACGTTTTGGGGTGTGCCAAAGCACTAGGTCAAGATTTCACTCAATACGTGAGCCTCTTCGACTCCTGTTAGTCGGAAGTCCAATCCCATGAACTTATGGGTAAGTCGCTGATGGTCGATCCCGAGCAAATGCAACAGGGTCGCGTGAAAGTCTCGCACATGAGCTTTCTTTTCGACCGCATGGTATCCAAACTCGTCTGTTTCCCCATAGCTGCGTCCACCTTGAATCCCGCCTCCGGCCAACCAGATACTGTAACCCTTGATATGATGGTCGCGGCCATCCCCTTGCGCCATTGGCGTGCGTCCGAATTCACCCCCCCACACGATCAGCGTATCTTTGAGCATGTCGCGAGCCTGCAAGTCTTTGACCAAGGCCGCTGTGGCCTGATCCACCAACTTCGCGGTGTAGGCGACCCCGGCTTTGACGCCACCGTGATGGTCCCAACCTCGGTGATACAGCTGAATGAACCGTACGCCTCGTTCGGCCAAACGACGAGCCAACAAACAGTTGCTGGCGAACGACCCATCGCCGGGCGTGCACCCATACTGCTCGACAATGTGTGCGGGTTCGTCCGACATGTCGGTTAACTTTGGCACGGAGGCCTGCATCCGGAAAGCCATTTCGTATCCGGCCACTCGAGCCGCCATTTCCGGGTCCTGCAATTCGGCCTGTCGCAAGCGATTGATTTTCCCGACCGCGTCGATGACTTCCCGTTGTTGCTCGCGTCCGACGCCTGGCGGGTTGCTAACGTAATGTACGGGAGCTCCCGTGGAATGCATTTGGACGCCCTGGTAACGACTGGGCAGGAACCCGGAGTGCCATTGTCGGGAGCTGATCGGCTGACCTTGCCCGCCACCTTCGCTGGTCAGCACAATGAACCCAGGCAAATCATCCGCTTCGGACCCAAGTCCGTACAAAACCCAAGACCCCATCGAGGGGCGGCCACTGATCGCCGTTCCCGTGTTGAAGAACGTGTGCGCCGGGTCGTGATTGATCTGCTCGGTGTGCATCGATTTGATCACGCACATTTGATCCGCCAATTCCGACATATGTGGAAACACGTCGGCGATCATCAAGCCACTTTGGCCGCAGGGTTTGAAGCCGTGTTGTGGCCCCAAGATATTCAACGCTTGCCCTTGTAACTGGGCGATCGGCTGACCGGACGTCACCGAATCGGGCATGGGCTTGCCATGCATTTCGGCCAGAACCGGCTTGTAGTCCAACGTCTCCAAATGACTTGGTCCTCCAGCCATGCACAGATGGATGACCCGCTTCACTCGAGGTGGAAAGTGGGGTTCCCGCAAAATGCCGCGCAGTCCAGACTCTTGCTGGTCGCCATCACAACGCCGCGGCGCTGCGGCGATCGGCTCCGCCGCCAGAAGTGAACCCAGAGCGATCGACCCCAAGCCGCTTTGACGGAGAAATGTCCGACGATTCCAGTACGTTTGGTCAGTGGACGGTTTCATGTTTAGTACCTTGTTATCACTTCATGCAAGTTCAAAAGAACGCGCGCCACGCCGGTCCACGCTGCCAATTCCGCCACATCCTGATCTATTGGCACGGGCGCCATGCCAACCTTGAGCAGCTCTGACGCAGCCCCGGGATTGGCTTGATAATGAGTCAAATGCGACTGGTACAGGTCCACGAGAACTTGCGTGACGTCTGCGTCAGGCTCTCGCGAGACAGCCTCGCGATACGCCCAGCGGATTCGCGCAGAGGGGTCGTTGTCCTCGCGTCGCACGATCCGAATTGCAAACTCGCGCGCGGCTTCCACAAACGACGGATCATTCAATAAGGTCAGTGCTTGGACCGGCGTGTTCGAGCGAGCTCGCTGTACCGTACACTCTTCGCGACTTGGCGCATCGAAGGCTTTCAACATCGGGTGCAAAAACGTTCGTTGCCAGTGCGAATAGACACCCCGGCGATATTGATTCGAGTTCATGTCCGGTTGGTATTCCCGCTTGGGGAAATTCAGTTGAGCATAGTAGCCCGCCGGTTGATAAGGATGAACACTTGGCCCACCAACTTCTTCTACCAATAGTCCACTGATCGACAACATCGAGTCCCGAACCATTTCAGCGATCAACGGATAGCTTTGTTGCCGCGCAAACCAGTCGTTGTAGGGATCACGAGTCTGGAGGTCGGCGGAAGTCATCGACGAACGCCGATACGTTTCACTCAGCACAATCTCCCGAATCAACTTTTTGATATCCCAACCGGAGTCGACAAAACTTATCGCCAAGGCATCCAACAATTCCGGCTGAGAAGGGAAAGTTCCCTGGCCGCCAAAATCCTCGACACTGGCACAAACGCCACGACCAAGGAACAAGGCCCAGATTCGATTGACAATCGTCCGAGACGTCAGTGGATTATCCGCCGAGCACAACCAGTTCGCGAAGTCCAATCGAGTCGCCCGACCGCTGGTTTCCAAACGACCGAAGAAGACGGGAATGGCCGGTTCGACGATCTCGCCCGAGTCGTCCATCCAGTTCCCGCGCGGCAAAACGCGAATCGTGCGCGGTGGTCCTGACTTGGAAATCACCGTGGAGGGAGATGATTCGGCGACCGCTTTTTGTTCTCCTTCGATTCCTGCCAATTGTTGCTGAAGTTCTTGAACTGCCGGAGCATGCTGCAAGTAGTAGTTCGTCAACGCGGTCGCTTGTTCGGTCGTGCGATCTTCAGCCGCCGTATGCAACACTTCTGCGATTGCGGCTGGCACCGCTTGATTGACAATCAAGCCGGCATCGTCCCAGTAGGCCAAGCCACCGAACTGTGTGAATGCCATTCCATTAAGTTTGCTACCGGGAGCTAAACCGACCTCGCTGGCCGTTACTTCCAATCGGACCCACTGGCCCAATTCCGGCAATGCCCCAGCCCGTTGATAGGCCGGGCGATTTTCTGCGGTTCGACCATAAACGATATCGTCGGATCCCCAAACTTTGCGATGCTCCCAATTGCCATCATTAAACTGCAGCATGATAGCCGTCGGCGGTTGAGTGGCATCCAAATAGACCCAGGCGAAAAAGCGTGATTCCGCCGAGATTGGCTCGGGGATCTCGGCGCCCTGAAACAAATGCTGCACCAAACCGGCGTCGGATTGTTTTCGTACACGAGACCCACGGTGGACGGGGGCATGGTCCGAAGCAACGTAATTCCAGCCTCCGCGTCGATCCTCGCCGACCAATCCGTTGGCATCATCCAACCAATCGATTTCCGCCTCGGTCACTTCCTCTAATTCGCGCAGCGTTTGTGCTTCCCAGTCAGGTTGCTGCGCGGGAAGTAAGGCACGCACGCTTGCGATCTTTTCTGATAACTCGACGTGTTGGCGGTCAAGTTCCTCCAGTCGTCGTTGCGTCTCGGCATCCGGTACTTTAATCGTTGGCGGTCGGCCATCACCGCCATAGACTCCCACTTCTTGCAAGTCGGCGAAGAATGCTCCGAGCGCATAAAAATCATGCATGCTCAAGGGATCGAACTTATGATCGTGACACTGGGCGCAACCCATGGTCGATCCCATGAATACTTGCGATACGTTTCGCACGCGATCCGCAAAATAGATTGCCAAGTACTCTTTGGCTTGGGAGCCACCTTCTTCAGTGGTTTGATTCAAGCGGTTGTATCCCGACGCAACCAATTGCGCTAACGTTGGATTCGGCAAAAGATCACCCGCTAATTGTTCGCGCACAAATTGGTCGTATGGCATGTTGTCATTAAATGCGGCGATCACGTAGTCTCGAAATGGCGATTGCGAAATGTTCTGATCGCCATGATAGCCAACCGTGTCCGCATAACGCACCAAATCGAGCCAATAGATTGCCATCCGCTCCCCGTATCGCGGTGACGCCAGCAAGCGATCGACCAAGTTCTCATACCGTTGAGGCGATTCGTCACGAAGGAATTGTTCAACCTCCGCGCCGGTCGGCGGGATCCCCGTCAGATCCAAGTAAAGTCGACGCATTAGGGTCACCGGATCAGCCAACTCCGATGGTTCGGCGCCTTCTTGCCGGATGCGATTCTCGACGAGCTCGTCAATGACCTTGGTCAACGAGTCACGGTTTCGGTCGAACTGCGCGGGCCATTCCGGCGCGATGTACGCCCAATGCGGCTCGTACTTGGCACCTTGATCGATCCAGCGCCGAAGTACATCTTTTTCAGCGTCACTCAAAGGTTTGTGAAGTATCGGTGGCGGCATGACTTGTTCAGGGTCATCGGACAAAATCCGCTGAATCAATTTGCTGTTGGCGGCGTCGCCCGGCACAATCACGCCCGATTCATCAACCGCGCTTTCACGTACGTCCAAACGCAGCCCCGCTTGCAAGGTTTCTTCATCGGGACCATGGCAGGGCAAACAACGATCGGCCAACAAGTTCCGCACGTCACGATTGAATTTGATTTCCGAGTCATCGCTAACTGCGAAACAGTTTGCAAATCCAAGCCAGAAAATAGAGTAAGCACCAACAATTCGGCTCGCAAACGCCCATTGACGACCCGAGAGAAGACAGCTCATGGTGATTCGCTTCAGGAGGGGGGAAAGGCAGGACACGAAACGAAGTTCCGCGGTCCCTCCATTCTAACCATCCGTCCGGCTGATTCAAGCAACCTGACCTCGGCGAGTCTCGGTCACAAAAGGAGCTGACCCTTTGGAGGGCATTTAAGAACTTTCGCAAAAAAATAGGCATGACCGGAAAGGGGCGGACCCTTTTGTGACAGAGGCTCGTGCTTTATGGCCATTCAATTTTGGCATCGGTTTGCGAACGGGGGCGGAAGTCCATTGCCGGTACGGCACTTTTCCTGCTTTGCACAATGGACACCTGCCACTCTATAAAACCCTAAGGTTTGGTTGCGACAAAACGCTAAGGAATTGACCGGAAATAACTTCCCGATTTGGCCGAGTCGGACCTTGGTTGATCCGAGAACCCCTATCGTCGAATCTGCCAAGACTCCAAATTTACTGAGCCGCCGAATGGCCTGAGCCGCAAAGCGGCAAAATGCGAGCGTTTGGTAATTCCCGCGGATGGCAAAGCCGAACTGCGGATGCACACTCCGAAGACATTTCCTTGACCGACAGCAATTTGTCGGACTGCCATGGTCTAACTTCCGCGCTGATACGTTGACGGTC
>JAEUIP010000034.1:19360-27754 GCA_016795075.1 Planctomycetaceae bacterium | reverse complement strand
CGCGAACGACTGGGCACCGAAAGCGAAATTGTCGGGGGCGGCCCAGCCATGCAATTGGTCCACCATCAAGTCGCCCAAGTCGCTCCGACCAACGCGACCGTATTAGTCCGCGGCGAGAGCGGCGTCGGCAAAGAACTCGTGGCAAGAGCGATTCACTTCGCCAGCCACCGCAACAAAGGACCGTTCATTTGCATGAACTGCGCTGCACTGTCCGAATCGTTGCTCGAAAGTGAACTATTCGGGCACGAAAAAGGCGCCTTCACCGGCGCGACCGAAAAAAAGATGGGCAAGTTCGAAACCGCTGACGGTGGAACGCTTATGCTGGACGAAATTGGCGAAATGAGCGCCGCCGTGCAAGCGAAATTTCTGCGCGTCCTCGAAGGACATCCCTTCGAACGGGTCGGCGGTAGCAAACCAATCAAAGTCAACGTCCGAGTGATCGCCGCCACGAACCGTGACTTGGAACAGGCCGTCCAACAAGGGATGTTTCGCAAAGATCTCTACTTTCGGTTACGAGTCGTCGAAATCGACGTCCCCGCCCTACGCAAACGTCGCGAAGATGTCCCAGAAATCGCGGAGTACTTTCTCGCCAAATTTTGCAACGAATTGGGCAAACGCAACAAACGATTCTCACACGCCGCGATCGAACGCTTGCGACACTATCGCTGGCCCGGCAACGTGCGCGAACTAAAAAATGTGATCGAACGCGCCGTGGTTCTTTCGACGCACGACACGATCGATGCGGATGAACTGGCCCTATCCAACTTGCGTTCCGCCAGCGAAACAAATCTAGAAATCGAAAGCGAAGGACAATTCGAACCCGTCACATTGGATGAAATGGAACGCCGTCACATATTGAATGTCTTGAACAACACCCAATGGAACAAAAGCAAAACCGCCACGATCCTCGGCGTCGAACGCTCGACATTGGACCGCAAAATCAAACGCTACGATCTGGAACGCTTCCGAGTCGGTTAACTTCAATACCGTTCCATTTTCGTTGCAGCACGATGGTGGACGGAGAAAATCGTGTTTAACCGCAACCCAGAGGAATACTGGGCGGAGACCCACGTTGCCCAATGGTTCAGATATGTCGCCCAGCATTGCCTCGCCGAGCGAATGGGCCGCGAAATAAGTTCCTGATCGAAAGGTGTTGCGGTTGACCTACCATGCCATGGCATCTGGCCCGATCGCCAACACTTGCTTTTGTTGCATCGGAAATCGTTGGGTCACTTTCAGAATGTCCTGCAATGTTACCCGACGATAAAGTTCAACCACTTGCTCGACCGACAAGTAATAGCCGTAGGTCAACCATTGGCTGCCAATGTCGAACATGCGATTCTCGCTAATTTCGTTGGCCGAACTCAGACTGGCAATCGCTTTGGCCTTGGCTAATTTCAGTTCGTGCTCCGTCGGCGGCTGTTGCAAGAACTCTTCTTCCAACGCTTCAAACTCCGACCAAACTTCCGCGGCATCCTCGGGACGCATCCCCAACATCGACATCAAAACTCCGGTTGAATCGTATTCATAATGACCGACCGCCGCGAGATCCGCCTTGCCACTGTCGACCAATCGCCAGAACAATCGACTCCCGGTGTCGTCCCCAAAAATCATCGCGGCCAATCGCGCTGCATAGCGATCGGGATCCATCGCCGATGGTCCGGGTGCCAACTGCAAGATGTATTGCTGGTTAGCCTGCGGGATCTGTAAAAACTGGCGTCCGATGGCCTTCGCCTCCCCCGAAAATCGACGCGCCGGCGGCATCGCTTGGGGCCAATTTTTTGTGAATACTTCCACGTCCGACAATAACTTCGGCACATCCACTCGCCCCGCGACCGACAACACCATGTTCCCCGGCGAATACCTCTGACGATGATAGGCCGCCATCGCAGCAGGTGTTAAAGCAGCGACCGAAGCGTCCGTCCCCAACACGGGTTGCCCCAGCGGATGATCGCCAAAATACGCGCGCATGATCTGCTCGTGACCACCATAAGGAGGCTGATCGCGATACATGGCGATTTCCTCCAAAATAACTTTCTGTTCCGTAAAGAAATCTTCCTCGCTGAGTGATGGCTGCATCATATCGCTCAACAACTCGACGATTTGACTTTGGAACTCCGGTAGGACCGTCGCATGGTAGATCGTGTTCTCTTCCCCGGTCCGCGCGTTGCAGTTCGCTCCCAATTCATCCAACTGCTGATTGATCTCCAACGCCGACCGCTGCGGCGTTCCCTTGAAACACATGTGCTCCAAGAAATGACTCACACCCGACAACTCGGCGGATTCGTCACAGGCACCCGCGCGAACAAAATATCCCGCCGCCGTCAAATGGCATTGCGGGTTGTCGTCGACGACCACGTGCAGCCCATTGTTCAACTTATAACTGGCAAACGCCATGTGGCAACTCCAAAGGTGCAGAACCAACGGTCACCAACGACGAAATCTCGATGGGATGATCGGCCAAGTATTGATTGACTCGCGGAACCGTCAAACGATTCAGCTGCTCGTTGATCTCTTCTCTCGTGCGAACCCGGTGCAAATAAAACCAATCACTGGCAATCGCTCCCGCCCGCGACCGACACGATTCCTGCTGGGCCATCAATCCCGTGCGAACTTGCACCTTGATCCGTCGCAGTTCATCTTCGTGGATTCCTTCCTGCAAGCGAGCGAACTCGGCCGCGATCGTATCCAACGTTTCCTGTGCCCGCGCGGCAGTGGTTCCCGAATACGCAGTGATGCACGCGCTATCCAACAACGAGTGAATGCCGGCAAAGACCGTATAGCACAACCCGCGTTTTTCCCGCACCTCTTGAAACAATCGGGAACTCATCCCATCGCCCAAAACACCGATTGCACAACGAATCAAGAAATAATCCTCTTGTCCAAACGGAACTGTCGAGGCCGCCAATGCAATATGCGTTTGTTGACTGTCTTCCTCCAAATGTTGGTAACCACCCTGCCCTGGTGTCACCGCCAAACCGAGCGCGGAAGTCGCCTGCCAATCACCCCACAGGCTTGCTATTTTGTCGAGACACTCACTCCAGTTAAAATTACCGGCAATCGCCAAAATCATGCCCTGCGGCGAAAATCGCTCGCGATAAAAGTCGCGAATCTGGGACCAGGAAACACACTCGAGCTCGTCCAGTTCACCGTCCGGCCATCGGCCCAAGGTCGGCCCAAAAAACTGCTCCCGTAAAGTTCGCAATGTCTGCTGTGGCAGATCATCTTGCTGCGAATACAACTCCTGCAAACAAACCATTCGAGCCGCCTCTAATTCATCGGGCGGCAAACGAGCCTCACGGGACAATTTCGCATACAACTCCAACACCGACAGAAAATGCTCTTGAAGGCACGTTCCCGAATAGCCCGTGTGATAAGTCCCCACATGATTCGCAGTACTGGCACCCAACAACTCGGTCGCCTCCAGAAACTGACGATTGTTGTACTCCGCACAACCACGTTCCGACATCTCGCATGTCAACGCCGCCAACCCATTTTGGCCCAATGGTTGATAGGCTGAACCGGCCGGAAACTGAATCGAAAACGCAGCAGTATTCAACCAAGGCATCGTCTCGCCCAGCACCACCAAGCCATTCGAAAAGCGGTGCTGAAATTGGTTGTCTGCAGGCATTCAATACTCCATGATCCGTAATTCAAAAATCTTAAAACCAGCAACACGCTGACTGCCACCACACTCTCTTGTAGCCACGGTCGCCCAAGCGTCGGACCAAGACTACACGGCTCACGACACGACCGTGTTGATTCGTTACGTTCATACCGTCAACGGCTGTGGAGACCGATAGAAGGCGTGCACTTGTTCTTGCACTCGATCGCGAGAGTACTCGTGCACGGGCAGCCACAAGCACCACAAGCGGGCTCGCCGAATCACGCCCTTTTCCAAAAAACCCATCTGCAATTCACTGCGAACAGTAATCCGTTGACCGCCATTAAGATCAGGTGCTACATCCACTTGCAATTGTCGCTGGTCGCCAGGTGCAACCGCCATGACCACCCATCCCGCTTCACCCGCCAGTTCGATCAACAAGACTTTTTGCCCCGCCAGCGGTGATTCCCAAGTCGTCGGAGTCGATTTCCATACCGACGGCCCAATCTCGACCCTGGAAAACTCAGTGACGGTTCCCGAATCGTCCGTATTGCCAACCTCAATCGATGTTGCTTGAAAGTCGGACGCCACCGACCATTCGATGTTTTCATCCAACAACCGCGTGTTCGCAGAGACCCACCATTCGACCGCGAGTCCGCCGCCAAACAGTGCTTCGGGGCGCCAGTAACATTCAACCCCGGTTGGCGTTTCCTCCGAATAGGGATAGTCCAAAATCAGATCCTGGCCACGGACATGATGTTGCAAATCGCGAGCATCCCAAGACAAGACCCCCGACGTCAATCGTCCTTCCAACGCGAACAGTTGCTTGATTGGCAGGGCTTGCCCATGGAGCCCAAACCACCCGCGAGCCCCCTGCAACACATCGGGCAGCCCCAACGAAAACCGGGGCGCCCCTCCGGCCGACGGCCGCCAGAGATACCGATTCGCTTGAAATTTCCAACTCATCGACAACCTAACCGCTACTATATCGCCCCAATTCGCAGCGACTATCGTTGACGTTCCCCCGCCGCAGGTCAAGGCGGCACCCCAAACGCAGAGGTAGATGGACAACCCTCTAGCTTAACCAACGAACACCCGCAAAACCCCGGCGGTACCCGCCTGACGGTCCGACAACTTGAAAAACAACACCTGTTTGCGAACCGCCCGGATCGACTAGCGGGCTGTGGATTCAGAACTTGCCTGCGATGCCCTTGTTTACCAGACAGCTGCCAACGTTCTTGGACGGCGTCGAGTACGCAACGGACCAACGGTTAAACCCCAAAATCAACAATCCTCTCGCACATTTGGCGAAGCTCCATAAAGTGCGAGCGGCTGTAAGGCGCGAGCGGCAGTAAGGTGCGAGCGGCAGTAAAGTGCCATCCATCGGAAGGTCACCCGCGACACCTAAGATTGATGACCCGACGTCAAACTCGACAATTCACCGTGTGATACCTGGACAGGAACCGCTGGGTTATCTGGTTACGCGAAGAACAGCAATTCCCCGGCTAGCGCAGCTAATCCACAGTTCGTACCCATCGGTCATTTCACGTACTTCGACGTCCTTGATACCCGCGTGTGGAAGCCCACCCCACTGTGGTGCTCCTTCAAAGGGAGCTGGGAATGTTCGGATCTGAGTGCCATCGAATGAACCAAGTCCCTGATCGTCAATGCCGAAATCAGAATCGTACTGAAACCAGATCTTACCGTCCGAAGTGGCACCGACCGGCATTAGGTATTGGCCAGGAAACGGCCAGTTCACTCCATACCGCCAGGTTACATATTTGCCGGTTCGTGGGTTCAGTTTGATTAGTGTGGAATTGAAAGGAAGATTAATGGTATTCGCCCCGATCCAAATGTTCCCTTGGGAGTCTTGAACCATCCCCTTGAACTGATCACTTTGGGGGTCCAGTTCCGGGAAGTCTTCGATGGTCCATATCTTCGGCGATTTGGAATCACCCAGCCAAATCACGTTTGTCACCGACATCGCCCACATCCGCTTCGGGAACCGATTGTCTGCACGCAGCAAATCGGCGCCATGTCGCGACATCATTTGCCAACCCCTTCGATTTTGCAGCAACAGCCCACCGGCATGAGCCACCCATAACCGCCCCGAACCGTCTTCGCGGATGTCACCCACTTCGTCCCAACCAACTTGCATATTCGTCCATCTGTCTCGATACAGTTGGTGTAATCCGCCGAACGTCGGGTTGACGAACAGTTCGGCACCAACAGGTCGTACATAAACTTTTTGACTATTATCCGTTGGAAACGGCCAATCGTACCCGAGGCCATAATGATGATTGTTGAATCCCGTCCAACTCTGACCGTCAAACTTGACCATTCCACCAACGCCCGGTCCCGCATTTGCGGTTGCCCAAACGTGGCCGGCTTGGTTGATTGTCAAATCTTCATTAAAGAAATCGTATTGACTCGTGTTCGTGACTCGGAAGCGTTGCCATTCTCCGGTTGACACGTCCCGTCTCCCCGCTCCCCCCACTCCACACGCCCACACATTGCCTGCGACGTCTTGATCGATGTCATACGAATAAGATGTGTCGTTCCAGGAACCCAAGTCTTGCCAGGTGCTGCCATTAAATCGCCAAACTCGTCCGGAACCATCAACGACTAGCACGAGGTCAGGCGACTTGGCTCTTAACTCGGCGATATCATTTCCAAATGGGGCCGCCGGAAAATTGAACCACGTGCCATCCGGACGTAGGCAATCGAGCTTGACTTCGTACAAGTCAAAGTTCGTCCATCGCAACATCCAAGTGTTGCCTTGGGAGTCCGTCGCATTCTTGCCAACCAAGTGCGCGGGACCACCGGTTTCCGCCGGAAGAGTTTGCCAATCATGGGTACTCGAATCGTACCGATTCACTTCCAATCCTGTCGCATTGACCCAAACAAAATAGCCATCGTTTGGTTTGGGCTGGACATTGATTTTGCCATCTCCAAACGGATTAGAGAACACGCGCCACTGATCAACCGTCGGATCATATTGCGACACACCGGATCCACCCCAATACGTTGCATAGGCAGAAAACCAAACCGTGCCATCGGGCGCCACCTCGACCCCACGGTTCCAGCCACCTGGCATTGGCGAGTTATCACCGTCGAATCGTTGCAAAGAAACAGGCCCTAACGCAGGTGAGAAAAACAACGCCCCTCGGCCCGTCGCCATCCACAAATTGCCCAACGAATCTCGATCAAAATCCGCGACCCGAGTGACGCCCGTCGAAAAAGGATGGCCGATCTCGGGGAAATCGACGTTCGAGTAGTTTTCCCAGCGGTTCTGCGAATAGTGAAACTTCGAAAAGCCACCCTCCTCGAAAGATGGTTCGTATCCGGCGATCCAAGGATTTCCATCCGAATCAAGTAGCAAGGCCTCACAATAGTCGCCTTGAATACCAGTATTCGAAGGTCGATAGTAGCGCCACGAATAGGCATTGGAGTCGTCTTGCAATCCAAAAGCCAATTGACTGCAACTCCACATTGCGATCCAAACAGCCACGCCAATCGTTCTCATTCCGTATCCTAACTTTCAAGGTGCCCGAACCGCCGGTTCAAATGGACTGCAAATCCTAGACCTACCGATATATTTCCCGATGTGATGAAGCGACCTCCAGGAGGGTGCTCATGATAAGCCCACAATACAGACACGCAAGCCAGTAAACCAGAATCAAAGTGGGCAAGCCACATAGGCAAATAACGCACACATACCCAACACCAGTCGAGCGTTCTCGCACGCATTCAGCTAACCACCGATCCAATTTGGTATCGTGTTATGGGGAGGTTTGGTGATATGGGGACACTTAATTTTGGGACACGAGACTCGACACTGTTTTGGTGTAAATGGGATTTGATGGGTGCAAGTGTGGGGACACTTATGTGTGTCCCCGGATTCCTGTGTGTCCCCGGATTCCTCCTCGCAAACTTGTGTGTCCCAGGATTCTTCGCACGGACGGCGGGAAGAATCACCCGCGTGGCCGATAGATACAGGCACGAAGACGTTTCACGAATGGCTGGCTAGTCGCTTGTCGATGAACCGAATTGCGTCTGCGACAGAATTGAAATAGTACTCGATTTCATCCAGCGTTTCTGGTGACACAAAGATTGCCTATCGCCGTCCCTCTGCCCCACGAGTATTTGCAACGGAATGAACTTCCACAGTCTCTTGATTCGAAAGTGCAATGACGAACTCCATAAGTGCCGGTTCAGACAATTCCAGATCAAGCAACACTGCGGGAATTGCGTTACGAATGGCTATTGCATGCACGAGCTGTAAGGTGCCACGCATCTCTGTAGCCATCATCGTTGCTGGTTGGCGTAGGGCGCGGAGTGAAGGTGACGACCAAGCTTTGAATAATGACCGATGCGTTGCCGACGACCGCGGCAGCGATGGTGACTCCTTCACCACTGAGCCAATAAGGTTGATGACCGGTCAGAGAAAACCGGAGAAATGGAGCCACGGAAGGACACGGATGGGCAGGGAAAAATACGGCTGGGAATGGGAGAGCGAGGGATTGTGGGAGAGGTGTTTCCCGCGGATGGCAAGGCTGGACTACGGATGAATCAAGAAGAAGAGTGCACCGCGCGAGATGGGGAGTACGCCGAGAAGAGGGGGAGGCTACGAGGCGATCTTAACCCAAAGGTTGGGGGCGTTTGGTAGGGGGTGGATTTTGGGGCTTGAGAGTAAACGCTTAGCGGCGCGGGGTTGGTGGGTTGCCCCACCAAACACGCCCCCCAAACCCGATTACCCCCCACCAAGGAGTTTAAACCAACCACCAGAA
>JAEUIP010000034.1:0-19350 GCA_016795075.1 Planctomycetaceae bacterium | reverse complement strand
GCGTTCGGGGGGGGGGGTTGGGTGCCCCCCCCAACACCCCCCGCGCCGCTAACCGGTTAACGCGCAGCCATGTATGTTCAACCAACCACGTGATGCGAACCAGTTAACGCTTAACTCGGGTCGGCTAACTGGATAACGGCGAGACATCCGCAGCAAATTGGGAAACTGGTAGACACACTGTGACTGGGTCGTTGGCTACACGAATCTCTAAAACTTGTTCAAGGTCTTGGCGAGGTAGGCAGCTTGGTTGGTGGCGAGGGATTCGATCTGTTCTTCAGTGAATCGAACGTTAGACATCAGCGCGGCTTGCCATTCGGTTTGGGGCAGCGTCTGCCAATCCTCGACCACAAAACTGGCTCCAAACAAACTCGCGCCGCGAAAATCACAGCCTTGCAGATTCGCACCACAAAAATTCGCGCCTTCAAGATCCGCTTCTGAGAAATTCGCGTCGGTCAGATCCGCGTTCTCGAAGTGGGCATTTGACAAGTTCGCGCCATGAAAGTTGGCGCGGCGAAGTTGCCCATTGCGAAAACTGGCGTCGCGCAGCTTTGACCGGCACGCGACCAATCCGTTCAACTCGAAGCCCCCCGCTTGGAACCCACGCAGGTCCAAATCCGAAAAATCACGGGTCTCCAACAGTCGCTTCGCCATGCGTTTGTCGATGTCGGCCGCGATGTAACGTTGCTCTTGCCAAGGATCCGCCAAGTTGTGGTAACCCGCGTCGGATTCCCAATACCCCATGCGATCGTGGGCCAAAAAGTCCAAGCCTTGGAGCCATTTCACGCTCTTGTAAAAGTAGCGATTCGGCACAATGTTCCGCAGTGGCCCACCGTGAAGCTCCGGCAATGGTTGACCGTCAACCTCCCACGCCAACAAGGTCTCCAATTCCAACGCCGTCTCCAGCGAAAGACTGGACGAATGCCGTCGCTCGCTACACGATTCGAACGATACAAACCGTGCCGACGACACCCGCCCTACTTCGGACAACACGTCCCGCAAAGAGACTCCCGCAAATTCAACGCCCAGCTTCGACCAGCGCGTCACACAATGAATGTCCACGATCCGACGTGTCACCGGAAGCGACTTCAAGTCTGACAACGAAAAACGGCAGGGTCGATCAACCAAGCCCTTGACCTCCAACCCCCATATCTCGGGCCGCGGACCACTCGTTCGTTCCCCAACCAGCGGCCATTTTTCACCCGCCACTAACTGTTGCCCAGGCGGCAATGAACTCACGGTTGACTCCTTCAGGTGTTGGTGCATGTTTTCACTTGTATTTCGGATCGGCAAGTTGGCTAGAATTCTTCCCGAGAATTCGGGTTTTCCCAACGGCTGACGACGATGGCTACGATTTCGGTCCAACGCCTGCAACGGTCGCTAAGGCTCCGTCCTCAGCGAATCAGTTTGATCTCCAACTGTAATCAAGGTGATTTCATATCCAGGGAAAACTCATGCATTTTCCAATGGCACAAGAAATGCCCAGGTATTTATTCGGGGCGTCATTCGAGCGATTCGGAAATCGTCGCCTTTGCTTCCGGTCACTCGTCCGCATTTATGGTTTCTCACTCAAGGAGACAACAATGTTTCGATTCACTCAGTTCTGCGCCGTCACTGCAGCCGCTTTGTTTTTAGCCTGGAGCACGAGCGACGCTTCAGCCCAATGTTACCAGCAGCCGTTTTACGGAGGCCGTACCGGTTACTACCACGTTCAACAAACCTACTATGGTGTTCCTGCCTATCGCCCGAGTGTCAGCTTGAACTTCGGGACGCCGATCCAGCCTTACTATCGCCCAAATTATGGCCGACCCGTTTATGGCTATGGTCCAAGCTACGGACATGGCCATAGCCACCGACACGGTCATGGCCACAGTCATGGCTACGGCGGTAGCTGGGGCGGTAGCGGCATCACGATTCGTTTTTAGTCGTGGCCACGCTGTCCGAACACGGTCTCGGTGATCCTTGCTGTTTGTCCAATCGACGAGCTGTAAGATCAAACCATTCGCGAGAGTCGGTGGCGGAGACGATCATCGTCGCCGTCACCGAACTTACGGAGCCAATTTCTTGAGCTTTCGTTGCAGCGTGCGGCGCGGAATGTCCAGCTGCCGAGCGGCTTGCGAAATGTTGCCATTGCAATCGGCCAACACCCGCTGAATGTGCTCCCATTGAGCTTCCGCGAGACTTTGCGTCCCAAACGAATCAAGCTCCTGCTCAGGAATATCGGTGTCCGGCAAGTCGAATCCCAATGCCCGACAGATTTGGTCCGCGTCGGCGGGCTTGGTCATGTAGTTGATTGCTCCCAACTTCACAGCCTCGACGGCGTTCGCGATGCTGCCGTAACCGGTCAACATAATCGCTTTCAAGTTCGGCAAAATCTCCATGATGTCTTTGAGAATGTCCGTTCCATTTCGGCCAGGCATTTTCAAATCAAGCACCGCATAATCCGGCCGGTACTGATGGGCAATCTCGATGGCCGTGTCGTAGCCATCCCCTTCAAACACCACAAAACCACGCCGCTGCATCGCTCGCTTCATTCGGCTGCGAAAAATATCATCGTCATCGACAATCAGCAGCTTCATCCCTTCGGTCATCACCATCGCCTCAACATCAAACGTCGAAGTTTCCGCCCAGCATTTCGTATTTTCTCAGCGGCAACCGAAACTCTCGTCGAATTTCGACAACGATTCCGCACGAATCCGGGCGGGACTCCACTTGGGACAGACCCTCAGCCCCCAGTATAACCGAGGACGGTCATTCGTGTACCACTGGACCGTTCAGATAGAACCTTCCAGGTTCTGCTGCCGTGGTAAAGTCACGGTCACCGTTGTTCCGACGCGAGCTTGGGACTCGATGCGAATTTGGCCTCCCAATCGTTCGACAACGTTCCTCGCCAGAAAGACTCCGAGTCCCATGCCGCTGCCGGGTGACTTGGTCGTAAAAAACGGCTCGCTGACTCGTTGCAGGATCTCATCAGGCATTCCGGGTCCACGATCCTTGATCACCAGCGTCCATTTCGCCCCCAAGCGACTGGTCAACCTGATGGGACCCTGACTAGGAACGGCATCGATTGCGTTTTTGACCAAGGCCCGCAAGGCCTGCGCAACGGCGATGGGGGGAAGTTGAATCGTCTCGGTCTTGCTGGTTGGGTCCAAGTCCAATCCAATTGGTTCGGTAATGACCTTCTGCAATTCTACCAACACGTCCTGCAGCAACCGTTCAGGAGTCGTTTGCTCAAACGACTCGCCAATGACTTGACCGGCTCCCACCGCCATTCGATTGAGAATTCGTCGACAGCGATCCACTTCGCTGCGTATCAAAGACAAATCTTCGGTTAGTTCCTCGGGCAACGATGCGTTTCGTCCCATGGCTTCGGCCTCTTTGGCAACCACCGCAATCGTCGACAGGGGAGTTGAGAGTTCGTGAGCGGCCCCGGCTGCCAACGTGCCCAAGGCTTCATACTTTTCTGACTTGCTCTGTTGGGTTTGGGCTTGTCGGAGATCCAGTTCCTGCTGCCTCAATTCGCCAGTTAACCGTGTCATGAAGTAGACAATCACACTGCTACACGTCAAGAACGCGATAAACAGTCCGAAGTGCCGTAAATCACCCTGCCCCGAAACGTAGATCGGTGGCAAAACTTCGACCCCGGATGCAATCAGCAACGGGTGGTGAGAAAATAACAAGAAACCGAAACTAAGCGCTCCCAGAAAGTGAAAAACCACCGCAGTGATTCGCGGCAATAACACTCCGGCGAGACTCAGATTGACAAAGAAGAACAAACAAAACGGATTGTTTGGCCCCCCCGTCAAATACAGTAACGTTGTTAAAGAGAACAAATCCAACACCATCACTGTCAGCAACAAATAATCGGCCGTGGGTTGGCTTCCCTCCGCTTGCTGAGACAGCCGCGCCGACCAGCCGACCAAGCCGACGTTGGTCAAGACGGTTAGCGAGATGACCAAGCCCAACGGGACAAACGGCAAACTGACTTGAAAAGCATACATCACCACCGAAATTACCAACAATTGGCCAATGCACGCGACCCAACGCAACTTGATCAGCCAAGATAGGTTCACCCGCAATCGCTGGCTGGCTCCCCCCACATGCGGAGATAGAGTCGGCAATTTATCAGCCTGCGTCGCGGCGGGATTCGCACCTGGATTCCCTCTAGGTTCCTTCGCAGTTTTTGAATTCATGCTATTATAGCGCCCATCAAATTGGTGAAGGCGGAACGGCCATTGCGGTCCAACGTCTTACAATAGCGGGTGCAACCCTAACTTGGTAGGACAAGAAATGACGGAAGCGAAATTGGGGCCGCGGGCTGGCAACCGCCCCATGAAGAAATCCGTTCTGACGTTACTCTTGATTGCCTTGGCCACTGTGCCGTCGTTGGCTACGGTTGGCTTATGGATGGCCGCCCCACGCGTCAAAGAAGGGGCACTCCCGGTCTCCTACAAGTTCATCGGGGTCCCCACTTCCGAATATTATGCTCGGCCGGCAGATTCTCGCGAGCCGCTGGATGATCCGCGACTCGAAATCACAAACATCGGCGACGGACCAATCAGCAACTTCAACGTCGTATTGAACAAGTCGCACGAAATTCGCGATCCACAACTTGTCCTAGAACCGCAGCAGTCGGTCACGTATCGGCTCAAACGATTCTATAGTCGAGCCGGGATTCCCTTTGTTCCAGAACTTGGCCCAGTTACTCACGTGCGGATATTCGCGAAACAAGCCGACCAATCGCGGGCTTCCATCCATCAAGCCGTGGCCCTTCAAGACGGTTCAGCCAGCGAAACAAAACGCCCCTGATGGAGCGTCAATGTTCGCTGAAAACGTTTCGCCAACTCCGGATTGTGAGTGACACACAACAACATGCTTCCGGCCTCTTGTTGCATTTCTAGCATCAAGTTCGTGACCGCTTCCGCGTTGGCTTCATCCAAGCTGCCAGTCGGCTCGTCCGCTAAAATCAACGCAGGTCGGAGTAACAACGCCCGCGCCACGGCCACTCTTTGCCGTTCGCCACCGGACAGTTTCCCTGGGAATTGCCGACTTCGGTGTTCCAACCCAACTCGTTGGATCAGTGCGTCTGCTCTTTGTTCGTCCGCGGATTGAACGGCACGCATTGCCAGAGCCGGGAGCAAGACATTCTCGCGCACGGTTAGCTGGGGCAACAAATGGTGGTCTTGAAACACAAATCCAATGGATCGATTGCGAAACGCTGCCGCTGCGACGGCATTCAATTCTTGGGGCTTCTGTCCGGCTAACTCGATCATGCCCGAATCGGGTTGCTCCAACGTGCCCAACAGGTACAACAGCGTGCTCTTCCCGCAGCCACTGGGGCCGACAATCGCAGCGTTTTCACCCGGCTGGAGCTCCAAACACAGGTCGTTCAGAATGGAAATCGTTTGTTCACCCGAGTGATACGATTTGCACAAGTTATGAACCCGCAAACCGGCCGAACCAGGCAATGCGGCGGGGTTGAGTTGCGGCTTCACTGCGAATCCTCCCGATGCATGAACGACTCGAGTTTCTCACGCCACTCGCGTGGAATCTCCATCGATTCATGAGATTGGCCAGGCACAATGCGACAACAAACCGCCGTCAAAAGACCTTGAGCAAATGGCCGCACGGCAGCATCTCGAAACCAATCTTCCCGGCTGACCCAACCACCCGCTGGATCACCAAGTGGATCCACCATTTTCTTTACACCGCTCGCATCCAAGAAGCGAAAACGGTAATCACATGACGAGCGACCTATTTTCGCGACGTCAACTTGGACCCCAAACACCTCTTCGAACCGAACAGGACGTTTGTAATCACAATGGGCCGAAACTCGAGGCCAACTAATTTTGAACCCATCGGCCGGTTGTACCACCGACCAACCCAAATGGCGCAAAAAGGCATGCTCGGATTGCTCCATCCAGTTAAAAAAAACTGAGAAATGAGCAATCCCCGCCGCATCGGTGTCCCGAAACTCGACCCGCTCTAGCTTCTGAAAGTACAACCGCCTGAGCCTCCACAAAAACGAACGCTCAACAACGGCGAAGCCCGCTCGCCAATTTATTCACCGACGTAAGGCATCAGTGCCATGAACCGGGCACGCTTGATAGCTGCTGTAATCGCATGCTGGCTAGTTGCGGTGCAACCCGTCTTTCGACGACCGACGATCTTGCCATGGCGATTGACCAATTTACGCAAAAACTCCACATCCTTGTAATCGACATACATTGGACGAGGACGTTGGCCATCTACAAACAACGGATCACGTTTGGCTGAACGGGCACGGGCTTTGGCTTTTGCCCGTTTGCGGGCTCGAATACTCACCATTATCACTCTTATAAAAAGTATGTGGAATCCACCACCATTGGACGCATCCTAGGCGGACGGGCCATTATCGAAAAAAATCGACGAAATGCAAGACGCGTTGTCGAATTTGCCGCCAGAGACGCTTGGCTTGCGTACTTTTTAAATATTTCTCAAAAATAAAAGCATACTCATGCGGGGTTCTTTTTGGCCCAAACCGAGACAACGACCGCAAAAACCGGATAACCGCCCCGAACCGTCCCGCCTTCCCAAGCCGAACCAAATCCAACCCAACCGACATTTTCCAATTTCTGGACCGTGACTTAGAGTTCCGCGTCGCGCGGAGCGCCGCCAAAGGCCCAACCATGGCTGCGTTCACAAGCAATTGCCGTCCATTTTACGAGATCACTGTCCCTTTTTTGAGTTTTGTTGGCTATGACCCTCCCAACTCCTCGCCCTGCCGTCCATACGACTCAAGCCTGGACTTTGTGGCTCTATCGCCTTTTGGACTGTTTGGGCATCGCCTACGGAGTTTTCTTCATCACGATCGTGTTGCCCGAACACAATTCGGACAGCACCTTCTTGTCGTATTTGGTGGCCACCGGATTGTTCATGATCGTCGCCGAGTTCTTCGGTTTGTACCGAGACTGGAGTGCGGTGAACTTTGGCAAAGAAGCGGGCTGTTCGATTTTGGCCTGGACGGTCACGGTCGTCCTGCTGTTGGCAATTGGTCAATACAGTCTTTATACCCGCGAACTGCGGGCTGAATCGCTGGCGATTTGGTACATGGTAACACCCGTGATCGCGCTCGCCCTGCGAATTACCTACCGCACCATCCGAAAGATGCTGCTTCAGCGCGGCATCGGGCTCAAAAAGTACGCGGTGATCGGATGCAACCCCTTGGGAGTTGATCTCGTGGAGGGCATTTCACATTCCGAAGCATTTCATTTGCAGTTTCACGGATTCTATGAAGATCGCGAAACCACACGCACCCAAGCGTCGGTCCACAAAATGCCCGAAGTCTTAGGTCGAGTCGAAGATCTGATCGAGGAAGTCAAAGCCAACCGAGTTCAAGTGGTCTTCATTTCACTGCCCATGCGAGCCGAAGCTCGTATCCAAAAGATATTGGCACAACTGGCCGACTCGACCGCCTCTGTCTATATCGTTCCCGATTTGTTCGTGTTCCAATTGATGCACTCTCGGTGGACCAATGTGCAAGGTGTCCCCGTGGTCAGTGTGTTCGAGAACCCCTTTTACGGTGTCGATGGCGTCTTCAAACGCGGCGTGGATTTGTTCGTCGGGATGATTGCACTAGCATTGGCCGCCGTACCCATGTTGATCGTGGCGACCGCCGTCAAACTGACGTCCAAAGGCCCCGTTTTCTTCAAGCAAAAACGTTATGGCTTGGATGGCAAGCCCATCGACGTTTGGAAGTTTCGCTCCATGACCGTATGCGAAAACGGTCATGCCGTTGCCCAAGCCACCAAGAACGACTCGCGATTGACGCCGATTGGCGGGTTCCTACGCAAGACATCCCTCGACGAACTGCCACAACTGTTCAACGTTCTCAACGGCTCGATGAGTTTGGTGGGACCAAGACCACACGCCAATGCACACAATGAGTACTACCGCAAGCAAATCAGCGGCTACATGTTACGCCATAAGGTGAAGCCCGGCATCACGGGGTTGGCACAAGTCAGCGGCTGCCGAGGAGAAACCGAGACACTGGACAAGATGGAAGCCCGCATCCGCTATGATCATCAATATATCCGAGAATGGTCCATCTTGATGGATCTCAAAATCATGATCAAAACGCTGTTCGTCGTCTTGAAGCGCGAAAACGCGTACTAGAACCGGAGCGCCGCCACATCATTGGATCAGGAACGCTCGCAAGCGATGGATGGCTCGACTGATCGCAACCACGTTCTGGATAGCGCAGCTAACATGCAGTGAAGTTGGCAAACGCCGATCTTGTCGGACGGTTATTATTGCGCGGTACCGCGCTTGATGAAGCGTCGAAGTCCCGCAGAGACCTTCACCGACGCTGCGTCAGCCTCTTCCGGAGACTTACTTACAGTCGAGGCAACATTGTCTTTCCCTGGAGGCAATTCTTCGTCCGACAGCAGACGATCCAACACGCCGTTGACAAATGCTGGCGATTCTTTGCCGCCAAAACGTTTGGCCAACCGAATCGCTTCGTCGATCGCAACGGGTTTTGGAGTACTGCCGGAACGGCACTCAAACGCAGCCATCCGAATCAGACTGCGGTCCACCGCGGACATGCGATACACACTCCAATGTTCGGCAGCCGCTTCGATTTCCGGGTCCAATTCATCCTTGCGTTGCCGAGTTCCGTCGATCAACCACCAAGCGAAATCACTTAAAGTCGTGTCGGCTTCAACCTGAGTCAATATATATTGGCGATCCAATTCGCGTGATCGTTGCGGGTTGAATTCGTCTTGATAGAGAACTTGCACCGCCGCTTGCCGCGCGAGACTTCGTCGTGACATTTGCTTAGCTTCCTAATCCAAAGGCACTTTGCGATCGAGCCCACGCTCGAATCGCCATTTGGTTTCGGATCATTTGCAACGCGGCCGCTGCAGCCTCCTCGCCCTTGTTACCCATCACGCCACCGCTTCGCTGCAGAGCTTGTTCGACGTCGTTGCACATCAAGACCCCCATGGCAATTGGCAAATCGTATTGACTCGACATTTCACACAATCGCATCGATATCGCTCGATTCAAATGTTGATCGTGAGTCGTTTCGCCTTTGATAACCGCACCCAAACAGATAATTGCCGCCAATTGCCCTGAGGCCGCTAATGGCTGCGCTGCTTGCGGCAATTCCCACGCGCCTGGGACCTTCACGACCACGATATGATCCGAGGCCACACCACCGGCAAGCAGCGTCTCGAGCGCGGCTCGCGATAAAGACTCCGTGATGTGTGGATTATACTCCGCGACCACAACCGCCACCCGGCAATCTGCCAAGCTAAAACTACGACCATCCAAGGTTTGTACCACCGTTCGCATTCCTAAATAACAACTCGCGATTACATGCGTTCTGGATTAATGCCCATCAGGAATTCTGCATTGGACTTCGTCTTGGACAACTTCTTCAGCAAATTCTCGAGGGCATCGGCTGGGCTGAGATCCGCCAAAACCCGACGAACCGCATTGATTCGGCGATACTCCTCGGCGGCGAGCAATCGCTCCTCTCGCCGCGTGCCACTAGCATTCAAATCAATCGCGGGCAAAATCCGACGATCCGCCAATCCTCGATCCAGCACGATCTCCATGTTCCCGGTTCCTTTGAACTCCTCGAAGATCACATCGTCCATCCTGCTGCCCGTATCGATCAAGGCGGTGGCGACAATCGTCAGCGACCCTCCCTCTTCAACCTTGCGAGCCGATCCAAAAAACGCTTTGGGCTCTTGCATCGCCGACGCGTCCAATCCTCCACTCATGGTCTTGCCACCTTGCGGCAACGAGGCATTGTAAGCGCGGGCTAAACGAGTGATCGAGTCCATCAAGACCACCACATCCAAGCCGCACTCGACCAATCGCTTGGCCTTCGTGGCGACCATTTCGGCCACCTGGATATGCCGTGTTGGTGTCTCGTCAAACGTGCTGCTGATAACTTCGCATTGGCCGCTGATCACGGCATTACGTTTCATGTCCGTGACCTCTTCGGGCCGCTCGTCGATCAGCAAGATGATCACGTGAACTTCCGGAAAGTTCTTCTGAATCGCCATGGCCATTTTTTGGAGCAACATGGTTTTGCCCGCTCGCGGGGGGCTAACAATCAACCCGCGTTGACCAAACCCCAACGGACACATCATATCGATCAACCGAGTCGCCATGTCGTGGGGATCATGTTCCAAGTGAATCCGCGCATTCGGATGAACCGGCGTCAATTCGTCGAAGCGTTTGACCTGCGCACCCGCCTTCGGGTCACGATAGTTGATGGCGTCCACTCGCAGTAACGCAAAATAGCCTTCGTTTTCCTTAGGTGGCCGAATCTGGCCCGCCACCATCATGCCGTCGCGCAAACCAAACTTGCGAATCTGACTGGGAGAAACGTAGATGTCGTCGGGACTACTCTGGTAGTGATGTTTGGCACTTCGCAGGAATCCGAACCCGTCCGGCAATACCTCAAGTGTGCCCTCGCCATAAATCAATCCACGCGCCTTCAAACGCCGTTTCATGATCTGATAAATGAGCTGTTGACGGTTGGACTCTTCGACCCGCTCGACTTGCTCGCGTAAGGCAACTTCTTTCAGTTCTTCCGTATTCAACAAATGCAATTCGGCAATCGCGACTCCATCGTTGGGCTGCGACACACGGTCCGCCGCTTTGGCTCGATCGCCTTCGATACTAATGCGTTCCGACAAAGATAATGGCTCGCCGGCCGCTTCAATTTCCGACAACCGACGATTGGCAGCTTCCGGCAGATGACTGGCTGGCCCCCGGTAGCTACGACCATTTCGCCGCTCACTGTCATTGACCGATCGACGAGAATCATTGGAGCGATCACTCCGATGTCGCTGATTATTTGGACGCTGAAAATGCGGACTCTGTCCGGTAGGAGCCGCGGAACGACCCAGATTGGAACGATTCCCGATCGGACGGGATCCTGAGGCCCGTGAGTCCGAATTAGCACTGGTCGGTCGCGGGCCAGGCCCAGGAATTTGAGGAGTTCCTTCCGAGCGGCGTACTTCGGGCTCGGAATCGGATGAGTAATCGTCGGAAGTCGACATCGCTGTCTGCCTTGTGCAAGCGAATAAGGGAGGGGAATAGGTTGGTGGTCGTGGCGAACGCATTCATCACGACGAGCAATTCACGGCGGGGTTTTGTAGCGGAACAAGCTTTTGCTCGTTCTCCGTCTGACGACGGACGCTGACTAGGAAACGTTTAACGGCGGTTGGAGTTGTGCGTCAAAGCAACCCATATCTTTTGGACCTGGATTCGCGTGGACTCGGGCGAGCCGTTGTTGTCAATTGTTCGTGTCGAGCGAGCCAACTTCTCCGACAAAGGAGTTTGCTGGGACTCACGTTGCTGCCACTGTTCCCAAGTCCATCCTCGTGCTTGAACTCGCTCCCAACGCAGCGATTCGCTGGCATCGACAAATACCAACTCATCACAAAGCTTGTCCCAACCAGCTTTCAACAGGACCGGCGCATCCAGCACCACGACTTCGACGGTTGGATCATTTCGCCAATCGTGGACCTGTCGCAGGATTTGGTCCTTGACCAATGGATGAACCAAAGACTCGAGCCATTCGAGTTCCACTTTAGCTTCCATGGTTGGAGCAAAAACTCGCGCGGCAAGTTGAGCACGATCCACTTGCCCCTTTTCGTCCAGAACAACCGTACCCCAACGCTGGCACAAGATTTGAATGATCGCCGACTCGCGATAAACTGCATGGACCAACGCGTCGGCATCGATCCACTTCGCTCCTAAGTCCTGAAAAGCGCGACTGACAAAGCTCTTGCCGCTGGCAATCCCGCCAACGATTCCAATCAGCTTCATGATGGTTCGGTCGAATGGAAAAGTCGGAAGGGAGGAAGGGGTGGCCAAGCAACCACCAGTTTCACTGCCAGATTCGAACGATCGTCGACGCCAAGCTACACTTCAAAGAGTGGCCGCAAACACGAAGACAAGGTCGATTCACAACAGTGAAACCGGCCCTATTCTAAGCGACCTTGGCCGCCTTGGAAAGTCTTTTCAGAAAGTAACCTGTGAATTTCCTGAATAAACCGGGCGCGAACCCATGGCTCGGCTGGTAACATAAGTGGCCTGGTGAATTCCCTCGCAAAATACTCCGAAATGGCGCCGATGCCAATTTCGAAGTGACCTCGGAGACGTTTCGCCCGCCCAAACCCAACCAATACAACCTAGCCAGTTTCATCATGAATTCCCCGGATTGCAGTTGCCTAAATTGTCAGACGGAGCTTAACGGCCCCTACTGCCATTGCTGCGGGCAAAAAGAGATCCGTCGGCGACTGTCGCTCGGCGAAATCTTCCGCGAATTGCCGGGCAAGATCTTCAGCCTGGATCGCGGCCTGTGGCTGACGTTTCTGTGTTTGTTCCGTCGGCCGGGTCTGGTGTGCCTGGACTACATTCGCGGCAAACGGCAGCGTTATATCAATCCGGTCAGTTATTTCTTGATCGGCGCTTCTTTGCAACTTGCATCCCTGTGGTTTTCGGCTCCGATCATCCGAGAATCCGTTAGTGAGGCAATCAATCAAGGGCGGCAAACACCCGCGCAAGCCGCCATGTTCGAGCGAATGGACAAAATGGTTGGTGGCGACACGGCGACCGCCATGGCCGAGATCTACCTCAGTGTCATCGTTCAAGCCTATACGTATTTGGCCCTGTTTGCGTTTGTCGTCCCGCTAGGACTTGCCTTATGGCTGTTGCATCCCCGTGTGAACTATCACTTGGCCGAGGTCCTGGTTTTCGCCCTGTACGTGGTGGGGCACTGCTTGGTGGTAACGGCGATTTCGACGCCGATCTTTTCGCGAATCGGCGAGCTCGCACAGATCATCACCGCCCAAGGGTTTTACATCGGAATGGTCTGTTGGGCGCACCAAGGCTTTTTCCCAAACGGAATCGGACGCCGCTTCTTGACGCTATTGGCCATGGGTTTCGCGATGGCTTGCTTCTTCGCCAGCATCGCCCTGTTGTTTGTTTTGAGCTGGGCCGTGTATCTCGTGTCGATCCAACCTGCTCCGTAGATCTTGTCCTAAATGGGGCAGACGCAGCCCCCTTTTCGAATAAAGCCTCGTACCTACGAAACTTCGATTCGTTGGAGTAACGAAGCTTGCCCATGCGTGGTGCTGCGTTGGAACTTAAATGGCGGAGCTACAAAGCTAATCGATTTTTCTTGAACTCGATTTTCTTCAATATGAGAAGTCATGCAATTGCGATCGAATCCTGTTTGGTTGGCACATTCATCAGCAACAATTTTGCCTCCCAAGAAACCAAACAACCGTTTGCCAGCACCGATTGAACATTACTCACAAAAATTCGAACCAGAAGTCCCGGACACCGATTGCACAAACCGTGGATTCTGGGTAATTTTCTACGGCCTAGCGGCACCACGTGTTTGATTGGTGCGAACCGCTGCGGCGAAACCTAGCGAAGTTGGTCGATGGGACAACGATAAATCCATTGGCCAATTTTGCATGCAACATGTATAGACAACTTGAAACTGAGGGTTCGCCCCATGATCCGCTTCTTAAAGTGCGTCGGCGCTGCAATTCTTTTGAGTTTCTTCTCTTCGTTTACTATGGTCGGTTCAGCGACCGCCGGCATCACACTGAGTGGGTCCGAATATTTTCAGAACTTCAACGGGATTGGAAGCGGATTGCCGACTGGCGTTTCGCTCTCGCAAGTTGCTAATTCGACGGCTGCTCCTTGGGGAATAAGTCGCAATTTGCGTGGTTCAGGGACGACTTTCAGTCACGTAGGCTGGACAGATGCAACTTCGGATTTTCGCAACTCCGCTTCGCCAACTGGGAGTGATTCGAGTGCCAATGCGGATCGGTTAATTGCCGTCCGACAAGGCACAACCACTGGCATTACAACGCCCAGTTTTGCGTTTTCGTTTAACAATACGGCTGGTCTATCTGACTTCAAGCTCGACTTTGATTTTTGGGTACTTCAAAAAAACAATCGAAATACTACTTGGACGATTCGCTGGGCAACGCATTCGAGTATTACCACTTTCACAACGATTTCGACTGTTACTCCAACATCTTCTGGCAAGATTGAACTTCGCAACTTGGCCTTTGGTGCAGCGTTCGGCAACTCGAATGAGGCAAAGTACATTCAAATTGTCGCAACTGGGCTTAGCGGCTCGGGTACCGATACCCGAGATGTTGTTGGCTTGGACAATTTTCGCCTAAAGTTTACCCCACAGGCCGTTCCCGAACCAACTTCTGGTTTCTTGGTTGGGCTCTTGGCAATTGGCTTCGCATCGTTGCGGCCGTCGCGATTACACAGTTGATTGCCTGCGGATGGCAAAGCCGAGCTGCGGATGAAAAAACGACGGCGAATTGTCACGTTATCTTAGGCCTGACACCGCATGACAGGCGTTGCCCGTCCGCCCTTCAAACGCGTTTCGGTATTTCATCCATAAGCCGCCAATCCGCCGGCCCATTTTATCCGCAGTACGGTGGTGCTACGAACCGCAACCAGTCAGATAGCCCGTCGGCCCCGTTATCCGAGTTGCGGCAGCGAATCCATAGGCATTCAATCCCTCAGCGTTTGTCATCCGCAGTCCGTCTTTGCCATGCGCAGGCAGTCCGTCAGCCCCGTCGGACTTTCTCCGCAGCACGTCCGCAACACGGCTTTGCTATCCGTAAGTAGTCAAACCGTTCGCTTCCTCGACACTTGATGGAAATTTGTTTGTCCGAGCGATCACTGAAGACAACCACAACAAGCATCTCATCTAAAGTCCGACTCCAACAAAAAAACGGCATCACAATTTCTTGCGATGCCGTTTGTTATTTTCGAACTACCGTCTATCCGTCAGCCGACTACGCGGTCAGCGCTCCAGCCTTTTCGGACAATTCAGCCGCTTTGGCAGTCGATTCCCAAGGGAAAATGTCTCGACCAAAGTGGCCGCCCACAGCCGTCGGAGCATAGATCGGACGTAACAAATCCAAGTAACGAATGATTCCGCCTGGGCTCAAAGGGAAAACCTCTTTGACCAAACCGCAAATCGCTGCATCGTCAATCTTGCCGGTCCCCTGGGTGTCCACGTGGACGCTGACGGGTTGGCTGACGCCGATCGCATACGCCAACTGAACTTCGCAGCGACTGGCCAATCCAGACGCGACAATGTTCTTAGCCACGTGACGCGCCATGTAGGCCGCGCTGCGATCCACCTTTGTGGGGTCCTTGCCACTGAACGCACCACCACCATGCCGACCCCAACCACCGTAGGTGTCGACAATAATCTTGCGACCAGTCAAACCGCAATCGCCGTGCGGTCCACCGACCACAAACTTCCCGGTCGGATTGATGTGGTACTTGATCTCACCGTTTACCAGCTCGGCAGGTAACAACGGCTTGATGATCTTCTCGATAACGAACTTCTTGATCTCTTCCTGCGACACGTCAGGACCGTGTTGGGTCGAGACCACGACGGTGTCGATGCGAACGGGAGTCACACCATCATATTCGATGGTGACTTGACTCTTGCTGTCAGGCCGCAGCCAATTGACTTCGCCGTTCTGTCGCGCCGCCGACAAACGATCCAAAATTTTGTGGGACAAAATAATCGGCAGCGGCATCAATTCTGGCGTTTCGTCACAGGCGAAACCGAACATCAAGCCTTGATCGCCCGCCCCCGTTTCCTTGCCAGCCGCCGCGTCATCATTGACGCCTTGAGCAATATCCGGGCTTTGCTTATCGATCGTGACCATCACGGCGCACGTCTTGCCGTTGATGCCCATCGCATCATCGGTGTATCCTGCACGACAAACGGCGTCCCGGACTACTTGTTGGAAGTCGATCACTCCCTTGCTGGTAATTTCACCGGCAACCACCACCAAACCCGTCGTAACCAATGTTTCACAGGCCACGCGGCTCTTGGGGTCCAGGGCCAAAAAAGCGTCCAAAACGCTATCCGAAATTTGATCAGCCAGCTTATCGGGGTGACCCATGCTGACGGATTCACTTGTGAACAAATACTTGCCTGAACTCACGGTGGAGCAACTCCTGTTTGTTAGGTGCCCGTTTAATTAATAAATAGGCCAAAATTTGGCATCAAGCCGCCTGGGCGAACTCGTCGACCCCCTTGGCGAACACGAAAACCCCTCCGAGTACACGAAATAAGGTGCCTGGGGAAACATAATCCCAACGCGGCCCCCTCGACGTGTGCACCGCTTCATTCTATTCGAGTCGGTGCAAACCTCAATGGGCTCAATAGAGTTGACGAGGCTCAATAGTAGATGTCAATCGATTTAAGTCCATTTCCAGCTGACCGTTGAACGTTCTCCAAACATCGAGCGGCCGCTTCGATCAAGGCCGCGGCCTTGAGATTTCGGGCGGGGACGTCACTGGAAGCACAGCCAAGGCTCATCGTCAGGCCAATCTTGCCGGTTTGTTGACGATTCCCCGACCATTGTCGAATCGCGCGCAGAACTTCCTGCCCGAGCCGATTAGCCGCGGTTCGATCCAACCCTGGCAGCAGAAAACCAAACTTATCGTCCCCCAATTCGATCACTCGCCCCCCTTCGCCACTGACCATTTGCTCGAATCCGGTCAGCAAACTCTGTTGGATTCGGTACACTTCGTCCATCGAACCACCGAACAATAGCGACTCAAATTGGTCGATTTGAGCCAACTTTAGACTCAAAGACTGCCGGCGCGACCGACAAATTTCGATCAGACTCTGAACTTGTCCATTCAACATATGGTCGGACAGCCACGCGGAAACCGGTTCCGGCAAAACAGCGGTTGCGGATCGATTGGTCGTTTCCTGTCGAGAAAGGGGTCCGACGGACGATCGTTCATTCCCCCCAAGGCTTGATCCCAATCCTCCCATCCAATCACTCGACTCGCGGGCCCCACTCATGGACGACGTCACTATTGCAGGGGAAACCGGCTTGGGACCACCCATCACGCCGGACAGGGGTGCCCAGGATGCCGAGTTACTTGCGACCGCCTTGGCTACCGCCAGCGGATCGGGGGATTTAGCCGAGACGCTTGATGCCGCTAGAACCGGCGTTTTTTGTTGCTCGCCTTGAACCTGGGAATTCCAGGCCTCATCAAAGCGAACAGCGGGACTTGGCGTCTGTCCAAACTCCACTTCGAAACACTCAGCCAAATGTCGCGCCGGTTCGACAACTTCCTCGGCCCAACTTTGCAAATCAACTAGTTCCCACCGAAAAATCTGGCGAGCGATTCGGATCAGACGCGTCATTCGTCCTTGGTTACGTTTGACCGATAATCGACCGACCAGCAATTCACTTAACAAATCACTCGCCTGAAACACAAACCGGCGCCAATCGTCAGAAGTCAACGGTTGCGACTGGGTAACCATGGGAATGTCGACTTCAACCCCTGAGGCTTCCCCCACGATCCGAACCACCATCTCCGCGATCGGCCAACGATCTAGCAAACGCGCCGCTAACACCCGCTGGTCGAACCCTAACGATTCCAGTTCCATCTGATAGAGATCGTGACCATGTTTTTCGGCGTCATCAATAAATTGCTGATAGGTTTGTTTCAATTCACGTAGCAACACCAGCCCGCCAACGTCCGCTACCATCGCCGCCGCAAATAGCCCGTTGTTGTCGACTTGCTCCAGTCGCTGCGCCGCACACCGAATCGCGATCGCCCGAATCAAGGTCCGTGGCCAATACCTTGCCGCCGATTCAGATCCTAGTTCGGGTTTCAACATCTCGGGCAGACCAAACCCGTAGAGCAACCCAGTCACAACTTGAGGATCCAGCGTTGCGAGGCTTGCCTTCGTCGCATCAGAAATCCTGGCAGCCCCCAATCCCCGACCTTGAACTGCGCGGACAAATGATCCACACCAATTAGACGACGTTGCCATCTCCGCCGCCAGCGTCGACCAATCGAACTCGGCGGCAAGCGTTTTGGTTTCAGAAACTAACAGTGCCGACCACGCTCGCCGCGAAAACTCGGGCAAGGGATAATTGGTTTCGACCCGGCGGACGAACCTGCCCAAGACTGTTTCGGAAGAAGACATGAAAACCCGCTCGCCATGACCCAGGAGAAATCACTTTGTGTTCTTCGACTCGGTACGGCCGGAACTCTATTGGCCTGCCAATTCCTTAGATTATGCCGATTGTGCGGCATTTAAAGCTTGCCCAGCGGGCGTCGGCTTCCCGTGTTTCGTCGAGCAGTTCGCGTCGATCGACCATCGGTTCGGCCAGCCAATTGAAAAACGCATAACCAGATGAGGCCAAACATCACCAGCAACAATAGATGAGCCCAATCAACACTCATGACAGGTCTCCCTAACTCCAAGCCCGACCAAAATTGTCTCTGTGCACCAATTGCCACAACTTGGCCAAGCGTTCTCGTTCATCTTGATACTTGACTCGGCTGCCATTGGCCGAACAGCCCAACCGTGTTATCGAACCGCAGAGCAGAATTGTTGCTGGGAAATTGCTCGATCGCGCGAGAGACGGATATCTTTGCTTTTACGATGGGAATAATGGACACGACCCGAACCCCCGGTCCCCTTCTGTGATCAGCGCATCAACAACAAAAAAAGCCTCAGCAACGTTCTGCGAGAGGCTTTTTTGTTCGTTTCGTCGAAACTTTGGACCAATAGAAGTCGGCCCCGGATTAGCCCCCCGATTTGCACAAAGCCGTGTTCAATCGAGCGGCAGTCCGCCAGATCGTGTCAACGGCATGGTGTCCATGCTTGACTATTTTCCTGCCTGCAACTCTTTGGAGCGCCAAGTCTTCTTGGTGTTTAACTTATCATCACACGCTTCGAACACGACCTTCTCCTGAACAAAGCACTTGGCTTGAATCTCATCGCGCAATGCTTGAAGTTGGTCGTCCAGCTGATTCGTGGTGTAAACAAACTCCTGAGCGCACATTCGCACGAGAAACTCTTCCGTGGTTCGATCCAACTGAAAGGTAATCCGCTTGTCCGTGTTACCATGATTTTCTTTTAAGTAAGTGAGAAATCGTGTGGCCTCCGCCTCGGTCACTTCGCTGGTGTAATACACTTCGATATTTTTATGGTCCAATCGAAGCCCGTACTGGCGTTGCCCCAGCATAACCAAAGCGGCAAATCCAGCGACTCCAGTGACCATGGTCAGAGACACGACCGCAGTCAGGGTTGCGATCACAGTGATGATGATTTTTGAAGCGCTCATGATTCGTATCCTCTGGGTTTTCAATTTTTTCCCGATCGAGGGTGATCGTTCCGGCGATCATTCTTCCTCGGTCGTCGAACCCAATACCGACCATGACGTCGAATGTGACGAAGAATTGTCCTTTTTTAAAAAGCGGGGCAATTGGCGGCAAACGAACCCAAAACTCTCCCGC
>JAEUIP010000349.1 GCA_016795075.1 Planctomycetaceae bacterium | reverse complement strand
AACAGGTTGATCCAACGGATTCAGCCTCAGCAACAGGAAGCTTGCCAGTGACCGCTCGCCAAAACCCAGCCGAAGATGTGGATGCTTCGTCGACGGACCGCACGAATACTCGCCCTCAGTTGATCAAGAAAGCGCCGGCTCCGCCGCGAAAGTTCCGTCCCCTGCGTTGGCTGGCGTTCGGGTTGCTTGCCGTAGTGATTTTGGTTGCTCTGGCACCAACGCTCGTTAGCAAGACCGCACTGGGTGATTGGCTTTTGGCGCAATTGGTCCCCAGTGCCTGGGGCACGGTGGAGGTCGGGCGTCGCGACTTGGGATGGTGGTCTCCAATTTCTGTGGGAGACGTCCGCCTGAAAGATGCCGATGGAGAACTCTTGGCCGAGATTGGATCGATTCAAACGAAAGAAACTCTGTGGCAGGTCATTACCACGGCGGCCGTTTCGGAGTTGACCGTCGATCAAGCAGCCGTTCGCCTGGAGTGGCGCAGGGACGGCAGCAACTGGGAAGATTGGTTAGCGACGGCACTGCCGAAAGAACCGTCGAAAACATCGGACCAACCGACTCCCGACATGACGATCCACTTCAATGATTGCCAAGTCATTCTCGACAGCCAAACCGACGTTCAAACCTGGATTGCCGAAGGGTTGAACGGCCAAGTCGCGGTACAAAAGAATGCTCAGTACATTCTCATTCAAGCGAAGACCAACCTGAAGGATGCGGACCAGAACTTAGCAGCCGGCAAATGCGACGCGACGCTCGTGATCGCCGACCAGGTCGGTCTAACCGCTGCGCGCGAGCAGTGGCAATTGAATACGGATGATGTGCAAAGATTCAAGGTTCATACGACAACCGGTGGACTGGCCTTCATGGTCACTTTGGACGATATGGCCGTTAGCGTTGGGCGTTCGATCTTGCGTCGCTACATGCCCACCGTGGAAATGAGCGGTTTGGCGACTGGCCAAGTCGTTGGCCTGAGCAATTGGTATGGCGACTACGTTCATGTGACGACTCCGAAAGTCGTTGTCAATCGATTGATCATGAGCGACGACACGTACCTATCCGGTGATCAACTGCGTTTGCAACAAGTCGAGACGTCGGGCGCAATGTGCCTGAGTCCCGATCGAGTTCGTTTTCAACAGCTCAAACTGAATGCGGATTATGTCCGTAGCGACATCGACGGCGAATTGACCTACGACGAGGTCTTCCAATCGTTGAACACTCGGCGTTTGCCGACAACCACGATCAGCTCGTCTGGGGCGGTCAACATGGCGATGTTGGCGAATCAACTACCCAAGACGCTTCAGTTAAAAGACGATTTGCAATTGGAACAGGGCGACCTCACCTGGCAAGTCTTCAATCGTCCCGAGGGCGATGGATCGCAGCGATTGTTCGTGGATGTGACGGCGAAGAATGTCGTTGGTCGTCGGGCAGGCGGGCGAGTTCAATGGGCCCAGCCGATTCAAATCAATGGCTCGATGCGCGACTACAACCGCCCGGTCACGTTCGATCAACTCGAGTTCCGCAGCGATTTCCTCCAGGCATCGGCTCGACCACAGCCCGATGGGGGCACGTTGGTTGATTTCGAAATGAATTTTGATCGCCTTCGAACGGCACTGGAGCAGTTCTTTCAATTGCCACCCGTGGTGCTGACTGGCCGAGCCGGTGGCCAAGCCTCGTGGAAAATGTTGACGGCCGATGGTCGGCCCGCCTCATTGGCTGAACCAGCTGCTGGAATGGAAGTTCGTTCGACCATTGGCCTAACAGACGCCCATGTTTCCATTCCCAACTATTTCGAGGTCCGAGAGCCGAACATGTCGTTGGAAACCAACACGACCTTTCGTTGGGGAAACGCTCAGACGGAATCCCAAGGCCTCATGGCTCTTTTATCGCCAACGGCGGATGTGACGATCGAAAGCGCGCGAGTTGATTTGCGAAGCGCGCGACGTGCGCCGGCGGTTCCCGGAGTCGGGCCCGGTGTACCTCCGGTTGCCCCGGCCGAAGTGAATCCCAATGCATTGGGTCTATTGGTTGAATTGAAGCAATCCGTCCATCTGCCACAATTGAATCAAGTTTTGCAATACATCTCTGGAGCCCTTCAGCCACCGGACAATCCCGCACAAGTTCCCGTGTTGGTCGCCGACGTGGCCGTGACCGGTCCGTTGGAGCAATGGCTGGCCATGATGCGACCACTGCTGGTCGGTGTCGATCTGGCAATGACCGGGGCCACTCAAGCGCGTTTCAAGCTAACGCTTAATGAGCGATTTGCGTTGGTCAGCCATTTGGATGGAAATAGTCAGCAATTCCAATTTCGTGGATATGGCGTCATCCTCCAAGAGCCAGCGGTTCAGGTAGCCGGTGCCGCCAGTTACCATTACGCCAACGGGTTGATCCATTCAGAAGACTTCCAAGTCGCGGGCATGTCGTTGGCTGCACGAGCCGTGAAGACACGCCTTCAATTTTCGCCGCTCAAGAATCGCATGGAAGGCGAGATCTTTTTGCATGGCGATCTAGCGCGGCTTTGGCACACCTACCAACTCATGCAAATGGCGGCAGAAGTTACCGAGCCCGTCAAATTGGGACTCGCCCCCAACGATCTAAAGCAACTGCCAACGTTTGCGGCCCAACCCAACTTCGACCAAATCCAACTTGTCGGATACACCGAACCCGTTCCCGTTGGTGAATCCGCAGTCGCGGCCATCGCTTCAATGCCAGCGTCAACGCCGGCTGCACCGCTGGGCTTGGGTGGCGAATGGATTGCCAAGGTCAAACTCCAATCCGAGGATCTAGGACCCATCAAAGTTGATCTGGAGTCCGAAGTCAAAAATGGTTGGATCGGTACACAGCAACCCAACGGAAGTTGGGTCGCATGGCTCAAGGAACCCAAAATTATCACGACGGGACAAGCGGTCATCGCCGCTGATTTTAGCAGCGTTGTCTTGCCCGACCCCGGCGTGTATCTCGAAGCTCAACGGATTCGCGGTGTGACCACAGGACGAGTGATGGACCTGACCGGCAATCCGCAATTGGATCTCCGCGGGCAAGTCGAAACGGCGGCGATGGAATGGCTGAAGCAGCTCGCGGGTCCGGAAATTGGCGATCTAGAAATCAATGGCTTGAACAATCATGTCTTCGACATTCAAGGACCGCCATCCTTGCAACAAGTTCAGGGCCGCTTGATGAGCAGCTGGCAGAACATTCGCTGGATGGGTTTGCAGAGTGGTCCGGCCGACATCGATATTCGCTTGGCCAACGGCATTGCAAAATTAGTGCCCCTGCGCTTTCCGGCGGGTGATGGGCACATTCAACTAGCGCCTGAAGTGGACATGCGCACGGAACCCATGTGGATTCGTTTGCCGCGTGGCGTGATTTTTGATCAAGTGAAACTGACCCCGCAACTTTGCCGTAATTTCTTGAAGTACAGTGCCCCGATTCTGGCGGAAGTGACCAGCGTCGAAGGCTCGTTTTCGTTGGATAGCGATGGAGTCGAAGTGCCATTGTCCGATTGGACGAAGTTGGTCGCCAAGGCTCGTGTGACAATCAATGGAGCACGAGTTGGTCCAGGCCCCTTGGGTATCCAGATTGGGAATATCGCCTCGACGTTACGCGCGGTCGCCGATGGAAAAGAATTGGACGCAGCCGGACTTCAAGCGTTGGGGTTAGGCAACCTCGCGGGATTGGTCCCAAGCGGCGACGGACAACGAACGCAAGCGCTGACGGAATTGGCCGGGAATTTATTGGGGAGCCTGGAGAGCGGGCAACGCCCAGATCTGGGCAACCTATTGGCCGGTAACCCAGCCCCGAATAATCTAGCAGCGCCGGCCACCGAATCGAACAAGACGTGGCTCGAGATTCCAGCCCAAACCATGTCCGTCAATCTGCAAGACGGCGTCGTCGTACACGATCGCCTGAGTTTGAACATTCGGGGTTTTGAACTGGTCTCCCAGGGACGCGTCGGCTTGGATCAATCCGTCGCGTTGAATACACAGTTGAATCTGCCGAACGAACTGTTGCAAAAGAATCCCCAAATCGCTTCGGCGTTGGGGAACTCGATTGCATTGCCCATTTCGGGAACCTTGACCCAACCGCAAATTCAGGCGGGTCAACTCAAAACCGCGCTGAACACGGCGTTGGGGAATGGTCTGCAACAAATGCTCGGAAATGAACTACAGAAACAATTGGGTGTTGGCACCTCAAACGGTGCGGATCCCGTGCAAGACTTGTTGCAGAAAGGCCAGCAGCGGTTGGAACAAAAGCTGCAAGATAAATTGAACTTACCGCCCGGAATCTTGAACCCTGGCAACTTGAATCCAGGCAACTTGAATCCGGGGAATTTATTCCCGGGTCTTTTGCCAGGCGGCACTGGGACCGCGCCCAACACCACGAGTGCGGGGACAACGCCAACGCCCGCGGCACCTGCGTCAGGGCCACTAACACCCGGAACGAATCCGATTGCGCCACCGGCTGGACTGCCCACATTGCCGACGGCCTCTGATGCCGAGGACGCCGTGAATCGCTTGCTCAATCGAGGACGGCAACGACTTTTTGGAGGCGACCAGTAATCGGATGGAAGTCCACTTCTTGGGTACCACTGGGTATCATCCCAACGATCAGCGGCACACGATGTGCGTCATGATTCCAGAACTAGGGATTGTGTTCGACGCCGGGACTGGCTTTTTTCGTGCGCGGGATCTGTTAGCGACGGAGGAGTTGAACATTCTCTTGTCGCATGCCCATTTGGATCACTTGATTGGATTGTCGTTTTTGTTTGATGTCTTGTATCGCAAGGAGACACGCGCCAATCTGTTCGCCATGGCGGACAAGATCGAGGGAATCGAGAAGCACTTGTTTCACCCGACGTTGTTCCCCGTGCGACCTCCCTTCACGGCTCAGGCGATCGAAGGCATCTCGCAACCAACACCAACGAAGCCAATGATTGGTGGACAATTTACAATAAGCGGTGGGGTCATGGTCCGCTGGTTCCCAGTGGAACACCCTGGTGGGGCCATCGGATTTCGACTCCTACTGCCGAACGGAAAATCCATTGCGTACGTCACCGATACAACGGCCGCGCTGGATGCCTCGTATGTGAGCGAGATCCACGATGTTGATCTGCTGATCCACGAATGTTATTTTGACGATGGTGTCGAAGAACATGCTCGATTAACGGGGCACAGTTGCCTCACACCGGTTTTGCAAGTGGCTCGCAAAAGTCGAGCCAAGCAGACCGTCCTTGTGCACCTCAACCCCTTGAGCGAGTGGGCGCCGCCGGCAGACAAAATTCGCCGACTTGCCGGTGATTTAAATATCGTCGTTCCCACCGATCAAATGGCACTGGAAATCTAAGGCGACCGCCTCGGATTCATTACATCCATGACAAGCCGC
>JAEUIP010000348.1 GCA_016795075.1 Planctomycetaceae bacterium | reverse complement strand
CGTCCTCTTCGAGTGTCCATTGTTTCGACGTTACTTGATTGATCGAAAGTTGGACCATGTTTGGGCTTTCTATCAGCAGTGAGGATAAGCTGTTTGTTTTTGACCACAGCCAACGTCGCCGCTTCGAGATCCAGCTCGTCAGGCGATGTCATGACCGGACCCCAAGTCTATAACATTCCGAGCGTCTTCGCCAACACCAAACCCAAGGCATTTTTTTTTCATGCATTACCACTATTGACACAGGACATGCGGGCGTTTACCGCACCAACTTCGCGCACTGAAATAGGACGAATTGGTAATTTAGGCGATTGGGTTGTGAGGACGCATCTGTTCGCAGACGAGGCGACCCGTTACACTTTAGGCATCAAAAAAAATCGGGGCTCGCTGCGTCTTAACCAGGAAATATAAATGTCCACGTCCAACGCGCTGTCCAAGCACACGATGTCAATCTTGAATCCGCAAGGATTTGTGCCGGGGACTTGGACTTGGTCGCCCACCGAAGGATTTCTTTCCACCGACAATCCCCCAGTGCAGGATGCCCCTCAACTGCCTAGGGTCACTGCGAGAGTGCTCGACGGCGGCTTGCGAACGGGCGTGCAGGTCGTTCGCCTAAAAACATCCCATGTCGAAGTCGAGATTGTCTTATCACGTGGCGGTGGATTGTCGCATGTTTTACTAGACGGCGTATCGGTGGGTTGGAAATCGCCGGTCTCAGGACCCGTCCATCCGAGTTTTGTCCCTTTGTATCGTCCCGATGGGCTGGGGTGGTTGGCCGGGTTCGACGAAGTCTTGGCGCGTTGTGGCCTGCTAAATGTCGGCGGCCCACAGTTTAACGAGCGAAACCAATTGATTCACCCACTCCATGGAGACATTGCTTATTGGCCGTGCCAGCACGCCGACGTCCGTGTGGATACAACGCGGGGACAGCTCATCCTGACGACCTCCGTTGAAGTTGTCCTGTTTCATTTTCATCGCTTGATCCTGAAAACTCAGACGGCAGTTTCTTTCGACGAACCAAAGGTCGAAATTCATGACACGGTGTCCAACGCGGGAGGTCGTCCATGTGGAGTGATGTTGCTGCATCACTGGAATTTTGGACCTCCCGTCGCTAGCACCGCCAGTCGCCTGAGGATCCCGGCCCGCGAAGTGGCACCACGAAACTCCCATGCCGCGCGAGCGGTTGGGCATTGGGATTTATTGGACTCCCCTACCCGCGGGGCCGAAGAAACCGTCTATTTTATTGCGCCCCTGGGCGATAGCAAAAACGTCGGGACCGCGTTGTTGGTCGACAGCGATCGGAAATTTGGTCTCCAGATGAATTGGGATTTGACCACAATGCCCTACCTCACGATTTGGAAGAATCCTGTCGCAGTGGAAGATGGCTATGCAGTCGGAATCGAGCCCGGAACATGCTTTCCCAACGGTCGCCCCCACGAAACCGCGGCCAAACGAGTGCCCGAATTGCAGCCTGGTCAATCACTGGCGGTCGCCGTGTCATTGACTGGTCTGACGAACCGTCCGGCGATCGAAGCCGCCGAAAAATCCGCCCGCGACTCCCAATCCACAACCACCGCGATGATTCATCCCGATCCACAAGCCAAGTTTGGTCCAGTGGGGTGAGCATGCTCGCCTTAGGATCATACATTCGAAGTTTCCATCAATCACTAATCACTAGTCATTGTCCTAAGAAGGAGTCTGCCATACTTTTTTGGCAAGTATTTCGCCTGCCCTCCAAAAGGGTCGGACCGGTCTGACCACTTTCAGGACAAAGCCTCGTCATTACCATAACCGAGTGAAGTTGCGTATGGCTGGTTTCCTAGACTCAATCTGAAAAAGAGCTCCGTCGCGTGTGATGAATGAAGATCCCGTTCCTACAACCAGATCGCGGCCACGATATTCGGTAAGGTTGCTTTGTGCAACGATCGCAATAATTTGCGTTGCTTTGGTCCCGGTTGGCTACTTCGGTTGGAAAGCGATCATTTCCAGTGTATGCCTTACAATCGCTGGGCTATTGCTACTTGGTGGACAACGTGCCTTGGCGGCAACTCTCGTAGTAATCCTGACGACTGGACAAATACTCTATATCGCAGCGGATGGTGCCCGAGGATCTTTCCTTAGAAGTGATTGTAGCAGCAAGCTTAAGAGTTTGACTCTAGCGATCATCAACTACGAAACAGTTCATGGACACTTGCCACCAGCGTTTACATCCGATGCTAGTGGAAAAGCCTTACATTCCTGGCGAGTATTGATCCTACCGTTTCTTGGGGAAACCGAGCTTTATGAGAAGATCGACTTGCAGAAACCGTGGGACCATCCAGTCAATGTGCCGCTTCACGATCAAATGCCGGAGGTGTTTTGCTGTGCGGCAGTCAGGTACCATTCCAGATGGCAATCGATAGGAACCACCACCGCCTTTGTGGTCGTTGTCGATGAAACAACAGCATGGAGCGTCGATTCGCCTCCGTCGCTCAATGCGGTTACCGATGGCACCGCACATACAATCGCAATTGTCGAATCGGAAAAACACCGCGTTCATTGGATGTGTCCCGCCACGCCCACGTTGGACTCCTTCGTTGAGGACTTGGATTTCGACGGTCCGCATGGCCACTATATTGTTGCTTCTACGCTCGATGGAATGGTTAGATTGATAGGGGATGACAAGACCGATCAACAAATCCGACCCATGTTTACAATTGACAAAAGTGATGCGTACTAGGATTGATGGACATAGCCTCAATACAACAGAAAACGCGCGCGGCGGGTTCTAAATTCCGACAGACCTTGTTCCGCTAAATCTTGCAAGTCGCCGACCCCGGCACCGCGCAAGATTGCCTCCGTCACGGCTTGATTTCCTAGCAGGCGATCAAGTTCCTTGACGTTCCACTGGTCGGGATAGAGTTTTCGCAAAGCCACTGCAATCGCGAAGCCCACGTCCACACTGCGAAACTCGCGGCGATCGATCACGACAACATTGATTCCACCGCAGACTTCATTCGCGTATTTGCTTGATTGAGGCATAAAGCGAATTGGAATAAAGGTCACGCCGGGCAGCGAGTCGCGGTTCAACTCCCGCGCTAATGTGGGGCCGTCTATCCATGGTGCGCCCAGCACTTCGAACGGCGTGTCGGTGCCGCGGCCTACAGAGAGGTTCGTCATTTCCCAGAGTCCCATCCCGGGATACAGGGCCGCTTGATTCAAACTCCGCATGTTCGGTGAAGGATTGACCCAAACCAATCCTGTGCCGTCCCAGTAATCGGCCCGATCCCAATTCTCACAGGGAATGACTTGCAAATCGAGATCCAACTTCAACTCATCACGCAGCATCCCGGCCAGCTCGCCTGCGGTCATTCCATGCCGCACCGGTAACGAATGAAATCCCACAAAGGACTCGCTGTCTACATCCAGCATTGGTCCTTCCACGATCAACCCACCCAGTGGATTGGGGCGATCCAAGACCACAAACTTCTTATTGTGTTCGGCCGCGGCGCGCATCGCCTCGCCCATGGTCGAGATATACGTGTAAAACCGAGTGCCAATATCTTGGATGTCAAAAACCAAGACGTCGACGTCCGCCAGCATCTCGGCGGTCGGTCGTCGCGTGCTCCCGTACAAACTGAAGATCTTGACTCCCGTAATTGGGTCCAACGAATCATCGATCTTGGCTTGATCCAAGTTTGCGGAGATGCCATGCTCGGGGCTAAATATCGCCGTCAGCTTTCCGGCGGGATGTTCGAACAACAATTGACTGGCAGATTTTCCCTGTTGGTCCACGCTGGTGGAGTTCATGATCAAACCAACTCGCTGATTGGCGATAGAGCTCAACCCGTCGCGGAGCACCACATCCAGACCTGTAAGTACATGACTCTCCGAACCGTCCCTGGCATGGTTCTCCGCAACACCGGACGCACGGTTTTCCGCATCGTGTTTTCCAACTTCATGATTTGGTCGAATTTGGGCTGACGCGATCACGTTCAAGATTCGACCGGCCAACGCGTTGACACTGCCTTTGCCGTCGGGATGGACTCGGTTACTCAAGAAAACAAAGAACAGATCCTGTTGGGGGTCGATCCACAAGACCGTACCGGTAAACCCGCCATGTCCAAAGGCCGATTCGCTCAACAGGTCGCCTTTGTTGGAAGAATAGCCGGTTTGTTTATCCCAGCCCAATCCACGTTGACCACTGGAGACCGGATACGCGCGCGTCATTCGGCGAATGGTCGCTGGTGAAAGGACGCGACGTTCGGTTGGCCCATGCCCCTGGCTCAACATCATCCGAGCGTATCGCGCCAAATCACTGGCGGTGGAAAACAAACCTGCATGCCCAGCGACACCGCCCAATAAGTAAGCACGCGGATCATGGACCTCGCCTTGAATCCATTGCCCAGCTCGTTGCTCGGTGGGCGCCGATCGCTCGCGAATGTTCTGAGGTGGAACAAACCCCGTTTCATTCATGCCCAGCGGTTCGAACAAGTTCTTCTGAGTGAACGCCTGCAAGTCTCGCCCGGACACGCGCCGGATGATTTCTCCCAAGACAATGAAGTTGACATCCGAGTACTTGAATTCTTGCCCCACGGGTGCCACCAGACCCAATTGGCAGATTTTCAGCCAGGCCTCGGCCGGACCTTGTTCGTAGTCGACTAGGGCGTTGTCGGGAATCAAGCCACTTTGGTGGAGCAAGAGCTGTTCGATCGTGATGTCCTCTTTGCCGTTTGTGCCAAATTCAGGCAAGATTTCGGCGGCGGTTTGTCCAAGTCGGATGTGGCCACGTTCGCACAGTTGCATGATGCTGGTCGCGGTCGCTACCGGCTTTGTGAGACTCGCGAGATCAAACGCGGTATCGACGGTCATGGGCAGCGGTTCGGGTTGAACTTGCCGCTGGCCATACGCTTGCAAAAACGCCACTCGATCGCGTCGCCCAAAACAAATGACACATCCGGGCATTTTGTTCTGCGCGATTCCTTCTCGAATGATCTCGTCGATCACTGAGATGCGTTGCGGATCAAAACCGGCGTCGCGCAGCTCGTCACTTGGGACTTTGATGGAGGCCCATTCGTTAGTTTGTCCGACGGAGCCTTGGGCTGCATCGATGGAGACGTCTCGTCGTATTGATTGAAGCCCGAGCAAGCACAGGCCGACCAGCAACATTGTTTTTAAGGGTGTGCGCATCGCATCGATTCCTCCAAAGGCTTAGAACCGTTTTGGGACAGAGCCTTGTAGCAAGTCGGTTTCGGCAGACGGATTATTTCGTGAAAGGCGGACCGCCGACAGGTCGGTTGTTACCCTCCGATGAACAATAGCCCCAGTTCCGATTAGGCTACAGCGAATCCAGTGGGCTTTTCACGCCACAAGCCCCGAGTGTACTCACGTGCGTGTAGATCATCGTTGTTTTAACATCGGCATGACCAAGCAGTTCTTGGATTGTGCGAATGTCCTT
>JAEUIP010000347.1 GCA_016795075.1 Planctomycetaceae bacterium | reverse complement strand
CTGATGCTACAAACCGGTGAAAGCCCCGAAAGCCTGACGCAACGCGTAGAAAATGGCCAAAGGTACTACGATTCGTTTGAAGAATCCAAGCGACGTTTGTCCAGTGGCAACTTGCGATTGGTGGTATCGATTGCCAAAAAATATCGGAATCGCGGGATGAGCTTCTTGGATTTGATTCAGGAAGGCAACACCGGCTTGATTCGGGCTGTCGAAAAATACGAATATCGACGCGGGTTCAAGTTCTCGACCTATGCCACGTGGTGGATTCGGCAAGCGATTACACGAGCCATCGCGGATCAAGCTCGGACCATTCGAATTCCGGTTCACATGATCGACGTATTGACTCGGTTGCGCAACATCCAGCGCGAGTTGCTGCAAGTCAACTTGCGTTTTCCAACGCCCGAAGAAGTCGCGGCCGTTGCCCAGTTGGAGGTGGAGGAAGTTCGTCGGGTCTTGGACATTGGCCGAGCTCCGATTAGCCTCGATCGTCCGGTGGGAAATGAAGAAGACTGCAATTTTGGCGAATTCTTGGAGGACTCTTCAACCGAAAATCCGCTGCGTAAAGTTTCCAATGGCCTATTGCGGCAAAAGATCGAGTCGTTGCTCAAGACCTTGACGTTCCGCGAGCGAGAGATCATTCGCTTGCGGTATGGTTTGGGTGATGGATATGCGTATACTTTGGAAGAGGTTGGCAGGATTTTCAAAGTGACTCGAGAACGCGTACGCCAAATCGAGGCCAAAGCAGTCCAGAAGCTTCAGAATCCCATTCGATCAGGAGCCTTGCAGTCGTTCTTGAAGAACTCCGCATAGGCTTGGACGATAACGGACGAAGAATATGACGGGACGCATGGGCCGCTTTAGGGCCATGCGTCCTTGTTTGTTAAAAAGACGTAACATGAAGAAACGCTCCGTGTTGTTTGTCTGTCTCGGAAACATCTGCCGCTCCCCAGCCGGCGAAGGAGTTTTGTTGGATTTGTTAGCCAAACGATCGCTCGTGGACCGCATCGAAGTGGATTCCGCGGGCACCATGGGCTACCACACTGGAAATCCGGCAGACGCACGAATGAGATTGGCGGCGTCCAAACGCAGCGTCGATTTGCCGAGTCGTGCGCGACAAGTTACTAAAAAAGATTTGGATACTTTTGATTTGGTGATCGCCATGGATCGCGAGAATCTGGCCGATTTGCGACGACTGCACGCGACGCCAAAGGCGCGTGTCTGCTTGTTTAGCGAGTTTTTAGATGATACGTGGCCGACGGACGTGCCTGATCCCTACTACGGTGGCGACGACGGTTTCGAATACGTCCTGGATATGATGGAAGCCGGTTGCCCCAAAATCATTGAGGAGTTGGTGGTCAAGAACGAGCATTCGGTTTAAGGCCTCCGATTGCAAGGCGTTTTGAGCCCGACTCGAAGTTTACTCGTATTTGACGCCTTCTAGGAAGATCTCGCAGGGGATGCGTTTCTTGATTTTCTCCAAGACTTTCTTGACGGCCTGTTGTTGCCGTTCATCCAGAATTTCCTGGCGAATCTTGTCTTGCAGTTCGGTGAACGGAACAACACCCTCTTCTTGACGTTCGATGACGCGAATAATGTGATAGCCCAAGTCGGATTCAATGATGTCGCTCAGACGTCCAACAGGTTCGCTAAACACATGATCTTCTAAAACTCGGTTGGTCAGGCTATTTCGCTTGGTCCAGTTATTTTGGCCACCCTGAGCCGCAAAAAAATCATCGGAGTCTCGTTTGGCAACATCGGCAAACGGGGCACCATAGACCACTTCGTTGCCCATCGCGACCAGTTTCCGTTTGGCCTCGGCGCGGTTAGGTGTCTTGGCAAAGCTAACCATCAAGTGCTCCCATCGAGCTTGGTTTTCAACGCGATATTGGTCTTGATTCTGGCGATAGCGAGTCAACATTTGATCGTAGGAGACTTCCGAATCAACATCCAATTGCGACGTTACCGCGTACTTGGCAATTTCCTGCTCCACAATCTGTTCCCGCAATGCTCGCCAGGAACTGCCCATCGACCGCAGACGAGCTTCTAATTCCGCCAGATTCGTGGCTTGGTATTTCTTCAGCAAAATTGGTAGTTGTTTTTCTTCGACCTGCTTGTACAAGTCTTTTTGGATGTCGGCCAAATTCGCCGCGTCCGGCAAGAGCAGCAAGGCTTCTTGGTAGAGCATTTTTCGCTCGATGCTTCGGGGAAGGAGTTCCCGCATTCCCTGTTCGATCATCCGTTCGCGAACTGCCGGCGGTACATCGGCTCCTTGCGATTGGAGCACTTCATTGATCATCAGCATTTGATCGCCGGCCAAGATAGGCTGGCCGCCAACAATTGCCAAGACTCGGCCGGGTTCAAAGGTTTCGCTGTTCTTTGCGGACGGGTCCGGGGCCGTAAACGTCGTCGTTTGTACTTCCTGTGCCACTGAAGGAAGTGGGGAAATCCAGCAACTGAGGCACAGTACGGCCGCTCTGATTCGCATCCTGAACTCCAATTCGTCCCTGAATTTGTAACCACTACGCAATATAGTGATCTGCCTAATGGCCCCAATGGTCCGTGCGGGGAAGATAGCATTACCCGTGATCGGGACGCAATATCTTTTTTGCTAGCTTCAGCAGCCGTTCCGGCGTCCAATCGTATCCGTCTTCCAATGGCCAAAAGGCTCGACCGTCGTCGACAATCCGCAGCCGCGACCTTTTCATCGAATGCAGTTGTTGCATTCTCGCTCGGTTACGATACTCGAAGAACAGGAACTTCTCGGTGACACCTACCGAACTAATCTCCCAAATCGCCGCATCCAATTTCAACTCCAAGCGTTGAAAAAGATCGACGACGGGTGGCGGTAGCGGGCCGAACCGGTCGATCAATTCTTCCTGCATTTCTTCGAGATGGCGGAAAGTCTCGACCCGCGCCAATCGTCTGTAGATGTCAATTTTTAAGCGGCGGTCATCGACATAGTCATCCGGAAGAAAGCCGCGGCCGGGTAGACGAATATCGACATCGACGGCGACGGGGATTGGTTCTTTCTTGAGCTGCCGCACTGCTCGCTCGAGTAATTGGCAGTAGAGTTCGTACCCGATTGCAGCGATGTGCCCGCTCTGTTCGGTCCCCAATAGATTTCCAGCTCCGCGAATTTCCAGATCCCGCATGGCGATACTGAAGCCCGCTCCCAACTCGCTGAATTGTTGAATTGCCTGCAAACGCTTTGACGCATTGGTCTTTAGTCGCGTATTCGGATCGATCAACAAATAACAATAGGCTTGGTGTTTGTATCGGCCGACTCGACCGCGCAATTGATGGAGATCCGCTAATCCGTACCGGTCCGATTGATCAATGAAGATCGTGTTCGCATTCGGAATATCCAAACCACTTTCGACGATCGTGGTTGCGACGAGGACGTCATATTTCCCGACGACGAACTCGGTCATGATCGTCTCCAGTTCCTCGGCCTCCATTTGCCCATGGCCGACCGCGAATTTGGCTTCGGGAACGATGTCCTGCAAGCGGTCGCGGAGGGAATAGATGTCGCTAATTCGATTGTGAATAAAATAGGCTTGGCCACCGCGATTCAGTTCTCGCAAGATTGCGTCTCGAAACGCTTCTGGTTGGAATCTGGTCAACCGAGTTTCAACGGGCAAACGTTCTTGGGGCGGGGTTTCCAAATTGGAAATGTTTCGCACGCCGACCAGCGAGAGATGGAGTGTTCTGGGAATCGGAGTTGCCGAAAGCGTGAGAATGTCGACGCTATGTCGCATGGCTTTTAGCCGTTCCTTGACGGCCACACCAAATTTTTGTTCTTCGTCGATGACCAACATGCCGAGGTTTTGGAATTTCACATCTTTCCCCGCCAAGCGATGGGTGCCGATACAAATGTCGACGCGTCCCGACTTTAGGCCTTCCAAAGTTTCTTTCTGTTCTTTTCGAGAACAAAACCGGCTGAGTTTATGGATCTCCAACGGGAACGAAGCCATGCGGCGGCGAAAGGTTTGATAATGTTGTTCGGCCAAGACCGTCGTGGGAACCATCAAGGCGACTTGATAGCCATTTTCCACCGCCTTGAACGCGGCGCGCATGGCGACTTCCGTCTTGCCGAAACCCACATCCCCGCATAACAATCGATCCATGGGATGGTGGTCGTGCATGTCGCCTTTGATGTCGGCGATGGCCGTTAGTTGATCCGGAGTTTCTTCGTACGGGAACGACTGTTCGAACTCGGCTTGCCAATGGGTGTCCGGACCAAACGTGATCCCCGGCATCGCCGCTCGTTGGGCTTGGACTTGCAACATTTCGGACGCCATGTCCTGAATGGCTTCTTCGGCCGCGGCTCGTTGCTTGAGCCAAGCCTTGCCGCCCAAACGAGCGAGTGAAGGTGATTTCTTGGTGCCACCTACGTAACGTTGAACCAAATCCATCCGAGTGGCTGGGACGTAGAGCTTCGTGCCGCCATCAAATTCGAGACAAAGATGTTCTTGTTTGACATTGTCTTTGTCCAAAAGCGCGAGGCCACGAAATCTCCCGATCCCATGGGCCAAGTGAACGACCAAGTCGCCAGGTTGCAAATCTAGGAAACTGTCCAAGCGTCGCCCAAGGACCGCTCGACCTCGGCCCCGTCGCAGTTCACCGCGTCGAAAGACCTCGTCGCAACTGACCACGGCCAACTGATTGGAAGTGTCGCGAAATCCTTGGATGCAGTCGCCCACCACGAGATGAATCTTGCCTGTTGCAGCGGCATGAGTGGTCGAGATGATTTCTGATAACCGCTCCAATTCGCCTTCGATGGGCGTCAGTAGATAGACTTCGTGGTTTTTGGCCAAGTGATCCAAATGTAGCCGCAGTTCCCCCAGATCTCCTTGAAAGTTCTCCAGCGGCTGAACCGGGAGGACGTATTGATTGGGGACATCATCAAAGGAATTTGCTTCGATTGTCGCTTGGCACAAACGCCCCATGCGGCGTCGGACTTCATCCCATTTCAAATTGGGGATTGGTGACTTGCCATATACTTCATGCCGTTGACCTTCGGCTTGGGCTTCCTGCGGATCGACGAGGAACAAGGCCGTCGTTTCCGGCAGACTATCCAACAAGCAACAAGAACTCTTGGACTCGATTAATGGCAGTTGCAGCAGCGCGGTCGGCTGCCGCTCGGTACTACGTTGGGTCGCTAAATCAAACTGGCGAATCGAATCGATCGATGTATCAAACCACTCGATCCGGAAAGGGCTGTGTGAATTTGGCGGGAAGATATCGACGACACCGCCACGTCGAGAAAATTCGCCAGGGTGTTCGACCAACGTGACGGGCTGGATTCCGCCGTCCGCCAACCACCGACACAGTTCGTCCATGTCGACATCGGTGTTGACTTTCAGGCAGCGTTGGCGAGCTTCCAGTTCCTCGTGTGAAGGTAACGTCTGCATCAACGACGAAACCGAGGCCAACAGGA
>JAEUIP010000346.1 GCA_016795075.1 Planctomycetaceae bacterium | reverse complement strand
CCAGCCAAGGGGTCCATTTGGTTCTACCCAAGCATTTTCTACCGGGCGACACAGCCGTGATCGTACCGAAGACCAGCGACGGGCGAGTGATTTTCATGATTCCCTGGCAGAACCACGTCGTGGTTGGCACGACCGATACACCGTTGGACAAAGCCGTCATGGAACCGATCGCCCAGCGGCGTGAAATCGATTTTTTGCTGACAACGGCCGCGCTTTACCTTACCCAACCGCCAACCGTTGCGGACGTCTTGAGCGTGTTTACCGGCATTCGGCCTTTGGTGCGTCCCGACAAGGACGCCAAGTCCACGGCTGGCATTTCCCGCGACCATACGATCGTTCGTTCGCCTTCGGGCATGATCACGATCACGGGGGGGAAATGGACAACGGCGAGGAAAATGGCACAGGATTGTTTGGATCGAGCCATCCAATGGTGTGATCTGCCGGAGCGTGCGTGCCAAACCATCCACTTGCCGCTCCATGGAGCTGGCCCGAACACAGGGCAACGACCGTCGGTAGAAAATAGCTATGGCACCGACGCGGAAGTTATTGAGCAACTTGCGCAACAGAACGCCGCTTTGGCGATGCCATTGGTGGCGGGATACCATCTCCGAGGCGCGGAGGTGCTATGGAGCATTCGACACGAAATGGCGCGAACCGTGGAAGATGTTCTGGCCCGCCGCAGTCGTTTGTTATTCCTCAATTGTCAAGCCGCACTGCAAGCGGCACCCACCGTCGCCGAATTACTGCGACAAGAATTGACACGAGACTTGGAATGGAGTGAACAGCAGTTGCGTGAATTTGCCGAAGTGGCGAAGGCCTTTGCGGTTGACAACGTCTTGGATTGCTGAAATCACGACGAAGAACGGGTGTTGGATGGAGGTGCAGCTCCAGCTGTGAAAACTTAGGCTCCCCACTGGAGGAGTCGGACGAGCCAGTGGGGGACGGACGCTACGTCGTGAAGGATTTTCTAACGCGAAAACAGGCCCGAATGGGCCGAAACAACCCTAGCCGGCGTGCGCGAGCCACCGGTTAGGATTTGTCGCGAAATAAGTTCCGGATTTCGAACTTCGAAAGCTCCGAAATGACCGTCGCCGGCTCTGGCGTTTGAATGATTAATTCTTATTGAAGAATGAAAAATTCAAATGGTACCAAACGTCTAGTGCTTTGTCATTACTTAATTTTGGGGTGGGTCTGGTAAAGGTGTCAGGAGTCAATTGCCGGTACGGCCCTGCGGGTGCTTTGCACAATTGACTCCTGACACCTTTACCAGACCGCCATTCTTAGCTGTGACAAAGCACTAGTTTCAGGCATTCCGCGAGCAAATGATGGCCGTCAGTATTTTGCATTTTTCAATTTCCATTTTCCAATACTCATTTCTTAGCCGCGTGTGAACCAAAAACGATCATTTGCCTGGCTGGCGGACTTCCCACGGATGGCAATGCCGATCTGCGGATGAATACATTCGCTGCCCGCGGTTTCGAATTGAAGACCGTCAACGTATCAGCGCGGAAGTTAGACCATGGCAGTCCGACAAATTGCTGTCGGTCAAGGAAGTGTCCTCGGACTGTGCATCCGCATTTCGGCTTTGCCATCCGCTGGAATTACCAAACGCTCGCATTTTGCCGCTCAGGCCATTCGGCGGCTCAGGCCATTTGGAGTCTTGGCAGATTCGATGCTAAGGGTTCTCGGATTAACCAAGGTCCGACTCGCCCCAATCGGGAAGTTATTTCCAGACAATTCCTAAACGCCCTTCATCGGGCTCGACCAAGGTCCAACGGTACGACGCGCGTTGAATGGACTGCAACGCTCGAATAAGGCGACGTCGAAATTTGGTCGCAGGAGTCACGAGCTTGTGTTAACAGCGCACGCAAACGGCCAAGAAACACTCGGCTAAATGCTGGTTCTCGTCGGTTGTCGGTACAATCCCTCTGGGTTGCTGCCGATTGAATTCAAACGCAGTCCCCGAGTTCTGATTAAACAACTCGAGAACCTCAAAATGAGGTTGCAAGGCATTCAGAAAATCTTGGCGATCGTATTCACGCACATGATGTGGAGCGATTGCCAACGGCCAAAGATTGGGCGTCGAACAAACCAATCGTCCACCGGGAGCCAGGATCCTGGCGAATTCGCGGAGCAACGCTTGGTCATCCGGTACATGTTCGATTGTCTCGAAGGAAACGACCAAGTCACAGCAGGCATCCTCCAGACCCGTTGCTTCGCCTGACGCTGCGATAAACCTCAAGCCGTCGCCCCCGTGCTGGCTCGATGCATATTGAATCGCTTCGGGACAAATATCGATGCCGGTGACGAACTTGGCACCGGCCTTCTTAAGATGTTCGCTGCCGTAACCGGTACCGCAAGCCAAGTCGACAACGCGGCAGTCTCGACCATAGGAACTCGCAAAAATATAGCGATCCAGGTGAAAGTCGGCTCGACCGGGATCAAAGATAGGCACCGTCGGATCCATACGTTCCGACTTGTTTTCCATCAGCCATTGAATTTCAGGCCGGTATTGGACATAGGGCAACAGTCGTTCAAGCTGGCCGATGCGATCGCGCAAATCTTGAAGTTGTTGGCGTTGGTTTTGAATGTACTTGAGTTGCTGTTGGACTTGCTGTTGCAGATCGGTCACGACGGAAGTTGGGCTGGTACCCGCGGCTGAATTGGATGAATGGGCTTCGGCCATGACTCTACAAGGACTCCATTACGTAACACTCCGTAGCGCCGAACCCACTAGGTTCGCGCGGTTCGGATTATAGCCAATGGAGTTGGAGCGTGCGATTAGCGTTAGGACAACGATGGCGAACTAGGAGCAACCGAGTTTGCACTGGTCGGCAGCGAAATCGGAGGATTTTCCGTGGTCCGATGGTACCCCAAAGCGGAAAGTACTTGCAAGATTTCATCGTACGTTACGTAACGCCGATGGTTGGCGACTTTGTACGAATCAATGGCTTGCCCGAGTTCGGCTCCGGCTGGTGACAATTCGGAATAATTGCTGGAAAATTGCCGGCGTTCCAATCCGTCCTGACTGGAACGAGATCGTTGGCGGCGGTTTGGGAAGCGGTCCAAGACTTCGTTCTCGTCCTGGTCCGTCCAAGGATCATGTTCGTTCAGCATGAAAAATACCCAGTCGAATGGTTTTTCGCTTTGCCCGACTAATGGAGGCAAATATTTCGTCCAGCGAACTTTAGCTTTTGAATCGAAAGACGTCTGTGAAACTCGGGAGAACCTCCCGTTTTCCGATCCGATCCATCCGACTAGCGGACCATTGTCGATTATTCCAGTTGTGCTATGTCGCCAGTGTTATTGGAACTAGGCCCCCCGCGGGTTCATCCCGTGGGAGCGCAAGTTTGAAAGCTAGAACGTACCCCGCGCGCACGAAGCGGTCGAGGGACAGACTTGTTTAGCAATCCGAACCTCACCGAGACCGCAACAGTTCACGCCCGCAAGCCCGCACGACGTGGCCGCAAGCACAAACGCCGCGCACGGCTCGCCCCCTACGGGTTCATCCCGTGGGAGCGCAAGTTTGAAAGCTAGAACGAACCCCCACGCGCACGAAGCGGTCGAGGGACTGACTTGTTTAGCAATCCAACCTCACCGAGACCGCAACAGGTCACGCCCACATGCCGGGACACTGTGAACCCAAGATGAAACCCCGCTCGGCCTACTTGAGGTCTTTTTTGAAGCGAAGCCAATCCTACGGCCAAAGACCCGTCACCGTGGCGTTCCTGTTAGTGATGAATCCGCGTCCCATTGGCATAAAGCCAATTGGCGACGTGCTGCACTCAGGGCCAAAGCGACGACGACAATTCGGCCAAACACAAAGACCCAATTCAAAAGCGACGACAATTTGGCCAACTGCACATCTATGCCATGTCAGTACGACATACGACGACCATTCGGCCAACGTCCGATCAACTCAACTGCGGGGTCGCCAAAGTTGCTCCAGAATTCACACAAATTCGGGTAACGCCCTGGAAAATACGACCACAATTTGGCCCGTAACAACTCGCCGGACCGCCTCCGCTAAGTTGATTTGGGCTGATCCGATTCTGGCATGTGGGTAGCTAACGACCTTTACCATCAGCTACCATGTTGCTTGGATCGGTGTTCGCCAATGTGGAGTCTTGCCCTCGCGGAGCGCTTGCCATGTGGTACAGATATATCCTGCTCGTGATTGCCACGATTGCCCCTGGTGTCTTGTTCGCTCGGCAGGCTACGCCTTCAGCCGAGGATGTTCCAACCATTGCCGCCCAGCGGATTTGGGACCAAGCCCCACACAATGCGTTTACTGACTTGGTTCGTTTTCGGGATCGTTGGTTTTGTGTCTTTCGGGAAGGCCAAGCGCATGTGTCGCCTGACGGAGCCTTGCGTGTCCTTTCGTCATTGGACGGTGTGACGTGGGAATCCGCCGCATTGATTACATCGCCAGATTCGGATCTGCGAGATGCCAAGATTACCGTGACGCCGCGGGGGGAACTGATGTTGTGCGGAGCGGAATCGCTACACGACCGTTCCCAAATGTCGCATCGCTCGTTGGCCTGGTTCTCAGCAGATGGCTACCATTGGAGCGAAAAACACGTCATCGGTGATCCGAACTTCTGGCTGTGGCGTGTGACTTGGCATGGCGATATGGCCTACGGGATTGGCTACGATTGCGGCGCACAACGATCAGTACGCTTGTACAAGAGTCTTGATGGTCGCACCTTCGAGCCCTTGGTCGAGCGTTTGTTTGGGGAAGGGTATCCGAACGAGACCTCCATCGTGTTTCACGTTGATACCGCTTATTGCCTGTTGCGTCGCGACCCGTATCAAGGCGTTTCTGGGACGGGGCTGTTGGGCATTTCTCAGTCCCCGTTCACGCAATGGGAATGGAAGGACCTTGGTGTGCAGATCGGCGGTCCACACATGATCCGGATTCCTGACGGACGACTGTTGGCCGCAGTGCGACTTTACGATGGTCGAGTCCGCACGTCGCTCTGCTGGGTCGATCCCGTCGCGGGAACGCTGACGGAATGCTTGGCGCTGCCTTCCAATGGTGATTCGAGTTACGCCGGGATGGTCGTCCATGAGGGCGAGGTTTGGATCAGTTATTATTCCTCTCATGAGGGAAAAACCAGCATCTATTTGACCCGGTGGCCGCTACCAATTCCGACTCGTCAAATCGAGTCCCGCCGGGAATTGTTTGTCGATCACTTCTTGATTGACCGAATGGAGAACTTGACCTTACAACTGCATTCCCCGCAGTTGGCTCCACCGACCGAACATCCGGCCAATCCGATGGAATACGCGACGGTCATCAAGGACGGGGACGTGTATCGCCTTTACACCCGAGACGGGCGAGGGGCGAAGTTTGATGGGGACGTCACGGAGGTGACTCGTTATTGCGAGAGTGTCGACGGGGTAAATTGGGTTCGGCCAAATTTAGGGCTCGTCGAAGTCG
>JAEUIP010000345.1 GCA_016795075.1 Planctomycetaceae bacterium | reverse complement strand
GTCCGGAGTCAATTGTGCGAAGCACCCGAAGGGCCGTTCCGGCAATTGACTCCTGACACCTTTACCAGACCCGACCCCAAAATTTGACTTGGACAAAGCACTATTGTCGTAACATCCAGGCCTACTGGCGGCCACCGTCTTTTTTGGCACAATACGACGGAGAGTTTGGTGGGACCATGACCTCGGCTGTGCCCGTGGGTCGGACCACTTGATGGCTGGGACTGTTGTTTGATTGTTTGTTGTTTCGATTCGAATGAGGAATTCATGACCGCGTTTCCGCAAATTTCGCGTATCGTTTACGAAGGTCCACAATCCGATAACCCGTTGGCGTTTCGTTGGTACAACGCGGACGAAGTGATCGAAGGTAAGACCATGCGTGATCACTTGCGGTTCACGGTCTGTTATTGGCACACGTTTCGCGGGACCGGCAGCGATCCGTTTGGTGGCGGCACGATGCTACGCCCTTGGGACGACGGCTCGGAGTCCGTTGCCAACGCTCAACATCGCGCGCACGTGGCTTTCGAATTTTGCGAAAAGTTGGGCGCCCCTTATTATGCCTTCCATGATCGCGATGTCGCTCCCGAAGGGAAGACGTTAGCGGAAACGAATGCGAACCTGGATGCCGTTGCCGATGTATTGCTACAAGAGCAGCAACGAACCGGAATCAAGTTGTTGTGGGGCACCGCGAACATGTTCAGTCACCCGCGTTTCATGCATGGTGCCGCGACGACATGCAATGTCGAAGTCTACGCCTACGCGGCCGCTCAAGTGAAAAAGGCCTTGGAAGTCACCCATCGGCTAGGTGGCGAGAACTACGTGTTCTGGGGTGGGCGTGAAGGCTACCAAAACTTGTTCAACACGGACATGAAGCGAGAACTCGATCACTTGGCAGCATTCTTCCATATGGCGGTTGCGTATGCCAAAGAGATCGGCTTCAAAGGGCAGTTCTTGATTGAGCCCAAACCAAAAGAACCGACAAAACATCAATACGATTCGGATGCGGCGGCCTGTCTCAACTTCTTGCGTGCTTATGATTTGTTGCCTTATTTCAAACTGAACATCGAGACCAATCATGCGACTTTGGCGGGTCACACGATGATGCATGAATTGGAATACGCCGGCATGCAAGGTGCGCTCGGTTCCATCGACGCCAATACGGGTGACTTGTTGTTGGGCTGGGATACGGATCAATTCCCCACGGATTATTACTTGACCACTCAAGTCATGTTGGTCCTGCTCAAGTATGGGTTGGCTCCCGGCGGAGTGAATTTTGACGCGAAGGTTCGCCGCGAGAGCTTCGAGCCAGTAGACTTGTTCTACGCGCATATTGGTGGCATGGATGCCTTCGCTCGAGGCCTGAAGATCGCTGCTTCGATGCGTAAGGACCGAGCATTGGAAAAATTTGTTGACCAACGTTACGCCAATTGGAATGGCGAACTTGGTGCGAAAATCGAAGCGGGCCAAATGAACTTTCGAGAACTGGAAAAGTTCATTATGGGCAAAGGCGAAGCAGCCCCCAACGGCAGCGGTCGCCAAGAACTGATTGAAAACGTGATCAATCGCTACATCGACAAAGTTTAGGAGCGACAGGCACAAGCCTGAAAAACGCAGTCAAATGTTTCCTCGAGAGGAGTGTCTCATGTCCCAGACGTTTGGTTCCGTAGGTCGTCGAGGTTTTTTGGGCGCTGCGGCTGCGACGACGGCAGCTGTTTTGTTGCCAACTACAGGCCTGGCAGCTCCGTTTATTCGGACTTCAAAGAACCGACCCAAAAATATTCTGGGGCAGGGCGACTATCAATACGAGATGAATCACCATTGGGCCCAATTGCCAGATAAGTTCACTTGGCAAACGACCCATAACGTTGCCGTTGATCCCGACGGTTTGGTGTACGTGATTCACGAGGGACACGAAGACAAACCGGATCACCCGTCCATTTTCGTCTTTGATCCACAAGGCAAATTTATCCGAAGTTTCGGCTCGCGGTTTCAAGGCGGCGGGCACGGCTTGGAAGTTCGAGTCGACAATGGAACACCGTATCTGTACGTGACCGGTTATCAACAAGTGAAAGTTTTCGCCAAGTTGACCCTGACTGGTGAAACGGTTTGGGAGAAGTATGCCCCAATGGATTCCGGCAAGTACGCCGCTGACGAAGATACGAAACGACAGAAGGTGTGGGGACGTGATCGATTCATGCCCACCAATTTTGCGTTTCTACCTGACGGGGGCTTTTTGTTGGCCGATGGATATGGATCGTTCTTTATTCATCGCTACGACAAAGACGCCAATTGGGTATCGTGTTTCGGTGGGCCGGGTCCGGGCGAAGGAACTTTTGATACGCCACACGGCTTATGGTTGGATCAGCGTGGTGGCAAGACCCCCGAGGTGGTCGTCACCGATCGGGCGAACAACCGGCTACAATTTTTAGATTTGGACGGCAAACATCTGCGAACGATGGACGGTTTCGGTATGCCAGCCAATGTCTCATCGTACGGCGATCTATTGATGGTTCCCGAACTTCACGCGCGCATCACGCTGTTGGGTGCCAAGAACGAGGTCGTAGCGACCTTGGGCGCGGATGTCGAACGAGTGACCAAGGGTGATAACATTCGCTCCAAGCCCGATCAGTGGCTGGATGGAAAATTTGTCCATCCGCACGATGCCTGCTTCGACAATGACGGGAATATCCTGGTCGCCGAATGGGTGGGAACCGGCCGCGTCAGTAAGTTGACTCGGGTCTAAAGTTTCAAACCAAGTCGGTTCACACGTGCGAATCGTAGAGCGAGCGTGAATCCGCGAGCGAATGCCTCGATCGCCCTTACGGCGGAAGTAAATTCGTTCGTCCGTTCGTGATGGTGCGGCTCTTTTGCGCAAGCTGCTTTCGTCTGCGGTTTTGGCCGTGACGCGGAGGCTATCTGACTGGGTAGCAAAGTAATGGTTAATGATTACGGGAGAAAGAAAAACGAATGTCACTGTTTACGTGTTGTTCGTTTCTTCAGTCTGCATTTTGCATTTTCCAATATCCATTAATCATTACCAATGCGTTCTGTTCCAAATGCGAACACTTTAGAGTCCACGACAAGGGTGCGGCGCTCGCGCTACTTAATTGGCAGGATCGGGGCGATGGGGCCTGGATTTCGGGGCGTGCATCCTTGGCCCGAATTTCTAGAGAAAGTCGATGCTCACAAGCTGAATTTGATCTCCGCTGGTGACTTGCATTCGTGGGCCGCCACATATGGAACAGTTGAACTGAAAGCCATCGATCGACGATTCCGTGTGACAATCGCTACAACGGCCGCGCAACGGGATCTCTTGAATGGTTAGCCCAATCATCCTCCCAACTTCGTTCATCAAATCCGCGAATGCTGCCTGGAGACACAACGGTTCAATTCCCGAGAGCGGACCGACTTCAACTTCACAAGCGATCGGCTGCATTCCGTTCTGTTCCTGTTCGGCCAGTTCGATTTGCCGATAGATCGCACGGGCGATGGACATCTCGTGCATGACTCATACCGCCTTATCGCAAAACTCGGTGGACGTGATCATGCGAGCAGCAGCAAGCATCCAATCCGGAGTTGGATCGAGGCGGGTGCTTGCCTCAACTTCAATTGCCCAAATAACGACCTCCGGCGGCATTTGCCCCAAGCTTTGGGCGAGCTGCAATACCTGCGGCACATCATAATCATGCGAAGTCGTCGTGCGATTTCGCAGGATTTGTGCATCGGGCCACAAAAGTCGATGAACACGTCCTAGCTGTTCGAACATCGGGCACGCATCGACCAAGTGCAATCGTTGGCAACCTTCGAGCCAATCCAACACGTCGGTAGGAACTCTCGCCATGCGAATCGTCCACGCCTCAGGTCGAGTTTCCTGCAGCAACTGGACCAAATCCCATCCCAGTCGGTCGCTCCCATGTGGGCTACCGAGTCCCACCATCAACCAAGGATGCAGCCCCGCTCCGGGATTCGTTTGGTCATTCACGTTCGATACGCAGATTTAGAAAATGGGTAGAACAGCTGATGCACGGATCGTAATTTCTGACAAATCGTTCGCAATTCAGCGCGATTTGAGCATCGGGCTGGTCCAATAAACTTGGCAATAATGCCCGTAAGTCCCCTTCGATTTGAGCTTGATTTTGTGATGTTGGCGGGACGATTTTGGCCAATTCGATCCGGCCCTGAGCGTCGACTTCATATCGATGATAGATCAAACCGCGTGGCGCTTCCGTGACGGCACAGCCCGCACCATTTTTCACTGAGAATGGCACGCGAGCATCGGCTCGCCCTTGGTAACTGCGAAGATGGCCCAAGCCTTCCGCAAACGCGTGAACAACCTCGATCGACCTGGCCAAGATCCCATAGTAGGCATTATGACACGGCGTTGGAAATTGGATCTCATCTGCGATTCGCCGCGCTGGTTCCGCCAGTTGCTCGCGATTCAAATTGACGCGAGCCAGGGGGCCGACAAAATACGAGCTCCCCGTAGGAACTCGTCGGGATTGCAAGGCGGTCGAATGAGGCACTTGAATCTCGCCGAAGTGTTGCTCGTAGTCGTGGTGCGAGATTCGCAATCCGTCCGAGCAAACAACCTCTCCTTCGATTATTCCATATTCGTCAGGATGTTGAATCGCCACATAATCATAAGGAAGCTGGATCGATGGCAAGGGGATGGTGGCGATCCAACGAACGGTGTCGATCGCCGCTGCCAATCCCCATTCAAAATCAGAGATCAGCGTTTGGAGTTCCGCCACCTTTGGCAGACGGTAGAACCCACCGACCGCAAGATTGACCGGGTGGATCGCGCGGCCTCCCAAAGTCTCCAACAACTTGTTGCCGATCTTCTTCAATCGCAGCCCGCGTTTGACTTCGTCAGGAAATCGTTCTGCCAATTCAATACCACTGTCCAGACCGAAGAAATCGGGAGCTTGCAACAAATGGACGTGCAACGCGTGACTTTCAATCCACTCGCCGCAGTACATCAGTCGGCGGAGGCTGCGGATTTCCGGATCGACCGATACGGCGAATACGGCTTCCAAGGCTTGGACGGCCGTCATTTGATACGCGATGGGGCATATTCCGCAGATCCGGGCCGTGATATCGGCCACGTCGGAAAATGGCCTGCCTCGCAGCAGCGATTCGAACAAACGTGGCGGTTCAAAAATTGCCAACTGCACGTCCAAGATTTCTCGCTCCCGCAGTTTGACCAACAGCGAGCCTTCCCCTTCGACGCGTGTCAGGATCGGAACTCGAATGGCGCGGGATGGAACGTCAGGAGAATTCATTCGTGCGGCTCCTTCCGTAGTTCCACCTGCAAACTGGGGTGAAGCGACTTGGGAAGTCCTGCCAATTGCCACAGAGTTTGCCCAGCGGCTGAAAATTCGGGAGCATACGCATTGATCCCGTGCATCAACATGGCCGCTTCCGACGGGTTCACTCGGCCACCCAACAAGTGATCGCCAAGCGAAGCGGTATTC
>JAEUIP010000344.1 GCA_016795075.1 Planctomycetaceae bacterium | reverse complement strand
CGCCGTATTGGTCCTCCCGATGATTGGTCTTGCTCTGCAAGAACGTATCCAACAAATAACCGTTGGCCGCATGAATTTCGACACCATCAAAACCCGCACTCAAAGCCCGTTGCGCGGCTTGCCGATAATCGTCAACGACCCGAGCAATCTCATCGGTCTCCAGCGCCCGTGGGGTCGCATGCGGCTCTTTTCCCTTCGGTGTGTGAATGTATTCGGCATTGATCTTGATCGCCGACGGCGCTACATGCGGCTGCCCATCGTGAAAACTCGGATGCGAAGCTCGCCCACAGTGCCACATTTGCATGAAAATCGTTCCGCCCGCACCGTGAACCGCCCCGACGACTTCTTTCCAGCCTTCCACCATCGCGTCCGAATAAATCCCCGGCGATTCATTCCAGCCGTTGCCCTGCGGCGAGATCGTGGTTGCTTCACTAATCACGAGGCCCGCCCCAGCTCGCTGCCGATAATACTCGGCCATCAAAGAATTTGGCACTCGCTCGCGACCCGCCCGAGCTCGCGTCATCGGAGCCAACGCAATGCGGTTGTTCAACCTGAGCCCGCCAAACTCCAAGGGCTTGAAAAGATGAGGTGTTGTCGTCATGAATCATTACTCCGGTATAAAAGTAGTGGATGTTTTGGTTCTTGGTTCGTTGTCATTTAGTTCTTGATTGCTGATCGACGATACGCTCGTCTCAGCGCCATCCCAGTCTCACGCGGAGTCCTCGGTTGGTATTCCAGACTCTTTCACAGCCATGCCTTCTCAGCGTGATCCCAATCTCGCGCGGTGTACTCCTTTCGCACTGAATCCTTTCCCACACAGTCACCTGGCCAAGTCTTCTCTGCGTGATCCCAATCTCGCGCGGTGTACTCCTTTCGCACTGAATCCTTTCCCACACACTCTCTCGGCCATGCCTTCTCTGCGTAATCCCAATCTCGCGCGGTGTACTCCTTTCGCACTGAATCCTTTCCCACACATTCTCTCGGCCATGCCTTCTCAGCGTGATCCCAATCTCGCGCGGTGTACTCCCTTCGCACCGAATCCTTTCCCCCACCTTCACCTGGCCTTGTCTTCTCAGCGTGATCCCAATCTCGCGCGGTGTACTCGCCCGTTCTACTTCTGCTCGCCCGATCCGCGATTGTCGGCGTTGGCGAAGAGCCCGTCCAGGCTCCAGCGTCCGCCACCGTTGGCGATCAGAAATAGCATCGTTCCCACGAGCGAAAGATTCTTCATGAACTGAATCATCTCACGTTGCTGGTCCGCGCCTTCGAACGCCCAGAAGTTATGGAAGTAGTACGTGGCCAAAACCAAAAACACTAGCAACAACGTTCCGCCGATCCGAGTTTTGTAGCCGCTGATCACCGACAGGCTCCCGGCGACCAGGAACACGATCGCCCCGACCAACATCAGGCTCGGCAACGGAACCCCTTTGGACTCCATCGCCCCGACCACTTCGGAGAACTGCGGTATCTTATTGCCAATCGCACTCATCAGGAAGATCGTGCCGATAAACAAACGGCCCACGAGGGACGTGACATTCGTTAACAACGATTGCATGGGAAAACTCCTTGGTTTCTTTCGTAAGGGGGCTCCCTTCTCCCCACTGCAGGAGAAGGGTCAGGGAAAACATTTTTGTGTCAATTTGAGCCAGTCGCCTCAGGCGAGGTCGAACAACATCAACTCCGCGCCGCTGCGACTGGACAGTTGCAAATCGGATTCGTCGCTTAGCGCCAGTCCATCGCCAGCTTGCAGCGCGAGGTCCTCGACCTCCACGTCGCCGCGCAACACTTGCAACCACACGTGTCGCCCCGTCGCGATCGGTCGGCCCAGCGACTCTCCGGCGGCCAAGTTCGCCAGATAGATGCGAGCGTCTTGCTGGATCGTGAGCGGCTTGCCATGCGCGTGGTTCCGATCATCGGGCGGGGCGGCAACCAGTTGCCATTGCCCTTGTCGTCCCGATTCCGGAAAAGGTCGTTGCTCGTAACTGGGCTTGAGCCCTTTCACGGCCGGGAACAACCAGATCTGGTACAGATGGACGGGCTCGGAGGAAGAAGGATTAAATTCGCTGTGCGTGATCCCCGATCCCGCGGACATGCGTTGGAATTCGCCGGGCTTGAGGATTTCGCCATGGCCCATCGAATCGCGATGCTCCAATTGCCCCTCCAACACGTAGGTGACAATCTCCATGTCGTGGTGCGGGTGTTCGCCGAACCCTTGCCCAGGAGCCACCCAATCTTCGTTCATGACCCGCAACGCCCGAAAGTGAACCTGTTGTGGGTCTCGGTATTCGGCAAACGAAAATGTATGAAAAGTCTTTAACCAGCCGTGGTCCGCAAAGCCGCGCTCGGCCGCTCGTCTTAGTTTCTTCATGGTCACTCTCCGGTGTTTTCACGCCCGCAACATCCAACGTCCTACCGCCCATGAAATATATATTACATGTAAACCATTAGCATGTCAAGTGAAGGCGAAGAAAAATTGTTTGGTGGGTGTGACGTCGGTCATCCGCCGGGAGAAATGCCCTATAAATCCAGGAACAAGCTCCATGGACCACGGATCGCGACCGGGCAGCGAATCTGGACGGCGGGGGTGAGCCATCTTGCAGGAACGCGCGGCGGAAGGAAACTGAGGCGGGCGGAGGGCGATTCAATTCTCGGAGCCGAGCGATGATCCAAGCGAACAATCCGGCAGGTAGCTACCGCACAAAATTCACAAGCCGTACGGAAACTGCCGAGGCCGATCTATCGCTGGCCAAGGGTGGAGGAGGGCAGGGGTTTGGCCCCCACGAATTGATCGAGGCCGGACTGGCGACGTGCATGGTGATCACGGCGCGGATGTACGCGGTCGAACATCATTGGCCACTGGAGGACGCTCGCTGCCAAGTCCGGATCGAAAAGAACGCGACGGGCGACATCACGTTTGTGTACTCGTTGGAATTAACCGGCTTGAGTCCCGAACAACAACAAAAGATCCTCGCCCTCATGAGCCATTGCCCCGTCGCCCGAACCCTCTCCAAGCCAGCAACGCTTCAGCTGGAAAATCCATAATGTCGCAGCGCCCAACCACGACCCCACACGAATGACCATCATCTTCCTCTGGGCAATTCCGTGTCTTCCGTGGTCAACTTAACGCAGGAGATCGACCACCGAGTGCACCGAGGAACACAGAGAGTAGTAAGCCAACGCCATAAACCGGTACGTCGTTTCCCAGACCCCGATCAAACAACTCACGCCACGTTTCTCACGAATCAACCCAAACTAAATATCCAATCCCACCACCATCTTCCTCTGTGCAACTCCGTGTCCTCTGTGGTCAACGTCCGTCCTAAGCCCCTCAACTAGAGAAGGCAAACAACGGAACGCAGCGAACTCTCGACTAACCGGGCTCTGGCTCACAGAACTCAAATCGTCTGCGAGTTGATCAAGACAACTTTTCCATGCTCGACTCCGGTTTCAACGCGGCGATGCGCATCAGCCGCTTCTTCGAATCGAAATTGGCTGTCGATCGTTACCCGCAACGCACCCAGTTCATACAGTCGGATCAACTCGCGGAGATCGTCACCGGCAGGCACCGCCAACATGACTTGTCCCGACTTCGAGAGCGGCCAAGTCAAGATCGTGACCAACATCCCTTCGATGTTCGGCTCCGTGGACACGAAGTGCCCGCCTTCCTTCAACACCGCTCGAGCAGCGAGATAGTGAGCTTTTCCCGCGACATCAAAGATAATGTCCCAACGCTCTCTGGATTTCGTAAAGTCGTCTTGTTCGTAGTCGTAGAAATGATCGGCGCCTAGCGACATGCAGAACTCTCGGTTTTTAGCACTGGCGACGGCATCCACGTGACAACCATAGGCTTTCGCCAGTTGGACGGCGAACATGCCCACCCCGCCACTGGCGCCGTTGATCAGGACGGTTTGCCCGGGTTTGATTTTGCCGTGATTGCGCAGCGATTGTAACGCGGTCGATCCCGCCAACGGAATCGCGGCTGCTTCGTCCATGGGCATCGAGTCAGGGATCTTCGCCGCAGACGCAACGGCGCAGACGGCATAGTCTGCCAAGGCACCGCCGCGAGTATGATCCAGAAAGGCCATGACTCGGTCGCCGACCGCAAAGCCACTTCCGCTATCGGTCTCCACCACAAATCCCGCGACATCGTAGCCCGGAACGCGGGGAAATCCAAACGGAACAATCCCTTTCAGGTCGCCACGACGAAATCGGTAGTCGATCGGATTCACACTGGAAGCCACCACTTCAATCAACAGTTGACCCGGCAATCGTCGCGGAACGGGACGCTCGGCCATGTGCAGCGTACTTGCGTCGCCATAGTGATCGTACTCGACCGCGCGCATCGTGGAGCCAGTAGGAGCACGATGCGAATAGGTTGTCTTTTGTGTACTTGTATCCATCGCTCTAACCTCATGGCAACTTGTCGAAACACAACACGGTCATCCCGTTGAGTTCGCTCGGATCGATTCCACTCCATCAGCGCAACCAACGGCCACAATTCTATCACTTGTATCTTGCCGCAAAATCGAGCACTCCCCTAGGTACTCCCTGGCGGAAACTACCAGACTGCCCAACTGCCAAGCCGTCTTGGTCGTTGATGCAACAAAACGGTCCATGTCGCGCGGCTTCCGCTACTCGCCCAGCATCCCAGCTCGAACGCATCCACCCCCAGAAGGCACAAGACCGCGTTTCCATTCTCGATCGCCAATACCGCCAGATCCAATTAAGGGATCTCTCGATGCCATCACACAGGCGTTGCCCACACACTTGCAACTCCAGAACGGTTGCCGCCCCGTTCCTGGAGCTCGATCGTTCCCAACTTCAGAAAGCCAAGCCATGTCAACGACCCCAAAACGCAAGCAAGAATCACGGAAGCCGGTGTGGTTCATCACCGGATGCTCCACGGGATTTGGCAGGCAGATTGCCAAACATGTTCTGGAACTCGGCTATCGAGTCGTTGTGACATCGCGAGACCCAGGAGACGTGCAGGACCTGAAGGATCTGGGAGACGCCCTGATTCTGAAACTGGATGTGACGGACCGGTCACAAGCGGAAGCAGCCGTCCAAACGGCGGAAGAGCATTACGGCGGAATCGATGTGTTGGTCAACAACGCGGGAATTGGCTACTTTGCCGCCGTCGAAGAAAGTAGCGAGACGGAAGTTCGCAAGATGTTTGATGTCAATGTCTTTGGGTTGAGTCGAATGATTCATTTGGTTCTGCCCGGCATGCGAAAACGTCGCCAAGGATTCATCGTCAATCTCTCGTCCATTGCTGGCTTGCGTTCGTTTCCCGCGCTGGGTTATTACAACGCCACAAAGTTTGCGGTCGAGGGCCTGTCGGAATCACTTTGGCAAGAAGTGGAACCGCTAGGCATCAAGGTCATGTTGGTCGAACCGAGCGGCTTCCGTACCGACTGGGCGGGACGTTCAGCGAACGAAACGCAGCACCAGATCGCCGACTATGCCGACACCGCCGACAAGAAC